>JAKFUT010000248.1 GCA_021732565.1 Candidatus Obscuribacterales bacterium
GCGGGTTCAGGTGAGGTAGAGTAATTGGCTGAGAAAGTAGATCTACGTGGGCTAACATGTCCTGAGCCGGTGATTCGCACGAAAAAGCTGTTTGACGATCTCTCTGTTAACACCGTTGAAGCGCTTGTCGATGACGATGTTTGCGTAGCAAACCTTGAACGACTGGCTCGAAGCATCAAGGCATCCATATCTTCCACCAAGCAAGAAGATGGTCATTATGCGGTGTCTATCGCCAGAGCACAGCACGTTCGCGCACCGCTTGCATCTACTGCGCACACTCCGGCGCAATCGCAGACCACCTCCGCGATTCCATCAACGGTGGTTTTCATCACAAGAGATCAACTGGGACACGGCGACGAAGACTTCGGGCGTACGCTGCTCAATGTATTCCTTCAAACGTTGCTTGAATCAGGGCACAAACCGCGAGCAATTTTGATGGCGAACACGGGCGTAAAATTGATGGCCTCCAACAGTGCTGTTCACAAAGTGCTGGAAGATTTTCGAAAAGCCGGAACCGATGTTCTGGTCTGCGGACTGTGCGTTAAGTTTTACGGTCTGGAAGACCAGATACGCAAAGAGCAAATCACTAATATGTTCGCAATTTGCGAATACTTGCTTGCCGCCGACAAGGTTTTGACGCCGTAGGCAGGTCTTTGACCACAAGATTCACAACCTCTTTGAATGAACCGCTGAAAGCTTGTTCATCCCATCCTCGACTATTTCTCAGTTTGCTCCGGACTATTGATTACCGTAGCTTGAACATGGTGCTCAGGGCTGGTTCCCGATTTGGTGCGAATAACTTCGGCTTCTTTCTCTTCTCTACTGGCTTCTGCCGTTTTGCCTTCATGCCGGAGTATTTCCACCAATCCCTCCAACACACTTGCCACCATCACCGGATTCTCTTTTGCATGTAAACGCGCAATCCTGAGCTGTTCTTTTGCAGTAGCTTCGGCTTGGGAGTCGTCGTCTTGATCCTCATATATTTTTCGAAGAGTGTTTAGAGAAAAAATCAATTGCTCGCTGTCGTTTCCTAAGAGTTTTCTCTGGGTGATGATCAATCTTTGTATGGACGCTTCCGCTACTTTGGAGTGTCGTGCCCGCTGTTGGCTCATCGCAACGTTGTGGAGAGAAGTGAGCGTCTCCTGCCCCTCTGGTCCGAAAGCGTTCTCCATTAATTCAAGATGCTTCTGGAATAGAACCGTGGCTTTATCGAAGTTCTGTAGCCTGGTATAGACCAGGCCAAGTGACGTGAGATCGCTTACATATGCGTCGGCGGGATCGTTGGTGTTCACATATTGGCGATGTTGAGATTTGAAAGATGCGGGATCAAATTGTTTTACTCGCAAATCTATTGCTCTTTCATATTGTTTTGCGCAGGTTTCGTAGTTATGTCCACGGTCGAGGTTCTGTGCATAGTTTTCCAACGCACGGGAGAGTGCATCGGGATCATTCAGTTCTTCTGCCAATTGAACACGCTTGCGCGTTAACTCTATGGCTTCATCGAGATGTTTAGAAACAGAAGCAAAAAAGCTAGCCTGCTGTAAAGCATCAAACTCTTTTCGCTTCTCTTTGGTGGCCTGATAAACCGCAGCCAGAGCTTTATTTAGTTCATACCTCCGTTCGGACAGAAGACTTGCCTCCGCCTGTGTTTTCCACTTTGTCTTGATATTGGCGCTAAGTGCGCTGAGAAAATGATGTTCAGCCGACGAGAAATTCCTATTCTCAAAATCGACTTCGCCTTGTTTACGGTGAAGCGATTCATCGGCGGAGGCTCGTTGACCGGCTTCTTCGTTCTCTCTATCGGCAGCACTTGCAGGCACAAATTGCACGCATTGAATGATGTAAAAAAGGCAACCCGTGACACACAACGCCCGGAACTTTGCTCCAAGTTTTACGTGCTGAGTATGGAGCGAACGCGGCCACTTCCCGCATGAGAGGTGTAAGAAAAAATGCAACCATGGCATCATGAATCGTTCCTTGGTAGTCGGCTAACAGTAGCTGAATTGAAAATATCATAGAAAATGGACTGAATTCATGCGAACAGCTGAGCAACCAGATTGCTCAGCTGTTCGCAAGCTAAAATCACAAGATCTGCTATGTCAACCGAGCCTAAAATCGACCATCTGCATCACCCCTCAGTAATCAAAGAGATGGCTTCCCGGAGAAATTCGTATACGCTTAACCCATTTCAGTCCATGTAAATCGGTATCCGGGTCGAACCGGACGCTGATCAGGAACAGAAGATTTGCAGACGCGCAAGAAGTCGCAATCGGGCTTGCGTTATCGCCCGAAGAAAAGGGGTGAGAAGTTTTGCCGTCAGTCTTGTGAAAAATCCGTTTTAAAGATCTTGAAAAAGAGCAAAATAGAACCGAGTGCCAGCAAAACAAGACCGATGACCGCGAGATCACAGGACCCTGATATGAGATTTCGTAAGCTTTCAGGAAGTGGAATTGCTTGAAACATACTGCCTGCCTTGTTAACTCCGCCCCGGCCCGAGGCGGCAAAACGCCATGAACGCACACAACACAACTTGAGAGAATTTCTTCGCTAAGTGACGAAAAAATCAGGTGCCATGATCTCCAAATAAAACAAGGTTCACAGGAGCCCGGCACAGAAAACGTCGCTAGTGTAACAGTAAGTGATCTTTCCGAAAAATAAAATTAAATCCCTTGTCATCAAGCTGGTTCACAGGCGGTTTCCCCCATTCTGGTCGAAAGGCACCGGGGCTGAGGCACTTCTAAGTCAATTTTTCAGAACTGCCGCAGTTGTATTGATTCCGCTTCCAGGTCTTTCAATCGAGGAAACGTCTCGGTGGCACCAATGGCTCTTGTACACAGGGCTCCACAGGTTGCTCCTGTATTACCGGCCATCCGCCAATCTTCCAACGACAAGTTCCTCAGAGCCTCGGTTCTGGCAGGCTGGCCGGTCACGGATAACTTTGAGACCAGAGTGTAAATCAGGCCCGCCATAAATGCGTCGCCAGCTCCAACATCACACACCGCCGCAACCTTATGGGCTGGACAAAAGACCTCGCCGGCCGGTGTGTATAAAATTGCTCCGCCTGGTCCCAATGTGACTATCAGAGCTACCGGGCGAATCACTTCAAAAACCTTTCTAACCATCACAGACATCTCTGTTCCCTGCTCCATTTGAGACCAGAATGCCAGTTCATCAAGATTCATTTTCACAAGATGAGAGCGTTCCATCATCATCATGGCTGCTTCCCGGGCAACTCCACCTTGGCCGCTGGGAAAGCAGGCATCAAAAGAAACCAACACGTCGTGCCTGTGGCTCAACTCCAAACCGCGCAGCACAGCATCGCGACGAGGTGCTTGCACTAGCGAGATTCCTGAACTATGAACCAGGCTTGCTGAATTGAAGATTTCTTCGCAGACATCTTCTTCCGAAAGCATGTCGGCAGCATGGGGCTTGGGCCAGTTACGGTAAATGTGACCCCCATCGTCAGCCACAGTCATATAGCACTGCGCCGTAGGATAACGGGAATCCTCAATCAGCCCGGCGAGGTTAACTCCCTCTGCCGACAAGACACTGCGCAAATAACTACCATGGAAATCAGTACCAATCTTGGCGATGAGAGTGACGTCAACGCCCAGGCGTGCTAACCCGATGGCAACATTTGCGGTATTGCCACCGGGATAACGGTAGAAATTGGTGGCAGACATAATCGTCTGGCCTCGCTCGAGCGAAAGCCAGTCTACAGTCACTTCACCCAGTGCAATTACCGTCAACCTGCCATCTGCGCGTTTTTGCCTTTGCCCTCAAGCACTCCCGGATAAATGGCATATGCCGGTTTTATGACAGGAAGCAATGCCAGAGCTTTTGGCGTGGGACCTCGGGAAACAATTTTACCCATCATGAGGGCCATTGGTACATTTACTTTGCCCAACCAGAACTCATGAGCGATGTCAGCCTTCATAGACATCTCGATCATTGGCTTGATATTAATAGGTCCGGTATAGATCTTCATGGTCTCAGCGTCCGAACAATCAATGGTCAAAAGACCTTCGGGCTCGCGATAGCGAAATTGAACTATCAGTTTTGATTGAATAAGTTTGTTTGCCATATCCGGTGATTCTTTAATTTCATGCCAGAGCAAGGACATAACATCCTGCAATTCCTCTGTAGATGAAAATACTGCCATCAGAAAGCCTCCCTGAGGATATCAACCAAGTTTTCTACGGTCACTTCGCCTGGATTAAACATTATCGCAGGATCGGTCATTGCCACTTCTGCCAACTCCATCACTACCTCATCTGTAAGTTCAGGAATTCCCAGTTCGCGAAGACTGCGCGGTAACCCGCATAGCTTCAGGAGTTCCTCCACCGCCACCACCAGTGCAAGCGCAGCTTGTTCATCATTAAGAGACGGATCATATACTAGAGATGTATAGGGCATATCGCGTGATACACCGCTTCCGGCTAGATGGCGCCAGAATCTGGCATAAAGTTTTTCTGTTGTAGACATGTTGAGCCGCAAACCAAACGGTAGCAATACAGCATTTGTCAGACCGTGGTGGGTTCCATATTTTCCGCCAATAGTATGTGCCAAAGCATGAACCACCCCTACGCCGGCGTTTGTGAATGCCAGCCCGGCCATGCAGCTGGCCAGCAAAGTTGAGGAGCGAGCTTCCAGGTCGTCACCGCAGCTAGTGGCACGGGGAAGATTTGCAAACAACAATATTCCTGCTTCCAGTGCCAGTGAATCGGATACCGCATTAGCGGTGGTAGAAACGAAAGATTCCAGGCAATGGGTCACGGCATCGAGACCGGTTGCTGCGGTCAGGTGAGGAGGCAGGCTCACCAGTAATCGCGGATCAAGCAACGCGATGTCCGCAAACAGAAAACGACTTCCATAAAGAAGCTTCTTGCCGTTCTCCTTGTCACGGATCATGGCCACTGCAGATACTTCCGAGCCTGTTCCCGCTGTGGTCGGTACCAGAATCATTGGCTTCAGGCGATGAGTCAGGCAGTTAATGCCTTCAAAATCACGCAGATCGCCTTCGTTGCAGAGTCCGATATTAACCGCCTTGGCGGTGTCAATAACAGACCCGCCACCGATGGCAATGACAACATCGCACCCTTCCCTTTTCGCATATTCAATCGCGCGTTCGACGCATTGCAAATCGGAGTCGGGAGGAACATCGCTGAATACAACCGGCTTACATCCGCTCTCCTCTAATGATTGAATAGCAGGATTCACAATCTTGTGATCAACTAGCCCCTGATCGGTAACGACCAGCGCTTTGGAACCACCGAGTTCGGCAACAAGATCCGCGATACCGGATGCGGTGTCCAATCCGAAATTGATAATGGTAGGGTTTTGGAACTTAAATGCTTGCGTGAAGCTTGTCATTGCGCAGGACAAAAATAAGGTAGGAACTTCTCTAAGGGTGGAACTTTTGCTGTCCACACGTCATCAGCATAACAGGAAAAAGGGCGCGCGTTGTCAAGCCGGTATGCGGTCATGGCGATTTCTATTGAATGTTTTCGCCGAAAAATCTACAGCGAGTCGTGGTTTTACGGGGCTCGGGAAAAGATGGAGAAAACTGAAGCTACGAATAGCGCCAATGATGAGTGACGCGCATACCAACTGTGAGGTTCCGCCTGACAATTCATCGGTGCCAAAACTCCTTAGGTATTTTTTATGAAACCGCCATGCAAGAATGCGTTCAGCCGGCGAAGGCTCATCACTTCATTTAATATGAAGTCGCATCTCAGGTTTTAAGGGGGTGATCGGTAGTACGATAATCAGACCTGACCGTCATGCTAAACACGGCCGTGGTTTGCAGCTCATGGCAATTTGATCGATGCAAACCCTACTCGAGGTGCAATTTTGGTATTCGAAACTTCCGCCAGTGAATCAAAATCGAGAATCAGAGGGCTAAAGCCGAGCAATCAAGCTTCTAGAGTCCCTGCAAGGCAGCATAACGGGTCCGTTTCGGAATTCCGCCCGGCAAGCCATGGAGCCCGAACCGCACGCGTCGTCATATGCTGCGGATTACTCATCGCCTCCAGTGTCGGGCTAATACCGCGGGTAAATGCGGCAGGCGAAAGCAAAACTAAAACAACTCCCGCAGGAACTCTTTTGCTTCCAATGACTCCTAAGTTAGATGGAGTTGAAGCCCCTTCGATAATCGCCCCTTCAACATCTTCAAGAGCGACACCGCGATCGCCTTCGCTGACATTTCCGTCTACCGACGATGATTCTCGTGTCGTTACAGGGCCGCCTGCTCCAAGTGCCGCACGGCCTGTAGCGTCGCCCGCCAGCCCGAGCCCCTCGGCCGCGTTGCCCGTGACAACGGGTAAGCCGATACTGCGAAAACCAGCTGTTCCCCTCCAAAAGAAACCAGCAACGGCAACTAAACCGCCGGCAGCTAAACCTGCCATTGCAGTACCGGCAACAGCCGCCGCTCCGCAACAACGGCCAGCCCCTCCAAAAGTGGACGACTCCCTCGTAAATCAACTTGGTGCAGCACGCCCCCATGCAGGCAAAGTTCCGGTACCAGCGGCGGCACCCGCTCCGGCCGCCCCACAAGATGAAATCGATGCCGAATTGGCAAAGATTCCAGAAGACGGCGAAGATACTCTTCTCAAAGGCACCGTCCAGATAGTCGCCGATGATACTGAGTATGACCAGGATCGCAATAGTTTTTTGGGCACCGGTAATGCAGTGGCGACGATAGCCGGTCAGGATTCCAAGCTAGAAGCGGATATGATCCTCTTCAATCAAAATAGCCAGATGATCGACGCCCGCGGAAATGTGAAGATCGTGCGTAACGGTCAATTGACGACGGGAAGTGCATTCAAGTTTAAAGTAGGATCGGACGAATACCTGATTACAGACCCGGATACTGAAATTGGCGGTGCCCAAGTCCTGGCCCGATGGGGCTTTGGCGGAGGAGACGCAAAAGGGGGGCTTGCCTTTAAATCTGGCACCCTTACCCTGCCCACAGCCATTCACATAGCTAGAAACCCGTACAACGGAACGATTCAATCGTCCGAAGAGAGTGGTCAAAAGGATCTTCACCCCAATTCATATGTTCCACAGACTCCAAGCTTTGTATTCCAGGCTCGTAAGATGGTGTACGAAAAGTATAAGGATTCGGGAAATATCACCATATTTGGTGGCAGGTTGAAGTTCAAGCACTTCACTGTGCCTTTAGGAAAGTTTATTACCACGGTGGGCAAAGGTAACAACTCAAAAGTTACCTTCCCTGTAACTCCGATGATCGGTAACAACATTCAAGTGGGTGGGCTCAACGTAGGCCCCAACTTCAACTACGCCATTGGCCAAATGGGTGTGTTCTCCTGGGCACCATTGATTCAAGACGGTGGTAAACGCACGCTTCCAGATGGAACGGTTTCCAGCAACGGCAAGTATGGTGCCGGTATGCGCATCTCCTACCAGGGGAAACGAGTCATGGGCAACCTTGCCTACGGTTCCGTATCAAATATGTTAGTGGGCGATCTACGTTATATTGTTAATCAACACACCACAGTTCAGCTTGGCATTAATCGATTCCTGCCTGACGGGATTTTTGGTTCACGCCGAGCTCGCGCACTTGCTGAGGTTGTAGATTGGCGCAGTATCGGCGGCATCCCCTTTATTCAGGGGATATCCTACAGAACCTCTGCCGGTTGGATGTCAGACCAACCAACCCTGGTGAACTTGAATCCTCAGTATGCAAAATTGTTCACACAGCCGACAAGTACTAAAATCACCTCCGGCTATCGAATACAAGAGCAAGTGATGGGCAACTCGGAGCCAATCTTCAATATTGGTGACAGGAAATATGGTATGAGCGGTAGCGTATTTAGCGGACTGGCCGCACGTGGATACTCATCGGGTGACGCCATGCTCATGGGTCAGATCGGTCCGGTGTTGAATCTAAACCTCAATAAGGTCCGCATACAAGGGCAGTTAGCAAAGAGCGCTGTGCAGGGAAAATCACCTTTCGTATTCGACCAATTTATTCAAGGAACAAGATCGGGAATGATCAATGGCGATGTGAAGCTGACAAAATGGCTCACCGTGGGTGGAAACCTGGGATACAATTTTGACGCTAAACTCTTGTATCAACGAACCATATCCGCAGCAATAGGCCCGGACGACTTTAAGATACTCCTTTCACGCGATACCATTCGAGGAATCAACCGCTTCGGATTTGACGTCTTAGTTGGCCATCCGATTCCGTTCAATAAACTCGTGCTGAAGGGTACACCTGATCGTGGTCAGTTAGGCGGTATTTAAAAAGTGAACAAGAATGATATTCCAGCAATTGGAATTGATCTGGGCGGAACCAAGATCCTGGCCGGGATGGTATCGAATTCGCGCCTGGTTGGCGAACCGGTAAGAGTGCCGACTCCGTCAGGTCCGGAGAATATCATCAGTGCCTTGTTGGAAATCATTGCCGATTTTCAACGTGAGCATTTGATTCTGGGAGTGGGTATAGCCACAGCCGGAATCGTCGATCCGGAATCCGGGGCTATTATCGGATCAACGGGAAACCTTCCCGGCTGGGAAGGAACCCCCCTTAAACATGCAATACAGAACAAAACCGCGTTGCGAACCCACGTAGAAAACGACGCGAACGCAGCAGCTTACGGCGAGTGCCGAGCAGCAGGACTACACACGAACCACTGCTCGATAATGGTTACGCTCGGCACTGGTATCGGTGGCGGTATCATTCTCAAAGGAGGACTCTATCGCGGCGCACACTTTGCTGGCGGCGAAGTGGGACACATAAAAATTTCGATGGAGAATAGACGTCGATGCACCTGCGGACTGTGGGACTGCTGGGAAGCTTACGGTTCGGGTCGTGGTTTGCTCGCCACGGCAATAGAACTGGTGCAGGGAAAAACAGCGGCGCAGTCGTGTCTATGTGAAAAAGGCGAAGAACTCACGACAAATGACGTTCTCGACGCGGCAGCCGCAGGCGACCTGATCGGGCGGCAGGCACTGGACAAGTACCACGAACATGTCGCCGTTGGTATGTCTTCGCTATGCCATGTGCTCGATCCGGATTGCTTTGTAATAAGTGGAGGGATGAGTAAGTTCGTCGACCTCAACTTGCTCAAAGATCTCTTAGCAGATCGAACTCTACCTCGTATTTCCGAAAAACTTGAGATTTATCCATCTCAGCTTGGGGTAGCAGCCGGCCTGATTGGCGCCGCACAATTAGTATTAGATGCGGTGGCTGGTGTTGAGTCGGTGGCAAACACACGGTAGAGATACTCATTTAAATTCGCACTTCATTTTCAGACAGATACCAAGCGCGTCGCCTCACACTTGGCTGAAAGAAACGCCGCATGTTCCAGGCTTGGCATCTTTGCGCCAAGCCTTCCCAGCGAACCGGGCAGGTTGATCACCTACTTGATGAGACGGATCGGCTTTCAGACTACAAACAGACTGTTGGCAATAACAATGTGTCCGTCCGATCATCGGACGGACACATTGTTATTGCCTGGCTGATTTGCAGGTCTAAGGTAACAACACTTTGTACCGCTGATATTCATGGGGATCCTTGGCCGAACCCATTGCTTCCAGGCACAGTGTTCGCGCTTTGTCATTGTCGCCTGCAAGTGAACAGCACTTGATTAACTGCACTCGGGCCGCACTGTTAGTAGGTTCAGCCTTAACCAGTTCGCTATAAATGTGTGATGCTTCGTTGTATTTTCCCGCATCCATGCAGGTGGTGGCGAACACCAACATCTCTTTCCGTGGAACAGGCTGCAAATAACTCCATGCCTGAAATTGTCGTACGGCTTTGTCTATGTTGCCTTCACGCAAATGAGCGTAAGCCAGATACTTACGAGCAAGCGGATTATCTGGATTTGTTTTCACCGCAGTGCTCAAAATGCTGACAGCGCTCGAACTGTCTTTCGCACGCAGAGCATTGTAACCAGCCTTCACCGCGTCGGTTCCCTTGTAGTGAACCGGTTTGACAGAGTCTTCACGTAACGCTGTCAACGTGGGCATTCGCTTCTTCACCTGGAACAGCGCTACATTTCGATGAGCCAAAGCGCTTCGATCGTCCGGTTTAAACTGCAAATATTGCTCAAGATCAGACAGTGCCTCATGATACTGTCCTAGCTCAAGGTATGCATGCCCCCGATGGACCAACACATCTGCAGTGTTGTAGCCGCGATTCAATGCATCAGTCCAGTTAGAAATTGCTGGTCTGATCAGCCTTTGTTCGTACTCGCAAATACCAAGAAGATAACGAGGTTCAGCATTTGCCGGAGCAAGTTTGATGGCTTCAACCAGGTCTTTCTTCGCAGCAGAAAAATCATTGTCAGAGACCTTCAAGCGCGCACGATCGATAAGGTACCGTGCGTTTGCCGGTGCAACCTTTATTGCTTCATCAATATACATTGCGGCTTCAGGCTTTCGTTTGCAATGCAAACAAGCCTCGTAGAGATAGTAGCAAACTTCCGCGCGTGCTCCCACGTTGGACTTAAATGCGATCTGAAGCGAGGGAATGGCTTCTTCAAAATTACCAAGCTTTGCATGGCAAACACCCAGTACCAGATGCGCTCCGGCATCCTGCGCATCTTGCCTCAACACAATGGTTGCTTGGGCAAGCGCATTAGCTGTCTGCCCTTCTCTCAACAATAGCGCGGCATATTTCACTCGAATTGCTTTTGATTCAGGGCTTAGTTCCAGCGCCTTCTTATAGTCATCAAAAGCGGACGAGGGCGACGACACAGCTGTCGCTGCGGCTCGCCCGGCATACCCTGCAAAATTTTTCGGATCGCTCTCTATCAGCTTGGTGTACATTGCTGTCGCGCCGGCGAAGTCACCTGCGCGCAGTTTGTTGTCAGCGCTCGAAAGCGTTTCGTTAGCACCCGTTATCAGTCTGACACCAACAGCGAAACACACAATAACGCACACCGCCACCGCAATTGCGAGCAGGTTCAATTTCAGCGGTTTCTGGACGGCAACGTGCTTTCCAGTATCCACGAACTTGCGACCGTCTACGTTTATTTTCTTGCGGATATCCGTAAGATAAAGTTCCGTCGACTCCTTGTACCGACCGGTGCTGGTGGCACTTTGTTGTTTCACTCTCAAGGATTGATAACTTTGACTTCCCGCCCTTGTTCTTTCAGACTTTTCAGACGAGTCACCAGCAGTGGCTGGAGCAGTGTCCCTCACAGGTTGCGGCGGTGGCGCAGTGGGGCCAGGCGGAGGCGGAGCACTTGGCGGTGCCGGTTTTAGCCGTTCAGTGGTAATGGTTCTGAACTGGCCCGTGGCAGCTCCGGTGCGTGCTTTTGTAAGAGTGGCTTCCAGGTCTTGCAATACCACCATCTTTTGGTTTTGTGTTGCAACGATGCCGGTGGCGGCGGGTGTGGGAATGGCATTTAACGCTGCTAAATCATACTTCTTTTGTTGTTCCTGCAACTCTTCCGAGGACCAGTCAGCCACTGGAACTAGCTCTGTACATGTTGATGTTGGCGTGGCAGGCGATTCATCTTCCCGCTGATTGATCAATACGAAGTTTACCGGCGGTAGACTCTCCTCAATCTTTGGTGCGGTTGGTGAGAGAGGGGATGCCTCATCATTTGCAGGAGAGTTTTCTGTTGGTGTTTCAAGAGGCTCAGTTACCACAACATAATTGACTGGTGGCAGCTCGTTGGACAAGAGCTGTTCGGAGTTCTCTTTAATAGAAGCAATCTCTTCTACCAAAGCAATGTTTTGTTCACCGGGCTCAATTGGCAATTCTTGTTCACCGCCACTGGGGGAATCAGGTGAACCTACCTCAGCAGTATCAGTCTTTGTGCCCGCCAAAGATGCACATTCAGTCAGTGTTTCAATGATGCTTGCCAGTGTTATTGCCGAGGCCGTTTCTGATGGCGAAACGGATGACTCAGCGATGTTCTCAGACACCTCTAAGAGACATTCTACGGTCGTTGCACTGGATAAACCAACTTCAGCAACCGATGGAATAGCATTGGTGTCAACCATCGCACCAACCACAGAATACATAATCGCGGACTCAGCGTCATTTTCGACCACCGGAGAAACGGCCAGGCTGTCCGCTGGCACACTGGGTTCTATGATCGCGAGTGCAATTTCGTCGGTTGAACCATCAACGGGGGCAATGAGTTTCCCAAGGTTAGCAAGGGGTGGATCGATGCTGTCGAATGGAGATGGCACCGAATCTAGTGTCACATTATTCGGCACTTGCGTCAGGAGAATATCGCTGGCTACACCATGGCCTGCAGTTATTACGACCTTGTCTTCCAGGGCTATAGAACAAAGCTCAATGGAGGTACTTGCGACTTCTTCGTTGCAGGGAATTAGTGGCTGCCCTGAGTTTGCAAGCTGACTGATTGCATGCTCACCCGATTCAACAGGACCTGTTGCCGAGGGCGTGATTCCCGGGCTGGTTTCCGATTCGGAAAGGGGCGAGGCAGCGGCGCATTCTGCTGGCAGCTCTAGTGCCTTAGGAGTCATACGGACGGCAGGTTTTATCGATGCAGGTTTTAACCGGCTCTTCTCGAGGTCAGTCAAGTTCAATGTGGTAAGTGACTCAGTGACTGCCTGAGAAGGAAGGATTTCCCTGAAATTCTCCATGGTTGGTTCAAGAGATGCGCCAAAACCGACAGTGGCGAATTCCGAACATTCTTGAAAATTCGGTTTTCCATGAGACAAAGAGGAATTTGTTGAAATCTCTGTAGATGACTCAACAGTTCCAGCAGCGAAATCGGCCGCGTCTTCAAGTGTAGTGACAGGATGAATCGGAGTAGTTGAATCGATTAGACTGGAAAAATCACTGGCACCAAATGAGGTGCCTGCCTTCGATGACTCGGCGATAAGACTGGAAGGAACACACTCAGCACTTTTGTCGGAGCTGTAGGAAAAGATGCTGGACGGTGGTTGGGGAAACAACTCCCTGGCCAGACTGAGACTTATCTTTAAGACGGAATCGTCGCTCGCCGGTCGAATAACTTCGTGGTAAAGACCTTCAGCGAATTGTCTGGTCGTAGCTGACTCGTTAATCAGACGTGCAGCAGCCTGTTGTTCAAAGAGTTCCAAAAGGTCTGCTTCAGGATTGAACTGCGCAGCTGCTAATATCTCGTGGAGATCAAGACCCAGCGACTGCTTAAGCTTCCTGGTCAAAATTTCTCGTTCTATGTTCAGCACATCGTACGCGCCGGTTTGCAAGCTCAATAGTTGTCTGATTGCATCAAGACCGTCGACCGTTACCTCTCGCTCGCTTATCCGTGCACCGGTTATATATCGGCCGTAGAGCACGCCGATGAGTCCAGTGAGATCACTTGCAACGATGCGAATGATCTGATCTTTGATCTGCGTTGAGCGCGATGCTCCTACAAACGCTTCTCGTAATCCATTTCGACCAGATATGCTCCCTGACTGAATTACAGCAGGTACGGAAGATATCTGTTGAACAGCGAAAGTCGGATTTGTCATTGAAGTTGATCTTTAATTCTGAGGTGAGTCGCCGACGATACTCTAACCCAGAAGAACCAACGAAATCAACATAGTCTAGCAATCATACTTTCGTCAATTACCACCATTTGTGGTGACACTCCCACTGAAGAAGCGCCTGCTTGACATTCCTTGGCATTCTTACAGGTCGCCACTTTACAGAATTCGCACCATGTTCGAATTTATTGCCGAGCGTACTGCCAAGCCGCTCTCACCGTGAGTTCTCAGATCAATTCGCTAAACACGGCTCTTGAAGCCTATTTCGCGGAGAGAATCAAGATGGTCCGTGCTCATTTTTACGAAGGTGCGATTAGACCGAAATCATCTTCTCAAAAAAACGTTTAACAGCTTGATTTCCAAGGTGGATGTACAAAAGATATGCATTCGATTAGAAAATGTTTTAAGCGACACCCGACATTTTGCAATGACGGGTACTTCAGCCCATGACCGGAACTATACGAAAATGGAAATGCTAAGTTTCAAAAAAAGTATCGGCAGATTCAAAGAATTACCTCCCACCAATGGAGCTCTGATTTGGACATTATTGAAAAAACGCCAGTTTCAATCCGTTTGACCATTGCGATCGGTGGCCTCAATGAAGGGGAAATGAAATTGGCGAGAAACATCGTTCCAAAGTTCACTGTGTATTTGGCTGATATTGAGTTCCTCCCACGCAGTTGTTCAGCAGTACGCGGGCAACACACCCAATGAGGCGGAGATCGCCGGATCCTCCATCGGGGTTGCGGAAAGGGGGCAACTGTTATTCAGCGAGCGATTCAATGATGAAAGGAGGCGCATGAGACCGATCAACCTGAAATGCCACGATTACACAAAACGCAGAGCCGGCAGATGGATGGGGGTATGTTGACAATAAAAGGCGATATCGGTGCACCGATATCGCCTTAGAGATGTGTGTATGGAGATCGCAGGTGTTGGCAAGTTCTTTTGAACAGGCCACTCGCCAGCACGACGGACGTTTAGTTGATGAGAACGATGGGAAAAGTATACGTCTGTGTGAAGGTGAACGAATTGGGCAAAACGCTCCCTAGCAATTGTGGTGGCGCAAATGGCAGCGTAGAGTTACATGTAGTTGTCACCTGAACAAACGGCGATCGATTAGCAGGCAAAAGTCCCCCTTGGGAGACTGGCACCCCGCCGTAGTCTTGATAAACAAGTCCATTAGCAGGAATGGAAGGTCTGGTGACAATGCTCTGTGCCACCAAATCCCCATTTAAGCGTTGTCCTTTGATCGCTGCGTTGGCCAACAATAGAGCATTTGCCGCATTATTAGCTTGAGCTGCTGCCCGACATGCATCGCGGCAGGCTTTGTCATTAATATGGGCTCCATAAAGCAAGAAACCCATATCGACACCAACAGCGGTAAAAACTATGAGAAAGAAGCAAGTCGCAGCCAGCTCAAACGCAAGTTGAAATCCAGTTGACCTGCGGTGTCCAGTTGACCTCCGGTGTGGGCTCATGTTGATGGTCTCCTAGCGTTGCACAAGTTGAACTAATCGTCTGGCTATCTTTTCAAAAGCCAGTCGCAATTGGGCCTGATTTACAACCTGGTAAAATTTTGCCCCCTGTCCCGAAATTGCAGCTATTCCACCGCTAGCGGGATTGTTATCGGTGTCGTTCAAGATCGAGTTCTGCCCGGGAATGATTGCCGGAGTCTGTGCAAGCCCGATGCAATAAACCGGGATACCTGCGTTGCGAGCTCTAACCGCGGCATCACGAGCATTAGCCCAGGGATCGGCGGCAAGAGGTCCGCCTGCAGTGGGCTGTCCATCAGTGAAGAGCACAATGGCCCGCACAGCATTGGGTCTTTGGTTGGTGATTAACTGATCAACCGCCGTGCTGACCGCAGCACCAATGTTGGTCGATCCCGTAGCCACAGGTCCTGGAATAGGAACGGTACCGCCCCCGCCAATTGCCTGGTTTATCTCGAGGAAGCGACTATTGGCAGGAGTTGAGTCTAAACGGCTCATGGGCAAAGCCCGGCCAGGGTCGGGACCGTAAGCGGGACTGCTATCAACCTCGTTGTAACCAAAAATCCTGCTGGAATCATTGGCTCCTACAGTCTGGTTAAAGGCAACGAAGCCAAAGTGAGCGGTAGTGTCATTATT
Organism: Candidatus Obscuribacterales bacterium; assembly: GCA_021732565.1. GTDB lineage: Bacteria > Cyanobacteriota > Vampirovibrionia > Obscuribacterales > Obscuribacteraceae > JAKFUT01. Next base: position 15,600 of record JAKFUT010000248.1, read on the forward strand.
AATGATTTGAGCAAACAATGTGCTGGCGTCACGAGCAGCCTGTATAGGTTGAGAATTCTTGTTGGCGGCTTCCAGATACGCTGCCTGATAGCCAACTCTGGGCACGATCGACGGACAGCTGCTGTAGGCTCTGCTGCTGCTATATGCTGCAGGGGTATCAAGATTTCCTCGAGCAGCTTCCACAAGCGCGGCTATATTAGGGAAGTTGAAACCGTTGTAAACGCACCCGCCAAATGTGGTGTTCCCGTCTATATTTACCACCATATCTGTAAACATCTGAGCGCCGGCTGCAGGCGCGCCGAACCCCCCAAAACCGGGAGGAAGTGGCGGCACAGGAGGTACTGGCTGAACGGCTGGAGGAGGCACCGAATTGCCCGGGGGCATTCCGACCTCAGAGCCTGAATAGTTACCACTTTGGAATCCCGACCTTAATGGGTAATCGCAATCAAAGCCAGGGAGTTGGCTGAGCCACTGAGGCGGCGCCCCATTGAGACTGGTGCCTGTAGGTGAGGGCTGGGCAATGTTGAAGATCGTTCCATTTGCAGGCCGACCAGGGGCTACCGGCGTTAAATATTGAGTTTTGTAGAGAGGATTATCATTCCAGACCCTTCTGACCAGGGTCACATTTGTTTGATCGTCAATGGAACCAGAGCAGTCGTAGCAAAGCACCACGTCAAGGTCAGGCACAGCACCATGAGAATTTGTTCGAACGTCAAAATTATTAACACCAAGGTATCGGCCGAATGCCGGTTGTGTACCTATGACCCCGAATACCTGCAACTTTTGTGCACGTGGATCGGATCGAGGGAGCACGGCACCGGTAATCGGGTCCAAGAATTCGAAATAGAGGTCAGCTTGTCCCGGGCCCGGGTTGGTGTTTGGCACTGCTTGTTCTGTGGTATTGCTACCCGACAAGTCCATTCCCAGAATCGAATTTTGACGAAATACATCCATCGCAGCAGCAACAGCATTATCATGTGCCACCTGCGAGTTGGGATTGTCATTCATTGCCAGTGTTGCTACCCCCGCAAGTGAGGCAGCGTCAACCGCATTTTGCAATTGCTGCTGGCAAAGATTAGCTCGCCCTATTTCGAAAGCGAGGAGCCCGCCTATTGGCAAAATGAGGAAGGCAATGACTGCCACCAGCAACATCATGGTTGCACCAAGCTGCGCTCTCCATTTTCGCTTGCTAGATCTCATCAACAACAACCTCCTAGCGAGTTAAACCCTGAGTATTCTCGACGGCATTCTGGTCATTCATGTCCAATGGAATATTTCCAGTGAGCCCGGGAATGGCACCGAAAAACCCAAGATTGAATGGAATTAAAGGTTCAACTGAACCTTGACACCTTACACGAATCTGATAGAGATTGGAAACGGTATTGGCAGGTACTGCCAGTCTCGCAGTAAACGTCGTTTCAGTGCCATTATTTATATCTGTTTGAACGATAAAGGTTGTAACCGTGGTAATGTTCACCCCGGGCCATTGACCCGCAATGCCATTGGCTACGTTGGTGGCCACCACCATTGATGACGGGTCTAATGGGGTGCCAGACACCTGAAACGATCTGGCCTTTGCTGCTTGCAACGCGGCATTGTGCGTAGCTTGAAAGAAGTAATAACTACGAACACAACAGCTGCCCAAGTTCAGCAGCGGAAACAAAATCAGAACCATCAAAAACCATAACATCAGCGGAAGTTCTATGGCTGTGCTCCCGCGGTGCTGCCGAGCAATGATCATTTTCGCGTGCCTCCGGTTTTTTGAGAGCGCTGCGGTTGTTCGGGATCGTTTATGGGGGGGCGGACCCGTGGATGAAGGGCCTGTTTTTTTAGATTTTCCAGAGCCTTCTTGAAAAACTCATCTTTGCATTGTGCGAGCGCCTGATCGCACTGTTGGACTGCGTCGTCCGTCTTTCCTGCCGCCAGGTAGGCTTCGGCACATCGCAACCCGTAGCGAGGCTCCGATGGCTGAATATTGCGAGCTTGCTTGAACTCAGAGGCAGCTTCTAAAAATTTACCCATAAGGAAAAGCGACTCACCGTAGAGCATATGGGTTGGGGCACTTAGTGGTGCTTGTTCAACCGCATGCTCCAAAACTTTTGACGCGTCAGCGTATTTACCTTTTTTCATGAGGTCGATGGCTTCTTTTTGCTGAGGATCATCAGCCCCTGATTCAGCTCCCGCAGGCATCATTATCGTTAGAATCACAACCAGGAGTGTGATTGAAGTCACGACCTTGATCATATTAACGTCTCTCTATTAGAAATTAGTAATGCTTCCTTAACTTTAACACATATAACTACAATCGTAAATCAGTTCTGGGCAATCTCAGGTCAAATAATGTGGGATTATTAGAGTTGGGCGATGTGATTTTTGACCTCCAAAGTACGTGCCCGTGGGGCTTTTTGTCAATCCTATGCTAAGCCGTGAAATTAATTCGCAAGATTAGAGCCGGCTAATAAACGGGTGCTCATTCGGGCTTTTCGAGAGCGAAAAGAGGCACCGTGGAACGCATACATATATGTCTTACACAACAGATGTAACCCTAAAACGTTATTCTTCTATATTTGAACAAAAGCATTGTGATGAGTTTCGCTTAATGATACGAAGGGAATGTGGTACGCCGGCTGAGCAAATCCTATCGGCCACTTATGCACAGCAAATTTTGCAGGTCGCTTTTCTTTATCACGGTCCTAATGGGTCTTCTTACGTGAAAAAACTTCAAGGGTGCATGGAATACCAGTCCCACGGTTTGCCGACCACGGACCTCATGAGTCATAATTCATGATGTATGTAACAGGACCGCGCTTTGAGTGTAGATTTTTTGTTCGTAAAATCTTTGCCGATCGCAACTCACCAATATTTAAAAATGGACAAATCGTTCTCGACCGTTTATCCACAGCAATAGTTTCGAGCCAATCGCCTCGGTCCATCTCCTGAAGTCATTTCATCACCTTAGATTAGTAATCGCAGAATTGGTGGTTTGTGTCTCTCTCATTCCAGAATACGCTCGATGAATATATGGCGGAACTTGAGCGTGTCTATCGCCGGGCCATGGACACCCCTTTGGATGGTTTGTCTTCCAATGACGCCATGTTGATCAAGAGCTTTCAAATGAGTGCCAAGACCTCAAAAGATAAGCTAAAAGAGCTTCAACCAGAAATGATGCGGTGTTATGCAAACGCTGAGGAGGAAGCTCGTGTAGCAATGGAACAAGATCTTCAGAGACTCCAGTCCGAATTACGGTTCGCGTGGGCAGAACTGGAAATAGCCTTGCAAAAACGAAACTAGTGCCGCTTCGGATGGTCGGTTGATCCGAGGAGTCTTGGCAGACCGGAAATGAAGAAGTACTCAGGGTCGCAGACTGCACGATGTGATTATTGAAGCAACACGAAGAATCACAGACAAAGATCAGATTTACCATGACTTTCCTTGCAATTGGAGACGACGCACAGGGAAATTCATTTCTGAAAGAACTCGACGATGGTCTTGTTGGGGCTGGTGCGCAGTTCGACATTGTTGCCAGCAAAACATTTCCTCAAGTTCAATCGCTCGGAATGAAGAAAGCCCTGGTTGATGCAATCAAGAACAAATAAATCCAGCGGCGCCGATAAAGGATAGTTCGCTGCCCGCTCCTTCAACGTCGATTTCCGCCGCTGCACCTTTCCAATTGAGATGTTGGAAATAGGTGTTGCAAAATCGAGAGGCAGGTCGTGTAAAATCCGGGGGATACCAATGCCTACAAAGACAGAGGGAAGTTACCGCTGCGTTGTTTGCCGGTCGCCACTGGAGTCGGTAACGGTAGAAGCAACGCTGAAAATCTATCGTTGTCCGAATTCGAGAAGTCATCGAGAATCTGCAAGTAAATGTGACTGTTGCGGTAGCCCAAGAATGACGTTAGAGCACGCGTCCGGTTCGATTATCGTGTTTTGCAGTAATCTGGACTGTCCAAGTTTGAGTTAAGCGCTTCACCCTTCTCATTGGGGGCTTTTCGGCAGCCAAGACTTGGACAAAAGCGGTGATATGCCGGAGCTGAATCCATGCGCACGATTCGGCTATTATGGTGCGATGCAAAAATCAGAAGACACCCTTGATTTCCAACCATACATAGCGCCGGAAGAAACGGTAAAGGAATTCACCCCGCGAGCCATCTTGCTCGGATGCGTATTCGGTTTACTCTTTGGCGCCGCAACAGTTTATCTAGCGCTCAAGGCAGGGCTTTCCGTTTCAGCATCGATTCCTGTTGCGGTATTGGCAATCTCACTTGGGCGAAAGTTTCTCAAGACAACAATTCTTGAAAACAACATCATTCAGACAACGGCTTCGGCAGGAGAGTCGATTGCATCGGGGGTGGTTTTTACCTTACCCGGGTTCTTGTTTCTCTCACTTAATCAGGGACAAAGTGTAGGCGCCAACTATTTCGAGTATTGGACCATATTCACCCTTGCCGTTCTGGGCGGAGTGCTAGGCACATTGATGATGGTTCCACTGAGACGGTCATTGATAGTGAAAGAGCACGGCAGCTTGCCCTACCCGGAAGGAACAGCGTGCGCTTCTGTCTTAATCGCCGGGGAGAAAGGAGGAGAGTTTGCCAAGACAGCCTATCTAGGTCTGGCTTTTGCCCTGGTGTACGCCTTCTTGCAACACGTTCTAAAAGTAATAGCTGAGACCCCCAAGTTTGTCACTGCACAAGCCGATAAGATATTGCCTTGCGCAACCGTGAGCGGTGAGATCACCCCGGAGTACATGGGTGTTGGATACATCATCGGTTTTCGAATTGCCGGCATTCTCGTTGCGGGCGGCGTGCTTGCCTGGCTCGGCATGATACCACTATTGGTTGGACTCGTACCGATGGATACCATCGCCAATCAACTCGTCAAATTGGGCTATCTTTCGGACATCGCTCATGCAGGCGGACCGGGAAACTGGAATCCGGATACACACTCTTTCGCTAACGCAGCTGATGCGGTGTACAAAGCATACATTCGACAGATCGGTGCCGGTGCAGTGGCTGCTGGCGGATTTATGACACTAATTAAGACTATTCCCACCATCGTCAGTTCGGTCAAGGAGAATCTGGCTCTTCTCAAGAAATCGAACAGCGGAGAAACCGTAGCCAGAACAAGAACTGAAGATGACTTGTCCATGAAAACGGTAGTGCTGGGATCACTGGCCCTGATGATGCTGATCGCAGTACTGCCTCAGATTCCGGGTTCATCACTATGGCAGAAATTACTGATTGGTGTCCTGGTTGTGTTGTTCGGGTTCTTCTTTGTTACCGTCTCAAGCAGAATCGTCGGGCTGATTGGTTGCAGCTCAAATCCAATTTCAGGAATGACAATTGCAACACTAATGGCGACCTCTCTGGTATTCATCGGTCTCGGTCTGACAGGCAGCCCCTACGAGCCTATGGTGCTAGCTGTCGGTGGTATCGTCTGCATTGCTGCCGCCAATGCGGGAGGCACCTCGCAAGATCTAAAGACAGGATACATTGTCGGATCCACACCACGCTTTCAGCAGCTAAGTCTGTTCATTGGAGCAATTGTTTCTTCCATCATCATCGGCATCACTGTGAAACTGCTCGACCACCCTTCACCCGACATGATCGCCAGCGGAATTACTCACGCCATAGGCAGCGACAAATTTCCAGCACCGCAAGGAACTTTGATGGCGACTCTCATCAAGGGAATGCTTTCATTCAATCTCGATTGGAATTTTGTTCTGGTCGGTGCATTTCTTGCCGCGACAATGGAACTGTGCGGCGTAAATTCATTGAACTTCGCCGTTGGAGCTTACCTTCCTATCTCAACTACTTTGCCAATTTTTGTCGGAGGCGTAATAAGGAAGTTCGCAGATCTGAAACTGAATCGAGGCAAAGAATCGAGTCACGACGATGAATTGGGCAGCGGAAGTCTGTTCGCCACGGGACTCGTTGCCGGGGGCGCACTAGCAGGCGTGGTGGTGGCGCTATTGTCCATTCCGGAACAGATTTATGCCGTTCTAGAAAAGATGAGTTGTGAGTCTGCCATTTCCAGAATGATTGGAGAGAACGGTTATCTGATATTGGGAGTTTCGTTCTTCGCACTGATGGGTGCAACCCTGTTCTACATAGCGACGAAAGACACTGCAGCGGTAAAGGAAAAATCTTGATGACGGGATAGTTCATATCTTGGAGAGTGGCGGGCAACTCTTTTATGAATGTATTCAGAGCTGTACAAACGTGACGATCAAGAATAGTTACGTTATACCGCCTATCTGATCTGTGACAGCGATAAATGCGAAGCTCCAGTTGATGAGTAGTAACTTTGTGTGGACGTTGCGCCGGATATCATTGTCTTGTTGCTAAAGAAACTTGACACTACTTTAGGGGGTGGGCACTGCGTTTCAGCAAGATTTTCATCTAAATTCCGGCAGGTCCGGGAGGGGTAGTCAAGACGTAGCCTGAATTCAGTCTAAAAGCTTGCCGATAAATCCAAAGCTCGGCCTACAATAACTGAGTTAGCTGTTTTAGCTGAGTCTCGGAGAGCACAAAGAAATGACAACCATCCAAAAAGAACAAATCAAGCCAACCTGGAAACCGGAACAATTGCATGAAATGTATTCCCACATGATTGCCAATAACTTCATGGCTACTATGAGTGTTCTCAGCAAGCATGGCGAAGAAATCATCAATGAATACAAGACAGCAAGCCGCAAGCCGATGATCGAATACTACAAGAGACTTGGCGTAAAGACACCAATCGAAATCGTCAGAGCAAAGGCAGAACTGGAAAGCAACATTTTTGGCAGCGTCACTGAAGTATGGGGCGATGACCAGGAAGCACATCTCACCTACATAAAGTGTGGAATGTGGGACGCAATGAAGAAGTGCAGCGGCGGATGCGCAGAAACCGAAGGCAAAATGAAAGAAGGCTTCGAAACTTGCGTAGCAGAATTCGCCAAAGAATTTGGCTTCCACGGTGAA
>JAKFUT010000002.1 GCA_021732565.1 Candidatus Obscuribacterales bacterium
CGTCCCACCAAGTTTAAAAAGGCTACAGGGGCGTGGGGCTGTTTTTCAAGGGGTTGCGTCTCACGTAGCCGGGCGCGCCGCGCGGGGGAATGCCCGAAATGACGTTGAGAAAAGAATAACCCGCTAGAATCCTCCGGGATAATGAGGCTTCGAAGCGGTAAATGTTTGATCACAAATGGTTCGGCGTTGCAATGTTGGCAATTCAGTCTGTCTTCATGGAAGTTCTATGCCCTAACGCTGGCGGAGACTTGCTTCTGCCAATTCTTCCGCCTAAAGAGCGGGAGAAAAGCACTCTTGAATTCCAGTTTCAAGGTGACTAAATATGCCATTGATTCCGGCCGCCTCAATTGAATTCGCTTAATAAGCCACGATTCCGCTCTGGCTTATTAAGGGCGTTTCTATGCCTTTAACTGTGGAGGTCTTAATACCGGGAACCAATTCTGCTGATCAACGGCGGATTGGCTCCCGATATTCCACCTATGGCTTTCTCGCAGACCAAAGAGCCTGTGAAAGATGATCTTTTATCACTTTATGCTTCCCATGATTGTTGCTGTTGTAGTGCTTGATTGATGTCTTCTTGCATTCGTTGCATCTCTCGGTCTGTCATATGGTTCATCATCCCAAACACAACCGCTTGAAATGGATTGGCTCCACCGCCCGCACCGCCTCGACGACCTTGTTGCTGATTTGCCGAAGGGTCACCATTCCACGCTTTGTTAAAGCAATCAAACATTGAGCCGAATCCTATACCATACAGCTTAGCCGCCAAAGCAGCTTCCTGGTGAGCGGGAGTGTTGCCGTCCTGGTTGATAGCCTGTTCGATACCACCGAAAAGTTCCCCGGGGTTACTCATTTCTTTTCTCCTTTGATTATTCAGTGAGACTGCTCTGCTTCAATGAATCAACTGTAGACCGGACGATCTGTCACAGACCTGGCAATTAGCGACGAAGTGTAGCTTGGTTGTCGTCGGAGGTTAGCGACGGAGATAAGCCGGATTTGGATAATTCTGGTTAGCGAATGCTTGCCAGCCACTGGCATAGTCTCTGAATCGCCCGGATCTAACCATCTGCTGAAGAGCGTTGAGTTGAACCGCTGTCTGAGCCATAGATCCGACTCTGTCGGGGATTTGACCCCCGGTTGCCAACCCTCGAAGCATCACGAGTGCCTCGTGTGCGGCAGCGCCCTCGGCCCCGCGTAATCCAAGATAGCTCAAACCTGGTCTGCCATTAGGATACACCAGAGCTCCATGTGCACCATCCGCACTCGGATTGATCAGAATGTGTCTGATGTCCGGTCCATCAGGGGCCCCGCCCCCGCCTCGAATCGCATTGGGAACGGTGAGTCCTTCGTTGGCAAAGCGGAATTCAGTGCGAGCGTCTGGATTCGGTTGATTGATTCCGTCTACGCGTCCGTCAAAATAATGCTGAAGAACTCGACTGTACGCATATAACCGCTCCTGCTCAGTGAGCGCTGGATTTGAACCAAGTTCTCGCATTAATGCCGCGTGAGAGGGAGCATCGACGTTGCCGTTTCGATCGGAATAGCATCGCAAAAGATCGCGAGCCATCTGGTTCAATTCTTCCCCGCGAGCATTCCGCACCGGCGGATCGCCTGATTCGAAATGAATACCTGGCCATGCGCCCCACTCATCTCGACCAATGGGTGCATCTTCAATACGTTCGACTACCCCATTGGCGTTTCGCCGATGAACAAACTCGGTGCCAGCGGCATTACGCGAACGAACGAGTTCGTTATTGGCATTGAACCATTGTGTCTCGTGAGTTCGACAATTGTACAGCTCACGATGGTGCAAGCCATCTCCAGGACGCGGACCATAGTGCATGCGGGTATACTCGCCTCGCTCAGCGCGGCTATTGATATCACCTGCTTCGGTGCGACTTTCGAGTATTCTCCCTTGTTCGTCCAATCGCGTGTGATCTCCTCTTTCAGTTCGAATCTCCCGAGGTCTTCCCCGATCGTCGAATTGGGTCTCAGTCCAACCGTTAGGTCCATGTTCCAATTGTCGAATAGGCGTGGCATTGTCCAGATTAGCTACACCACCATCCCTGTAGGTAACCGTCCTCGCGACGTGTTCGTCTTCACCATAAAAATCTTGGTTCGTGGCGCGCCCTTGATCGTTGAAGTGTACTGTCCTCGCTGGTCTTTCCCTGTCACCATAGTGCACTTGCCTGGAGGGCTGACCATTGGGATGATAATATGTATCCGCGCGACGGCGCCCCTCCAAATCAAAGCTCTCTCTCGATTCCAGTACCCCCTCGTTGTACCTCCTCCGTTCTGACGGGTGACCATTCCTAAATTCCCTTTCTTCGATGGGGGTACCATCAGGACGCCGCTCCGCTCTCCGCGTAAGTTGTCCAGACTCACGAACTTCCTCAACAACGCGATCTGTATTCGGTTGCCGTATCGTTTCAGTAACTCGCTCGCCCTGACGAACTCTCGTCACCAAATCACCATTAGCCCGCAAGGTCGTATCCTGCCCAACATGAATGTCAGCTACAGCGCCATCTCGCGTCAAAGTGTGTGAAACAAGTCCTTGCGTCTGTCTTTCCAATCGCTCAACAAGCCCTCTAAACTCCAGTGGGCTAAGCGCTCGGCGTTGTTGATCCATTTCTTGACGAAACCCGGCTGCGTTGTCCGCGTTCCAGGGACTGAAAAACCGGCGCTGCACATCGTTGCCTTGTTGATCCAGACGCGCTTCCGGTGAGAGAATCATGTCGTGCAGAACCGGACGTGCTGCTTCAGGGTTCGCAATCATATTTTGCAGAACTATCTCTTCTGCCGGACGTTGAGGCCCGGTTCCCCCCGCTCCCTCGGGTTGTCTGTTTGAGTCAACAGCCGGACCTGCATTGGCACGGCCTCTCACTGAATCGGCTTCTCGCGGTGCTCGATCTGTCTGCGGGATTGCGTCAAATTCTCTGTTGGCCGCCGGAGCGGGACCGGCACCTCCTACTCCCACCGCTTCCCGCAGGTGAGCGTCGGGTTGTCTGTTTGAGTCAACAGCCGGACCTGCATTGGCACCGCCTCTCACTGAATCGGACATTGGTTCGTTCTGCGAACGATCGAGGGGACCTATTTCCTGTTGTCCATGGCGCAAAGCGCCTCTCAAAATCCCCCGCAGCTCGGAGACATCCAACTCTGGAATTCGTGGAATGCGCCCAGACTCCGGGTACGCCAAAGTAGTTGGTCCCTCCGACTCAGGCACTCTCGGTGTTCTTCCCGATTCCGGATACGCCAATGTGGTAGCTCTTGCGTCGTCCGACGGTCCGGCTGATGATTCGTCATTGGCATCTGAGGTTTTCTGTCCAGGACTTAGAAACACACCAGCTGATCGATCAGCGGGCTGGTTCAGCTCATCTATGAAGAGCGAAAATCCACCAAGCATTTGTTCCGCCGCCTCGCCCGTCGGCTCGCGTTGAGGCAAATAGCGCACTACATCTAAAGACCCCCTCTCAGCGGAAAAGCTCGATGTGGACTCCACCTCACTCGTTTGGTTTATAGAATCGCCATCCATTTCGAAATTCATATCCCACCCCTCCGTCAGCAAATCGAGGATATGTGATGCAACCTGTCAGACACCTGGCAAATCGCATTTGTTATTTCAGAGGAGTCAACTAAATAGGTTTGCGTCCCGGCAGGAATTGACTAGCCAATTGATACATTCTGGTAGCAAGCCGCCTACAACAAAAGATATTCCTTCGCTCGAAGAGCGGCCACAGTGGAGAAAGAGGCGAGCACCTTTGATCAGCAAGGTCCGGGGGCCACCGTGGTTCCGGCGATTGCCAGAGTGGTCATCTCGGCCCGCAACCGTGGCTCTCGGGCAATGTCACCGCACTCTTGGGCAACTTTGACATTAAGCGATTATTCTCAGACCTTGCCACAAGCACCTGTGAGATTTCACTTGGGATGCAAAATATATGCGCAACATTTTAAGTTTGCGCCACCAGGTAAAGCCGTGCTAGCTGAATAAGTTCGCATCTCTGCAGGAAGCGACCAGCCAATTTATTAAGCCCGGAGTAGCAAGCCCGCCGGTGACCCCGGCGCAGCCCCAGATCACTTTCTTCAAAGCATCTTTCGTGGATGCGGCCATATTCATGAATCCCCAGATGAGCGTAGGTCCACCCCAGGCTATTCCGAGGATTTCCATTCCATTGGCAATGATATTCAGTAATGCTTCAAGGTTTGAAAGGTTGTTCACTCGCACAGTTCCAGCCGTATTGATACCTTTAATGATTGTGGCACTATTGCCTTGCGGACCGACAGTGCCGTTTGTCGCTCCCTGTAGGGTTGGAGCAATAGTGCTGCTTGTCTGCATGGCTTGAGCCCCTGTGAAGTGAGCTGAAGTGTTGCCCTCATTTCCTGTAGCCGCGGTGCTATTAAGGGCATTCGGTGCTGATTTGTTGACCTCATTTACCGCGGGGGCGGAGCCGGGTAAGGCATTCTGTGCTGATGACGCTAATGGAAAAGACACTAGCAACATCAAAGCGTATATGGACGAAATAATTAAACGCTGCGGCATTTTTATTCTCCTGATAATGCTTCGGAACTAAGCGGAAGATGGATCAAATTAAGGAAAGGATGGAATTGAATGATCGCTTACAGGAATGATTCGGTTGCCTGGTCTTCCGTTGTAGAAAGTCTTTCTGTTTGTTCTGATGGCGGGTTTGCGTCAAGGTCATTTTCGAAGCTCATCAACAGCCCTCCCGAATGTAGATTTACGATAGCCAAGACGACCTGAGCGAGACCTGACCAAATTGCAACAAAAAATTTCCATCGCCGTTCCAAAGATTCCTATAGGAATACGCGGCCGTTCGCTCGAATGGTTTCCACTGTCGCTTGCCAGGTCGCGGCCAGTTTGCTTCTCCTAATATGAACTCGGTACACAGAGGAGGCTAATACATGAACGAGTTAGAATTCCCGGAAGAAGCAATAAGTCGACCGGATCAAAAGCCAGGAACCCCTGAAGAGCGGATGTTTGATGAAGTGTCAAAGCAGTGGAACTCATCATCTAAACCGGACGCAGCCAATCGCGGAAGATCTTCCAGCTCTCAAGAAAATTCACATATGCGGAGCTACTCAGCTCAAGGTGATACTGCCGGCATAACGCCAGAGGAGTTGTCTGACGGGAGTGCAAAGGATCAAGCAAAAGTTGCAGAGGATCAAACAAAGGTAAGTTATCCTGAAAGAGACAGCCACTCGCGGATGAGTAGTGTTCCGGATTCAGGAAATGCAGAAGACCAAAGAGAGGTAACTTTCCCCAACGGCCGGTCGCAGATGCGAGACCAATCTAATTCTGCAGACTCCGTCTCAGACGAACAGCAGCCTGGTCATGAAGCCGAAAGAGCGAGCAGGGGCCCGAGGGTAAACAACCTGGCAAATTTGGATCACCTGCTTGATATTCTTAAACAAGAAAAGCTCAGTACCCCTGAAAAAGACAGCCACTCGCGCATGAGTAGTGTTCCAGATTCAGGAAATGCAGAAGACCAAAGAGAGGTAGGTTACCCCAACGGCCGGTCGCAGATGCGAGACCAATCTAATTCTGCAGACTCCGGTTCAGACGAACAGCAGCCTGGTCATGAAGCCGAAAGAACGAGCAGGGGCCTGAGGGTAAACAACCTGGCAAATTTGGATCACCTGCTTGATATTCTTAAACAAGAACTCGACAGATTGGATCATCGCCCTCAAGTTCCTTCAACTGAAAGGAACCCGGACTTTGCACGCCCGTCTCGTGAAACGCAAGAGTTGATAATAAAGTCGCTGACCCCGCACAACCCGCACCTAAGGGGCGGAAGCTCACGACCGTAATACACGCTGAAGGAAACAGCCGTTTGTTTGAGCGGCAATGCTAATTGCCTTCAAACAAATATGCCTGGAACCCGGAAGTCGTTCGTCGGACTGGGTTTGCAGACGGATATCCTCTTTTGCTGGCGGAGTCTTGCTCCGTCAATTCTTCCGCCTAACGAGCGCGACGGGAGAGAAGCACTGTTGAATTCCAGTTTCAAGGTGACGAAAAACAACTCCAGATGGCATAAAGCTTATATGGAACAGCCGGAAGATCAACGAAAGTCAGCACCGCTTGCCCGGGAACCCTCGTCGGTTAAGTTGACGAGTTTCGGGAACGATGACCTTATTGTCCGAGCTCTATCCTCTTCTCAAGTTGTTTTTACCGTTAAAGGGATCGCCCGGTAACATCGTTGACAAAGCAAGTGCCCTGATAGGGCTGTTTCCCAACGATAAAGCGGCGCTAAGAGAACGAGCTGAAGCGCTGGTAGCGACTGGACGTAAGGCCGAAGCGGAGGCTGATTTTGGTCGTTTGATGGCGTTCGATTTCAAGGTTGGAAGATCTCTTGGACATCCGTTCGAGGCATTACGTGACTACAGCACTATCGTGCTTTCTCGGAGTAAAGTTCGGGCCTCTCGTGGAAACATCAGTGGAGCAATTGATGACGTCAGTAAAGTTATTGGCTGGGATCCGCTAAATCCCGACTTCTACCATACAAGAAGCGAGTTGTATGCACTTCTGGGATGGATAAATCGATCTGGCTGAGTATGCAGATTCCAGAGTATGACGATACCGTGAAGGCTCTTTGTTATGGTGTAACGATAACAGACGATCAGCTGGCCATGAGGGAGACTCTGAAGAATCAACTGGAACAGTGCATAAAAAAAGGAACTTCGAAGTTTCACAGTGAGCTTGCATTGACGTTTCTTTTCAATCCTCCACCTTTTGGTCGTTCGATGGACGGTGATGCGGATAGTGACTCGTGTCTGGAAGCGAAGAAACATCTTGACCTTGCAATTAAGGCTCGCGCATGTGCAAATCAGGTCCGCGCAGAAAACTGGAAATCACAAGAATGCAGTGGTGAGCGCTTCGACAGTACTGGACGTGGACGGGCTCAAGCTGAGAACTTTGAAGGACTGCGTAAGGGTTTCAGAATCGCTTGGCCGAGATAAAGAGGCCCTGCACTATCAACAGGAAATTCTCGCACTTGATTCTTCAACTGAAAATCTATTAGAAGCCTCTCGACTGGCTGAGGGAGTTGATGACGATTTTGCGCTTTTTGCATTGAAACAATGCATGGATCCCGATGATCCAGAGCTTCTCTTTCGGCGCGCCGATATTCTTTTCAATTTGAGTAAATATCGAGAAGCTCTCATTGATGTGGACAAGATTTTGAAAGGCGATCTGGACGATAACATGAAGCAAGATTCGATGAAGTTGAGAAGGCGAATTCGCCATGAACTCAGCTTGGAGAAGCCCACAAAATGATACGGACGGATATTCGACCCTGATGACTCGCGATACAATTTAGCGACCCTTAAGTCCCTTGCTTTGGCCGACCGAAAGATTCTCAAGGGAAGTAACGACCAAACCAAAGCTGCGGACATCGCCGTCTTTTGGCCCCTGAAGTCCGACCAACAGTCTGAAATTAAGCGGTGCCTCGGTTCGAGTGACTTTGGTTGACTGACACACTCCCTGCGCCCCGACTTCAATGGGAATCATTCCTTGCCCGTTAGGTTCACCAACTTTCACGTAATTGAACTTGATGGTGAACACACTCTTCTCCTGTTCCAGCTGCTGAGCGCCTTGATTGGCGGCAGCTAGATTAACGGAGATAACATCCTGCTTTTGTAAAAGTGAAATAACTGGTTCGTCCAGCTCATTCATGCCCGCACCATTGAACGCTAATGCGCGCTGTGAATCCACAAAGCTTTTCGAGTTCAAATCGGAAAGATGCAACACAACATGCTTTGCAAACTGTTCTAGTTCAATCTTGGTGGGTGGACCATTTATGTCATGCTCTACGCCTCGGTACTCCGGTGAATTTGTTCCGAAAGCGTCCTTCGCCATGTTGAGAGCACGGGTTCTATAGTATGCGCCCACCCCGTCGTCGTAGCGAAGCTCTTGTGCGACGATGGCAAACCATGGCAAGGTTACATACTTTGGTGCCCAGCCGGGAGTGCACACATCGCACAACCTAATAGCTTCGGCAGTCTTACCGGTTCGCACGCATCCGTAGGCGACGGGTGCCATGAAGCCGTACATAGTGAGTATGGTTGCGCTACAGACGAAGATAAGGCTCACGATCAAGAGCAGTCGATTTATCATGGGTGCCTTATCGGGCCACAGCTTGTTGCCCAACAGACTGACACAAATGCCGGGCAGCGCAGGCAACAAGGTCAAGCCGCCTGCAGAAACTAGAAGGAGCAGCAGCAGCCGATAAAATTCCCCTACTAGGACCTGTATGATGCCGACTCCTAATTCAGACATCACCCCCATAATACCCAGGAACACGAACTCTAGCAGGATGCTCACAACAAATGGCAACCATAACAAACGCAGGATCGATGAATACTTACTCACTCTTGACCTCTATCTGAGTTTCCCGCGAAAGCTTACTGAAGGATTGCCAGGTTCGCAACGGTCTTTTTTAATAACTTCGGTCCACTCGGCATCATTGACGTCTGAGAAACGAGCTTTGCTTAGTCTATCAGTGCCACGGGCGCTTCATCGCTACAGTGCAAACATCACTTTGCGCACGGAGCCCCGCCGGTGGAAATGACCTGCATGCTATTTGATCAATCGCTGCAACGCGGCGGGACCAGACTCGGAGATTACTCGAGCGGCTCGCTCCACTGCCAGCAACGCACTTGTATCAATACTCATGCCTTTGGCTAGTGCACCGAGGATGGTGCCACAGAAGGTATCTCCTGCACCAGTGGGATCAACTTCGGCAATTGTAATTGCTGCAAAATCTTTCTTGCCGCTCGAAGAGGAGTAAATGCTCGCGCCATTCTTGCCACGGGTAACACAAACGATTTGTCCAGATCTTCCGCCCTGAATTGTTCCCGAGCTTCGCGGAGTGAACTCGATCGCCTGCGCCTCGTTTTCATTCATGAAGAATAAATCGCAACCGGCGAGTAGTTGTTTTACTTGCTCGGGCTCATTCTTTGCGGGGTGGCCATAGGTTCCTGCAGAAATTTTGCAAGATGTGCGTTCACGCAAGAATTGCAGGAACTCCAGTTGGCGACCTGTGGTGCTGAGCGCCGCTATGTGTATGTAGGAAAACTGCGACAGATCCTCCGGTAGCAGAGCCGTCGTCAATAGCGACTCTCCTGCCCATGATGCACCTTTCAAGGTGGCTTGATCGTTGCCATGATGAGCAATCTCAAGTGAAGGAATGTCATCATCATCCACTGCAGGTCCAATCCATTCAAGCTTGTTGCGAACCGCTGCGAAGCGGCTCTCAGGAGCTTGTGGATATGGCGCGAATAGAGTACAAGCCGTGCCTGTGGCTCGAACTGCCAGCGCGGTGTAGAGTCCTGCACCACCTATGGTGTCGATGGTCTTCGACAACTGATCGAAATGAATCTTGTCTCTCGAGGCGCAGCCTATTACTAGTATTTTAGACATTTTGTTCTCTATGGTTTGATGAATATTTCAGGACCCTACCGGACTGAAAGAACGATCGGAGCGAAGGAATAATCCCGTAAGCCCGATGCTCCAAATGGCTAGAGTTTACTTGGCTTAAACAGGAAGCGGATTACGGGCGACGAACTGCCGTTGGTGCCAGTAGGGATAAATTGGAGTTACGTCACTGGCTGCGTCCAGTTTGGCGATTTGTTCCCTGGAAAGGTCCCAGCCGACCGCTTCTAAATTCTGTCGTAACTGTTCCTCATTGCGCGCACCGATTACTACCGAAGCGACCGTAGGTCGCTGTAACAGCCAATTCAAAGCAATCTGAGGAACACTCTTCCCTGTCTCTTTTGAAATTTCATCCAGTGCGTCTACAACTTTGTAGAGATAGTCATCGGCTACCGGTGGACCGTACTCGGCAGTTTTGTGCAATCTACTTCCTTCTGGAAGTGGTTGGTCTCTGCGAATCTTCCCTGTAAGTCGGCCCCATCCAAGTGGGCTCCAGACCATGGTTGCCACCTTTTGATCCAGCGCCAGAGGCATCAATTCCCACTCGTATTCTCGTCCTATCAATGAATAATAGGCCTGATGCGCGGAATATCGAACCCATCCGTATTGTCGAGAGATGTCCAGCGATTTCATCAGATGCCAACCGGAAAAATTCGAGCAAGCGATGTAGCGAACTTTACCGCTTCTAACAAGATCATCCAGGGTGCTGAGAACCTCCTCTATGGGTGTCACTGCATCAAACCCGTGAAGATGATAAACATCAATGTAGTCGGTTTTCAGTCGTCGCAAACTAGCCTCACATGCTCGCAGCAAGTGGTGACGCGACGAGCCGAGATCATTCGGACCCGTTCCGGTGGGAAAGGTTGCTTTGGTAGAGATGAGAACATCTTGTCGACGTGAGCGGACAGCCTCGCCGAGAATTTCTTCCGAAGCGCCAGATGAATAAATGTCTGCCGTATCGAAAAAGTTACAGCCCGCTTCAAGGCAGATATCAACAAGCCTTGTTGCTTCTTGAACATCTGTGCTTCCCCAAGCTTTGAAGATTTCGCCTTTACCGCCAAAGGTTCCGGTACCAAAGCACAGCACGGGGACTTTCAAGCCGCAGTAACCAAATTGTCTGCTTTCCATATCTCGCCTTTCGGACAGGGGAACGGAAAGTTTACCAGGATCTAGTTAATTCGTTGAGGGAAAGACGGGGGAATTACTGGGGGGAACGAGATCGCTTTTTCAACTGTATGTTCATGGACCCGGGCACCTCTTTCAATTGTTTCAATAACAGTATTAGCAGTAACCGAAGGGCACTCTCATGACACAGAATAGCGACAGAGCAAGAAAGGTTGATGAAGAGAAGACCGCGCGACTGGCTGGCACCGGTGCGGGAGTGATTGCCGGAGCGCAAGTTGGTACGTTTCTCCTCCCGATTCCCGTAGTGGGGACGTTTACAGGCGCCCTTGTGGGTGGCGTCATCGGCAGTAAAATCGGCAGGAAAGTTGGTGGTGTCTTGATGGACCAATGGAACAGTACCTGTGGGGAGAGACCAGCACCGGCGGCGAATCAACCTGATCTGAGCAAAGAATTGGAGCGCCTCGTTCGGCTCCGTGACGAGGGAATCTTGAATGATGAGGAGTTTAAAGCCGCCAAATCGCAATTGCTGGGTCTATAGTTAAAACAGCTAAGGTTTTCCCATCATCGGTGGCGACAGGAAAGAACCATCTGATCAAGAATTTTGTATCGCGCCACATGAGTCGCTCTGATAGCGAGGCTGGCATTTCTCTCAAACATGAGGGAAGTTCGGTGTCCGCGTTCCACGTGATCGGGATCTCAGAGGTTATTACCGGATTGCCGCTTATTCACCGGCTCCTATGTCCAGTGATACACATGAACTCGTTGCACATGGTGGTAGCGCTCCAAAGCCGCGATTCATGGTTGTTCCGCCCGAGAATCCCAAGCTGTTTCCAGGGCTCACAACACCTCGAGGTGATACCGTTTCGGGAGCCAGCAGTTTGGTGCTGGTCATCAGTGAAGCAGTTGCCTGGTTCTTGGTTCTAGTCGACGAGCCATCCGCGGAGTTTGCAGAATGCGCTTGAATCCTGGTACGATCGGTCCAACCACTTGCTTGCGTTTCGAGAAGAATGTTGCCATATTGATCCTCAACATCTACTGAATTAGCCTGGATTTTTGTTCTACGGGAAAGACCTTCTTCGCAATACATTTGTTGCGCTCTGCCAAAGCGATCTACAAAAATGATTTGATCACCAACTTGTCGTGATGTTATGCCCGACTCATTTTCTCGACCATTGGAATACAGAGCTTGCGGCGTCTCATTGTGCGGTGGTGTTGGACCGATTTCGATGGGCAGAAAAATATCTTCTGCCAGAGCAACGCCGGGTGCTGTGATGCATTCGACTAGCGCAATGAATAGTAGGCTAAGAGCTTTATTGTGGTTGATCAGTTGCATTAATCTTCTCCTCCTCGGTATGGAAGCAGCGCGTAGCCGAGGGACCGACCTGACTGACTGGCGGAACTTCCCTTGCTATAGCAATTGGATGGTTTGGTTCAAAGAAATAGTAATTGGATCTTTTGCGGAGTTCTTGTGGTGTTGGACGATTGGTTGGTGGACTGCTGCAATTGCAGATGCGTTTCGCTTCTGCAATCAACAGTAATTTGGGATTATCATCAGAATTTCACCGGCTCGCCGAGAGAAACAGATTGTCGTATGTATCGCCCAAATTGTGTTAGTCAGAGTAGGAGATGATGGAGCGTATTACTTTTCTGATTTCGTGATATCGGGAGATAGAACCGACATTGACCGAGGGCTGGCGCGCATCCAACCCTCGGTTTTTTGTTGCTGATGTTCTACAATCTTGGACAACTTGCTGAACGGGAAAAGGTCGCAACATTTTCTCTTACGTCAAAATACCTTATGATCGGCACAATCCACCGTGTTTTGCCTTCGCATGGAACAGCTGTCTGACTCTTGCTCTCTGGCGCGCTATGGAAAATTGCGCGTCGCGCAATTTCACTTACAATTCAGATTGGCTGAATTCCCGAATTCACGACGGTTACAGCCTCGGCTGCAAAGGGAAAAATTGCGCGACGCGCAATTTTTCATATAACGGGCGGAGCTGATACCTGACGGCTCCAGATGGCTACGGCATCCTTAACGCGGTCGAAACTTGTGTGGAAGTTCAGACCGGGAGAGCCTGGAGACTTGGCGCGGGCGATTTGACCAAACTCTGTTTTCTTTTTCACTTCGTCACCACGGACCACCTTCGTGAGGCTGGTTGCAAGGTACCAAGTGCAGTTCTTCGCTGTTGTCTTGCAGATATTCAGCATGGAGATTTTCCACCGGAGCATTTTGATAAGTCGCTTCCTTCATAAAACCCGGTTCTTCTCCAGGAGGCTTTTGATGCCGAGGTAAGCGCGGGCCGAAGGGGCGACAGTCAAAGCGTCACCAGTGTCAATGTTTCGGACTGCTGTAAATCGGGAAAATTCGGTTTGGGCTTCCAGGTGAACCGAATGAATTTCGACGAAAAAGAAGAGTTGCAAACGAAGTCACCTCGACTCAAAGCCAGTCCATTCCTTAATGCCCGAGCTATTCGGTTAGAGACTTCGTTAGCGGGCGCGCATATCGGAAATTACGAACTTGAAAGTATAGTTGCGGAAGGTGGTGCCGGCAGTGTCTATCGGGCGAAGCATCGCCTGCTCGATAAATTTGTTGCCTTCAAAGTATTGCGCACTGATCATCGGCTGGATGAAAATACACTAGCTCGCTTCAAGAACGAAGCACAACTCGCGTCGACGTTCAATCAGGAAAATGTATGTAATGTAATGGATTTTGGGATTCTGGATGACGGCCGTCCGTACATAGTTATGGACTGGATCGAAGGTCAAACCATATCCGATCTGATAAAGGCGAAAAATCAGATTAGCTCAGACGAAGCAATTCAAATCTTGTTGCAAGTGTGTGAAGGGCTAAAATACGCTCACCGAAAAGGTCTTGTTCATCGTGACATAAAGCCGAGTAACGTAATTCTAAGTCGTTCCGAAAATGGCGTGACTGCTAAAATTGTGGATTTCGGAATCGCGAAACTGATTGATCATGAAGGCGAGCAACTGACTAATACCGGCGTTGTTCTGGGAAGCCCTCCATACATGAGTCCGGAACAATGCATGGGATTGCCGGTTGATTATCGCTCAGATATTTACTCGCTCGGCTGCTTGCTTTATGAAATGCTGGCCGGTCGCCCTCCGTTTCTTGGCGAAACTGCGATGCTCACCATACTTGGGCACATTCAAGGGAACCTAACAGCGTTAACAGAGGTTAGGAAAACTGACCTGCCACCATCACTTGCATTCGTTACATCCAAGGCCCTGGAGAAGAAACCGGAAGACAGATTTCAGAGCGTAGAAGAGCTGGTCAACGCGTTGAGGGATGGGCAGGTGGCACCAGTTGCCGTTCCGCTTACTTGGCAGAAGCCGCGCCGGTGGCAATTGGGATTGATCGTGTTTCTGGGCTTTCTCTGTACGTTGCTGATTGGGATGATAATGGCTCGTACCGGGCCAGATCCTATTGCACCGACAGTAATTGCTACCCCTGTGTCATCGGTTCGCGCCGTACCCGCGGTTCCTTTCGTAACAGCTATGTCAACTGTAGCGATTAAGGATTATCGTGACGGCAGAGTAATTTATTCATCAACGGAGAGCAATCTTTCCGATGCCGCGAAACAAGCGATGAAAAGGAAAGTTGATCTGAGCTTTGCCGATTTGAGCCGAGTGAATCTGGGAGAATTTGAGAGTGTAGCGCCGGTTATGAAGGATGCTCGTTTTCAATATGCAAAATTCATTCTAAGTAAATTTCCCGGGGCGAAATTACAGGGAGCTGAAGGCAGTTATTGTTATTTTAGCGGTGCGGACTTAACTGGTGCCGATTTCTCAAGATCCAATTATCATAATTCTTCCTGGCTTTATGCTCATTTTGAAGATGCGCATTTGCAACGGGCCAACTTTTCAAAATCTGAGCTGAGCTATACAGACTTCACCAATGCGGACCTCCAGAATGCCAATTTTACTGGAGCTAACTTGAGATATTGCAAATTAAGCGGAGGCAAGCTGTCCGGTGCAATCCTGGTTGATTCGCAGTTGAATTATGCCACGCTCGAAGGTGTTGATTTTCGTGGCGCCACGCTGAGAGCTGATTTGAAATATGCGCACTTGCAAGATGCTAAATTGAGCAACCTCAATTTGACGGGATGTGATTTGAGCTATGCAGATCTGCGCGGTGCGGACTTGAGCGGAGCGAATTTGACAGGGGTATCGATGTTCTATGCGAAGCTAGCTGGAGCTAATTTGAAGGGCACCATCATTAGTGAACAACAGCGTCGTGATTGCAGTCGCTAGAGTGAATTCAAAAGGTGGTGAGCGTGTTGAGAGGTAGCTTTCGACAACGTCGTTGGGATTGATATAGCCGCGATTCGAAGCAGGTCCTGTGATTCCTTCCTCCGGGGCGATAACTCTTGAGCTCACGCCAGTAATTTTAGGTCTTCCAGTACGTGCTCTGCTTTTTCGTATCGCTTATTGGCGTCTAATTGTGTGCAGCGCGCTACGATAGTGTCCAATTCGTTGCTGATCTTGCTGTTCTCCAGTTGCGGATGCAGCACTGTAATCGGCGGCGGATCATGTCCAATCAACAAGTAAAACATAGTGGCACCCAGCGAGTAAATGTCGCTTCCGGTGGTAGGTTTGCCGCGAAATTGTTCTGGCGAAATGTAGTTCGGTTTGCCCACCACTGAGCCGGTCACCCGGGAAGACATGTCCTCCGCTACGGAGAAATCAATTAGCTTTGCCAATCCGTCCTGATCGAGCATTATATTGTCGGGGGTGAGATCTCTGTGTAAAACTGCAGGCTCTCTTGTGTGCAAGTACGCCAGAATTTCACAAACCTGTGTAGCAAGGCGCACTACTTCTGGCTCCGGAAGTGGTCCTTGCGCAGCGACAATATCCTTCAGGGTGTCGCCATCGACATGCTCCAATACTAAGTAGGCGCGATGATCTTCAATAAATAGATCCACGAAGCGGGCGATTTGGGGATGATCGAGCCTGCTGAGCATGGCAGCCTCCGCCTGAAATCTCTCTGCTGCTTTCTTGCGCACGCGCACATCTGGAAAAACCGGCAGAACAAACTCTTTTAGAACCACAAGTTTGTGTTTGTCGGTAGCATGCTTATTTGAATCGGCCAGGTACACAGTTCCTTGTCCGCCAACGCCGACTCTTTTGATGACGACATAGTTACCGTTCTCCAGTTCGCTGCCCTCTGCAAGGGGAGTTAGTTTGTCGCGCTTTGGAGCACCGGATAACTCTTTCAGCCAGAGTTCAGTGTAACTTTGTCTCTCTGGTATGCGTCGGAATGGTTCGAATACAGTGGCATCGAGTTCTCTGGGAAATTTAGTTTGCAACAGCTCAAGAAAACTATCTCGGTCCTGCTGCTTGACGATGTCGCCCCATCTTATGTAAACAGAACTTCCTTTTTCTCGGTCAATACGAATCTGGTAATCCTTGATTGATTTGGTGCCCTGACGTCGTTCGACAGATATGGTTTTGATGGTCGACAGCGGAATGCTCTTCAGTATCCTGTAATCTTTGCCACTCATAACCACGCGGAACGATTCGGGAATGGGCGACGAGGATGACCATGGTCGAGGCTGTACAATTAGCAGACGATCTTCAAAGAAACACAGCCGTGCTGAAGGTTTGGCCGCTCTTATCGCCAAATAAACGACACAAGGAACAATGAGAAAATTAAATATCTGGCATACGATGGTGAGCACAGAAAACAGTCCGACAATTTCCGCCGCTGGCGTTGCCACCAGTAACGGTTTCACTGGAATTAAGATCCACCGAAAGAAAGAATACAAGGCGATTTGAAATTGAGGGAAATTGGTGCAGAAAACTACGAGGCCAATACCAGACCAGAGGCAGACAATCATGTTTCTGGCTAATCTCTGTAGCCAGTACTGAAACTGAGCATCCGGAACGTATTCAAATATTTGCGGTTCTGGCGGTGGCACAGACAGAGGGCTGGACTTTGACAGAAGGTTTTGCAAATTGTCGAAGGATTCAGGCATGACGAAGAGCCTTTGACTGGTGCTTCAACTGTAAGCGGAGTTCAGCGGCGGAGCCTGGTCGCTCATTGGCTTCCTGCGCCGTGCAACACGCAATAATCTCATCCAGTTCGTTGGAGATTGCTGAATTCGTTTCTCTGGGATGAGCAACCGAAAGTGGCTCGGGATCCTTTCCCGTAAGCAAGAAATGAAGAGTGCAGCCAAATGCGTAAATATCACTTGCCGGTTCGGCCTTGCCACGAAGTTGCTCCGGTGCAATGTAAGCCTGCTTTCCGATTAAAGTTCCTGTAGCGGCACCGACAAAGTGATTGGCGGCGCCAAAATCTATGACAAAAAGTTCACCGGTCGGTTTTAACATCAAGTTGTCTGGCGATATATCTCTGTGGATCACAGCAGGATCACGACTATGAAGATAATCGAGAATGTCGAGTAGCTGGTCGGACCATGCAAGGACATCCTCTTGCGATTGGGGACCATATTCCTTTACCAGCCGTCGGAGATCTTGTCCTTCAATGTAATCCATTAATATGTAATTCCGACCCGCTTCAACAAAATTGTCCCTCACTTGTGCAAGATTCGGGTGGGATAGTGAGGCCAGTATTTGTGCTTCCCTGGCAAACATGGTTTCGGCGGTGGTGCGCAGCGACTGATCCGCATCAATCGGTATGACTGCCTCCTTCAGAATTGAGCGATGCTTATTGTGATCGCCGACAAGGTATATTGCGGATAAGCCGCCAAAGGCAAGTTGTCGCTCCACGATCAATCCTCGAACTTCGTGTCCTGGTTCAAGGGGTACAAAATTTGTCGGACCAAATCTTCTGGTAAGTTCTTCCTCCCATATCTCGGTATATCCGGTTGTGTGAAGGTCGCTTGTCTCCCGGGCCAATTTGGCTCGGGCTTCGAGCAGCGCCGGAAATGTGTCTGAACCGCCAGCCCAGACATCCATTGACACGATCAAGTTTTCAATTTCCTGCGCAGAAAACAATTCCAGTTTTAGCCGCGCCTGCGCGCCATCCTTAAAACGAAGTGCCAGCGTGCCATATCTCCCGCCAGGCAGCAATTTGACCCCGGCCAATTCGGACCATGCATGCTGGCTTCGGAATCCTGGTCTTGGACATATGATGAAGGGAAGGGAAATTCCATCACGAGTAAGAAAAATTGTTCGGTCGGATGTAGCTACTAATCCAAGGATGACACTAGAGAGCAACGTGAATAGTCCGAAGATAAATATCGATATATTGCTCGATTGACCATTGGGAAGCTGGCCTACATTCAACGTGCAGAGAAGGACAAAAAGCGCGACGACTGGCAGACAGGCCAGAAGAGCCCAATTGAGAACTGTAACGCGCCACTCGCGATAGGTCAGTGTAACCTCTGCTTCAGCCATAGCGTGTCGCCTCGACCAATCCTGTAAGAACTTGCGTTATGTTAGCTCATTGTATCAAGATGTAGTGTCCCAAATAGCTACAGAGGCTTCTAGCCTGAGATGGTCTTGTCTTGGAGATAAATCCAACGAGAATGCCGGCAAAACTGGCTATGTACCTCAATAGATGAGGACATTGTTTTAAGCGCACACACTCTTCCTATATTACCGTTATGCTGCGGTTAACTTTCGCGGGTAGTCTAATGAAAGCCGAACGTGATCCGTTCCCTTCAATGGAGAATTCGATCACGGAAACAATACTGCGGAAATGTCAAATCCGATGCGGAGGAAGTCTTATATGGATATCAGAACAAAAGGCGTACAGGAATCTGCGACCGCCGCAGAGGACTCCGGCAGCGGACTACGTGCCGAAGTGTTTCGTGAGTGTGCCGAGAGGTACTTTGACGAATTCGACAAGAATCGCGACGGACGCCTTTCCCCCCGGGAACTGGAGGATGCAGAGATTGCCGAACAGGCCGGTTCACAACGAGAACTAGTGCGACAGTCGCTGACATTGCATGCCTGCGAAATATCGAGTTTGCCCCCGAACGGATTTCTGCACATCTTTAACAGAGCGGTCACCCGTGAACGACTGAACGAATTCGATAAGCTGCAGAGAAGAAAGCCGGAAGATCAACTAGTTAAAGACATAAACTTCTCTGTCAACAAAACGAGACGAGAACAATTGGTGGAAATAGCCGATTTCATCAGAACTGAACTCAAGAAACAACATCCCAAAGGTCTCTTTTCACAGCCGGAGATCGACAAGGAACTCCTCGGCAGGATAGCAAACGATCCGACGGCAAAAGGAAAACGGCATGCCATTGCCGCATTCTTGCAAGACAACCTCGATACGTTCGCTAACCTGGCTAGTTTCGGTCCGCCTCCCCACTACAATCATGAACGCACGCACTTCGACAAAATTCGCTATAGCAATCTGGATCAACTAAATGACGTGATCACTTTCCATCAAATGGCTACTCCGACCAGAACGCTCGACGAAAATCAAGACCGCAAAGCCCCGGTATATCGCAGCGTGTGGTCGGCAAAAGACGCTGTTCACCAGCTTCAAACGCTCACCTGGCCGGCAGAATCCTTCAAATGACGGAACGACTAAGATCTGGACACAGTCCGGTGTTATCGGCTAATGTTCAGTAAGGGCAAAGTATGCACGACCTTGGAATCGAACCAGGAACCGAACGGCTATCGACCGTTTGCTCTACCATTGAGCTAGTCGTGCAAATGGCGGAAGTGGCATGGACTCGAACCTGCATGGCTTTCGCCTTCACCGTTTTCGAAACGGTGCCCTTTCCAATTCGGATCACTTCCGTGGTGCACGAGCCGGGATTTGAACCAGGAACCTAACGGTTATCAACCGTTTGCTCTACCATTGAGCTACCCGTGCAAATGGCGGAAGTGGCATGGACTCGAACCTGCATGGCTTTCGCCGCCACCGTTTTCAAAACGGTGCCCTTTCCAATTCGGATCACTTCCTTAATGGCTGCACAGGTAGGATTCGAACCTACAATCACCCCGGTAACAACGGGGCGCTCTGCCAATTGAGCTACTATGCAATATGTCTTCCGTGAACGACTTGAACGTTCAACCTCGTTCTTGTAAGGAACTTGCGCTACCAATTGCGCCAACGGAAGAAGAATGGTCGGACAAGTGAATGATTTGTTTTTTGCAGTAGAGGCCTCCGACAGGGGAATGATGTGTGGCAGCAAGTGGTGAGACTCATGCGTTATGCGGTGTGCGGAACGATATGTGAGTGTGCACCGCATAACGCATGTTGTCTGAGGAATTGGCCGCCTTACTTGGATTCGAACCAAGGACTTTCTCGTTAGAAGCGAGTTGCTCTGTCCACTGAACTATAAGGCGATGGTGACCCCAGTTGGATTCGAACCAACGACTGCACGCTTAAAAGGCGCGTACTCTACCGGCTGAGTTATGAGGTCGCATTCTACTGATTTAGGGGGAATTGACATGTGAATTGAGCTCCCCCTTTGGGCGTGGTCATGTTTTGATGGAATTGTCACAGTGCGAGAGATGGTGATACTGCATATGGTATCGTGTGGTCTTTTGGTTGACGTCTGTGCTTCGTAGGTCTTTTGTGGTGTTTAGTTGGTTGTACTTGCCGTTGGTCGTTGTCAGGTCACGTTCACTATGGATTATCGGAGTTGATGGCGAATGAACGATACTGCATGTGGTGTATTTTTATCGCGCCGATGAGGCACCGCGCATGTCAATCGTCTTATTCTCCGGTGCGGTTATTGTTTGATACATGTTTGGAGTCCTCCGATTTGACAGGCTGAGCGTGCAGACGAAGCAATGGCGAAGACTGATCGTGAATTGTCGATGCAGGCTGAATTCAGACACGTAGAGATCATGATCGACATCCTCTTGAACGGGAAAAGGGACCGAGGTGACTGGTTCTTGCATTTCTACTCCCAATAGCGTATTGGTTTTTTGGATCCACGGTCGACAGTGAAAACAGTGGGCAGCAGCTACGTTGCAACTGTACGGACTGACCTCAGTTGGGTTCGAACCAACGACTCTGCGCTTAAGAGGCGCATACTCTGCCAGCTGAGTTATGAGGTCGCAGTCTCCGGCCGATTCGGGTTCGACCCGGCGGCGGAGAACATGCACTGTTTCACTGATGCCAACCATGGCACGAGGAAAAACTTGGAGATGGTCGGAATCGAACCCACCACAAAGAGTTTGCAAGACTCTTTCGCCTGCCTTGGTAACATGCATCCCCAAATGGGTGTTACGCTTGGGCGTGTGCTGCGCTATTGCGTTTTGAGTTTCGTTTGTTTGCTGAGACATAATGAGCGTGACCCCGAGTGTAGTTCGTTACTGACTTAGTATTTCCGTGCGAAATCACCAGCCCAATGGATCTTTGGCTTTTGACTGCGGATGAATACTGTAACGAGCGGTTCACGATCTTGATGTCCTGTTGGAAAATTGGAGCGGAATAAGAGACTCGAACTCTTTTAGCCAGCTTGGAAAACTGGAACACAACCTATGTGCCAATTCCGCATTAACTTGGAGCAGCCGACGGCGATCTTCTTGAGAAAAAAATATGCGCACTTCAGTTGCTACTAACAAACTAGCAAATAACCAACATTTGGTCAAGCGCTCTTTTTACTATTTATTACTTCAACAACACTAGATATGGTGCGCACGGATGGGTGGTGCGTCGAGCCGTCCCCGGGGCTTCCGGCGGGATCTTATGTGCTTCTCGGTGATTATTTATTCTTGGAAAACATTACCGACTTTACCGTGTAGTCAGAGAATATGGTGCTCAAATTCGGACGCATTGAGTGTTTGGTTTAGCGCGCTGCCAGCGGGTGTGCTGCCAGGGGGCGAGCATGCTTGCATAAGGATTGTGCGTGCCCCGGCCGTGTGCTACCGGTGATTGCCAGTGCGCTGCCTTGAGCTGACAGTGGGTGCGGCACGGCGTTGCGGGTGTGTGTCCATCATTATAGCTGTGTGTGTGTGGCGTGGCGCTATGGGATGCCGGACTGCGTGCGGGTGTGTGGCAGTGGCGCGTCCCCCGGCGCTGTGGCCGAGAAGCGTTGCATGGTGAGAAGCACCTTGCTGCACGAGCGATGCTGCAAATGGAGCTACGTTCTCCCTTGGTCTAATGTAAGTGGCCGGGAATGGTCGGGAGCGACTATTCTTCTGAGGCTTCGTCCTCGGCTTCAGACCATTGTCCTGTACATTTGTACCAATCTCCGATGCTAAATTTCCATTCGCCGGAGCAATTTTGCCAATTACCGACACAGTTACTCCATTGTCCCGTGCAGTTATTCCAGGAACCCGAAAGTTGAGACCATTCGCCAGAGGCCTCATTCCATGTTCTAATTTGAGTAGGGCTTTCACTCTCGGTGTCTTGAGACTGTGGTTCGTCGGGCTCCGCTGATTCGTCCTTGTCGCCGCTATCTTCTTCAGAAGCGTCATCGTCATCGTTCTCATTGTCTGCGCCTTCTTCATCATCTTCTTCTTGAAGGGGCGGTTCATCCAGTTTCTGTACGACAGCTTGCTCAACTTCGACTTTGTCATCGTCGTCAACCATCTCTAATTTCTCCCTTGTTAATTGTGACTGAGAGTTAGTTCATCGGCCGTTATCTTATCTCACGACCCGTATCAAACTACCCGAACCTGCCGATAAGGTATCTGGTCCTTCGGTGCACTCACTCAGTTTCATATACCCTAAGGGCGTTTGTAATTCGCCGAAACGCAGGATTACTCTCCTCCCTCAGTTCGATCCGGCAAGCTCGATGTACGCTCTTTCAAATCAGCTAGACCTTGAATTGACCGTGGCCGTTATTGACGAGAGGCAAGCGTCCGTCACGGAAATTCCACAAACTTGAAACACCTCTGATACGTGAATGGTGACAACATGCGTTGCACAATTGTCGATCGGTTGACCGTAGTAGGTGGTATCTTGCAGCCTGATATGGATTCGTTGCTTACGCGAATTTTTC
>JAKFUT010000276.1 GCA_021732565.1 Candidatus Obscuribacterales bacterium
CTTCCTTAGGGCTCTTCTGGTGGTACCTAATTGCTGTAGTCTTTCTGTTCATGCCGAATAAACCATAACATTCGTTATCGGTCTCCGTTGGGGGCGCTTAGCAAGTTAAGGCAGCGGTCGCACAAATCATGCACTTCATCTGGAGATAACAAGCTCAGTCGCTCCCCTGATGACGTTCGCAACTGTCTACGACAGCTTTCTTCGCCGACATTCCATTCCTTCTTTACCAACTTATACCTTGCGAATTCTTTGCTGTTGGCTCCGCACATATCCAGCACTGTCCGCTCGGTTCGATGACTCAAATATGTAGAGGCCTCGCGCATGTCATCGGATTTCAATGCTTCACAAAACAGGGTTTCCAGTGCATTGAAGCCGGGCCAA
This sequence comes from Candidatus Obscuribacterales bacterium, assembly GCA_021732565.1. Lineage (GTDB taxonomy): Bacteria > Cyanobacteriota > Vampirovibrionia > Obscuribacterales > Obscuribacteraceae > JAKFUT01. The sequence goes on from JAKFUT010000276.1 coordinate 382, forward strand.
TGCATCAGAATGTCGCTTGGCGCACCATACCAAGGACTACGATAGCCCGTGGTCAATTCTACTGCTCGGTCCTTAACAGGCGTACCTCTGGCAAGAGCGGAAAGGACACTCAGCGGTGAGCGCTCGAAATGCTTCTGCGTTAGCAAGGAAGATGGCTGTAGATCGACTCTAGCTTGGTTGATCAGCCAAGGCGACAAGGGCAGTTCTCTGGTTGTCATGTCTGTTGTAGCTGAAAGGCATTGTCCTCGCGATAAAAGCGATCGCGCTTCCTCTATTTTTGTCTCCTCAAGTTTCGCCGCTGCCAGATTGTTTAAACTTGCGCATGAGAGACTTGACTGAATCAATTCTCTTTCAGCTTGGCAAATTATCAGTGCTCTATTGTAAGATTCTGCCGCAAGTTGATCGCGCAAACCCATGAATTCACAATCACCTGCCGAATTTAGTGCAATAACACGCTCACTAGGTGTTTTGGCGGAGTCATATGCGAGCAGAAAAATTTTCTTTGCCTCGGCGAAGTGTGCTTGCCGATAGGCTCGCTCAGCGCGAAGTGCATAGACATCAAAATCTTCAGCTGCGTAGACAGAGGAAGCCCATGCGGAGCTTACAATCAAACCAATTAAGGCTGCGACTTTATTCTTCATGGTTGGTGCAAGGACAGAACTTAATCCATTTTATGCTAAGTTCCGGATTATGCGAAGCTTGGGATAATCCATTCTATCAGCAGCTGTGCAAGGGCTACCTTCTTAGATGCGGGTGATTGGCTTCAATCCACTCTTCAACAATCTGCTGAAAGTCCTTGGACTCTTTTAGCAACTCGGTCGCCTCGGTCTGGCTTGCGACAAATGCCTTGTCATAATCGACAAGATTCCGCTTTCTCCGACAAGTATCAAGATACAACATTCGCGGACGGACCGACGCTCCTATGGCTAGTTCCACGCAATCAAATGCCACCTTGTGGTGCCCAGGAACAGATGATATTCGAAAACCGGAGCATAGCACTGTCGCTGTCGCCAATTGTAGTGCAGCATTATAAGCGGTGGCAAAGCTTCGATCAGAGGAAAGACCCGGCAAAGCTGCGTCAGCCAGATCACGATCAATCACTTGCCTAAGACTATTTATCTCGGTCAGCGTAGTCGTGTGCGTTTTGATTTTGTTTTCAGCTAAAAGCCTTGCCCAAGTCACTTTCTTGCCCCCACAAAAACAATTTGCTTGCCGTCTTAACTGACTCAATGAAGTGTTGTTTTTCTATGAGTTTTTCCCGTGCTTCAGCCCGGCTTAGTATAACCGGATTTACTTCCCGTGCGATCTCGTCTTCTACCTTGCGCAACAATGGTGCGGTCTCAGCCAAGCCAACATCACCTATCAGCATCAGATCTAGGTCGCTGTTTACGAGTTCGCTTGAGCGGGCGAAAGAGCCGAATACAAAGGCAACTTCGATACGTTTAGAAATCGGCCTGAGCGCTTTCTTGAGGACGTCCAAGACACCAGTGGTTTTAACAAACAAACCCTGGAGTTCCGGCAGTATTTGACACTGCAGATTTGCCTTGTAATAAACGCGATTGCCATCGATACGTGTTTCGAGTATTCCAACGGCTACCAACCGAGCTAACTCTCTCTGAAGACTTGATGGTGTGAGCCTGGCCGTTTCTGCGAGTTGGCTCATGTAGAACCACTCCTCTGGATGTAGCAGCACAACCGCAAGCAGTTTCTGACGTACTTCAGGGAAAAGGGCGTCGAGTGTATTCGATTTACGCATAATGCGTACTATTTTACGCGAAATGCGTAAAGTTTGCAACATTGGCCAGCTAAGAGGACCGGGGCTATGCTCCTCGTCAGGAAGGACATAAGAATTATACTCAGTCGCTTCATACTGAGGCCCTCCAGTCTAGTTCCGTCGGCGAGGTCTCCGTTGACTCAATCTCTTGTTAACTAATCCCCTTCCGCACTGTCCCTGCAAACATAGTAGCCATGTGGGTACTTCAGCGCTAAATGGAGTGTTAACTAAACTACAGTATAATTAACGGCTGCTGGTGGTTTGGATCGAGTTCATGGGCGAAAAGAAAATCAGGGCGGCGATTTACGCGCGGGTGTCCACCACTGACCAAGATCCAGAGCCGCAATTAAAGGCGCTGCGGGAGTATGTGAATCACCGCGGGTTCATCTTGCACAAAGAATATGTTGATAGGGTAACTGGGGACTTTTCAAAGAGGAAGAAAAAGCGGAAGCAGCCAGACGTTGCGTACCAAGAGTTGATGGCAGATGTGAACAAGCGACTTGTCGATTGCGTGATTGTCTGGAAATTCGATCGCTTTGCCAGGTCGCTAAATATTCTAGTGACGGCGCTTCAGCACTTCAACAGTCTCGGGGTTGACTTTATTAGCTACACGCAGACAATCGATACAACGACAGCAATGGGCCGGTTTTTCTACAATGTCATTGGTGCCTTTGCCGAATTCGAAAAAGAAATGATAGTCGAACGAGTGAATGCCGGCCTAGCGAATGCCCGGGCAAAAGGCGTCCGGCTTGGTCGTCCTGTTAAAGATCAAACCGCCGGCCGGCGCATTACTGCCTTGCGGCAGGAGGGCTGGAGTCTCAGGAAGATCGCCGAACGAGAAAAGTTGTCGCCAGCAGGCGTGCTCAAAATCTTGCGCCGAAATGAAACTGAACCGGCTCCACTTGTCGATGAACGAGCAGTTGAGTCAAAAGATGAAATTTCGGTGACTTCGCTAATACCAGAAATCTGCCAGCTGAAAATACTTCTCTTCATTGTTAAGCCGCAGGTGTGGCGGCGCATTCTAGTACCAAGTGACGTCACCTTGGCAAAGCTAAGTGATCTCATCCAGATTTCGTTTGGATGGAGCGGGCATTACAGTCATATGTTCGTGCCGACAGATGCACGTGGTTGCGGTGTAACGCTTGAGTGTGACGAATCCACATTTCGCTTTCGCGACCTTGGCTTTAAGCCTGGAGACAAAATGTTATACGAGTACGGTGGATTGGACTCTTGGACCCACGACATCATTTTTGAAAAAAATATTCTATTCGATAAAGCCGCGCAATACCCCATATGCACTGCGGGAAGAATGACTTCTCCACCAGAAATTTGTGGCGGTCCGATGGGATTTATGGAAGCAAAGGAGTATATGCACGGACGGAAGATAAAAGGGACGGGACGCGTTTATGCTTTTGACCAGGAGTTCTGTGAAGAGATTTCGAAGAGAGGAGGATTCGATGCTTTTGACGTTGAGGATGTTAATCGACAGTTTGTTGGTGGGACCGAACCATCGGTAGAGCCCGCCAAGTCCGGCAAGCCTGTCCTAAAAGCAAACAAAACACCACAAGCCGAAATCTATCAATTCAAACTCACCATACTGGAAGTCTCCCCCCAAATTTGGCGTCGTGTTCAGATCAGAAGCGATAGCACACTTGGTGATCTTTCAAATGTTATCAATGCCGCTTTCGATTGGAGCGGAGACCACCTGCACAGATTTAGCTGGGGAGACGAGATGGGAGAGAACAAACAGCTCTCAGACCTTGGGCTCAAGCCGGCCGACTCGATCATGTATGAATATGACTTCGGTGATCTCTGGGAACATGAGATTATGTTTGAGAAGACCGTGCGTTTCGACAAAAAACGCGACTACCCGATTTGCACCGGCGGTCAGAATGCCGGGCCTCCAGAGGATTGTGGCGGACCATATGCATACATGAATGCCAGAAATTTCTTAAGTCGACGCAAAGGCAAGAAAGCAAGAGCACCTCGAGGCCGAGTCTCGGCTTTCGACAAGGAGTTTTATCGAGAGAACTACAGAAGCTTTGATCCAGATAGCTTTGATCGAGCAGAGATAAATACACGGTTGCATAACCTTAATGCGGAGGATTGATTGTGACTGAAAGAAAGGTCGCTCGCCGTCGAATTGGCAAAGTCAGCAAATCAAAGCCAACCGGCTGTTTCTTTCAACTGAAAATGACACTTTGGGATGCGCCTCTTCCAATCTGGAGGCGTGTTCTAATCAACGCACATCTGCCATTATCAGTGGTTCACCAGATTCTTCAAATCTGTATGGGCTGGTGGAATTATCATTTACATGATTTTTCAGCGAACGGTAGACACTTTGGAGATATCCATACGGCAGATGGTGATGAGAAGGTCGAAGATGACACCAAGCACACTCTATTCGATCTGTTGCACGAGCCAGGGAAGTGCTTCCTCTATGACTACGATTTCGGAGATTCATGGCACCATAGCGTTGAAATTGAAAAAATTCATGTTGCCGATAAAGTCCCCTTCGCTGCCTGCACCGCCGGAAGACGCGCTTGCCCACCAGAGGACGTTGGCGGAGTAGATGGGTATCGTCGGTTTCTAGAAATAATCGAAGACCCGGAACATGAAGAACGAGAGGAGCGCTTGAATTGGGCTGGTGGTGACTTTGATCCTGATAGTTTTGATGTCCGGATTGTTAACTTGCGATTGGAATTGCTTCGGCAAGAGCTTCTATCGAATCACAAGTAGAGCTCCGCTATCTTGCGTTTCTGCGTAACTCCTTGTAAGCATCCGCTTCGTCGACACCATAATGTTGTGTTACCAGTTTTTCTATCTGATAAAAAATGCAATACTCATCGTATTTCTCTAGCGCACGGATTCTTCGCGCTAATTCAGTTGGCGATGTTCCCATCGCTTTTTGCGCGCGTATCCAGGTCTCTACAATTGAGTCATAGCAATCTTGAATAAAGGTATCCGGCCACATCACTCCGGCGATGTTTTCGGCGTAAGTAAATGCGTGCTCGCAAGCTCTGGAGGCTTCTAGCGGACAGCCGGTGCTTAACAGTTGGGCAATCAGTTCCTGCGTCGAAACGAATGGAATTTGCTCGTCATGCTCAAGGCTGTGAGGTATATCATCGTTCCCATAGACCAGATCAATATGTTCTTTGACGCGGTTATATGCCACTTCTGGCTGCTTTGCGTGGAGACTTGCAATCACGAGCAGGTGTGTCCACAGGTTTGTATCCATGCTCGCATACTCGGTTATAGTGTTAATTAAAAGATTCTGTGGCATAGCATGGAGAGACCCTCGGAACCTTTCCATCGATTCATTTGTGAAGCTGTGCACGTTTAACCTCCGTTTTTCTTTGTGATTCTTTTCCAACTACGACTGCCGCAAATCTTGAATCGATTATTGATACCGAATGCAGTGCGATAACATAATTAGCATTATTGGTCACTGGGTTCAATCCAAAACTGCTGGTGTGGATTGAATGCGAACCAAAGGGACTTTCGCCAATATTAGGGATAGGGAGGATATTTACCAGACACGTTCGCCGTTGGTCCGCAGCCAAACACGTTCGTGATTAAGTTAATGGCGTGCTCGATCTTGTATGCTTCAATAATACCGGAGTTCTCGCCGTAAACGAAGCCATCCGCATTTTCAGTTTCAACTACCCCAACTCTTGCTAGTTCACCGGCATGAGTGACATAGGAAGATATCACTGCACAGATCTTCTGTTTGTGATGTTCAACATCGTTAAACACCACAGGTCCGCCGGAGAATCCAGGATTATTATGACCGTCCAGGTAAAAGTAGTCCTTGTAGAAGCCCGAACAAGCGGCTTTCTTAACCAGAGGGAATGGAAGTCCGCTATTGATGGATTCGGACTGATATCTAATATTGCCCTGAAAATATGGAAAACCTAAGAAAAATGTATCTTGCCCGACCAGCAAATTTCCGCAACCCAGTTCAAGACCGGTCTCTGGTGTCGCATGCTTTTGGCCTGTTTGCAATATGGCAATGTCTATATCACCCTCACAAAAATACGGTATGGCTAGTAATCGCTCAAAGTTGTTTCCATTGAAAAACTCGATCTGGGCCGATTGTTTCTCCGCTAAACCTTCCACGATATGCTTCGCTGTGATTATTACAAGTTCTCCTGAGACCGGGACCAGAAATCCCGTGCCAAGGTCGCCATGCACTCGCAGGCAAATAGTACGCGACAAGATATCGCTCAATGGCGGCGTATAGAATGTTATGCTTGGCATAGTAGATTATTATTCAACGGCAGAGTCATGGGGGCACCTGGAGGAAGGTGCGATGCGGCTCTTTCTGCGGATATCATTGCTAAAATTTCCCACCTTACCATTTACAATTTACTCCGACTCAGCCCGTTCCGGTCAACCCTCAGCTTTGTCCTTCTGCACGTTTCACAAGAATCGGCGTCAGCACATACATGCCAACCACCCAGTGGAATCTCGTAAGTCATTTTTTGAAAGTGCAACCTTTTCATAATTGCCAGCAAAAAAGACGTTCATAAAACAACAGCCATTTCTTCAGAAACACTCGACTGGCCGAATCCGATTTTCAGCACCGCCATGCGGTCACGCCGATGAGAAGAGCCTCGCTATCTATCGTAATTTGGCGCTTTCCGACGTTTCTGCTGAATACGAACAAGCCATGAAGCGGTTTCCGCCGTCAAAAATGAGCGAACCGTTCGAAAGATTTTTGATCAATTGCTTGCCTTGTTCTCCTGAAACCAGTTTTCCATTTGTAAAATGAGCTTCCATCCCGCTCGTGTTACAGCTTGGCGATAATTTTGCAAATCGGGAGCACTTACAACCAACGGTTCACCAAGGTTGGCCGCTGTACCTGTCAGCTCCAAGAACTTCGCATCCACAATGCCAGCCCGGTGTTGTATGAGGTGTCGCGATTTCTCAAGAAGTATAAGGATTCTTTTCTCATCGTCTGTCCAAGCATCAAACCTTATAATGCACCGGAACGCTTTTTCAATACCATGGACGCTCGAAAAATCGAACTTTGACTTTAGCACGGTGCCCATAACATTGCTCAAATCAAAATTGTGTTTGAACAAGGCGTCCACCGACACCTGTTTTTGGGTGATACCTTCGACTTCGTGATCCGTTTTTTCTCGCAGAGCAGAAGAAGCTAGCTTCAGAGGTTCAGAATTTACTGCGTCTTCCCATAAGTCAGAGGCCAGCACCTCTAGAGCTGTCCAAAATGAACACAAAGTCGCCCGAAATAGATGTTCAATAACTGGTATTGAATTGTCGTATATACGGAGCGCCGGTTCAATGGCTTGCTTCATCTTGTCGGTACCCTTTTCTCCCGTAAGTTCGAATACTTCGCCAAGCGCGCTCAGTCCCGAAGATATCAATTTGGCAGTGCCTTCAGATAACTGAAGGCCTTCAAAGGATTTCAGCCCTTCCGATGGAAAACGCTCCACCCTACTATATAGATCGGACAGTTCAGGCAGGCAAAGAGGAACAGATTTAAGTCCATCTAAGTGCTGTTCCATTCGGTTCATTGCCGATTCCATCAAAGGTGCGGAAGCAATAAAAAATGGAAGCTGTAGAAGCTCGCCGGTGTTGCTAACGTTGTCTCTGAACACTAAGGCGCGATTGCGAATCAGAGGAGTTGATAGCTTCTTTAATTCGAACGACATTAGCATTGAAGATAAGTCCAAGTCTGCCGAACAATTCTTGTTCAACCAGTCTTTTATAGGATCGTCGCTACAGCTTGTGGTCATTCAAACCTCACCTTGAAACATAACGTTCGCTTATCCGTCGTTCTCACCAAGCCCGAGAAATTTCTTCCACCATGGAGGAGCTTTTAGTTTCTTTAGCTCCACTTGCATTGCGCTGAGTTGTTCTTGAATTACTTTGTTGTGTGCTTCCTTTTGCTCTCGCAGTAGTTCCATCTCTCGAACGTCTCGATCTTGTCGAGCTGATTCTTCTGCTTTCAACCTAGCCATAGCTTCTTCAAGTTCGGAGACTTTTCTTCTAGCTTCTTCTGCTTTGATTCTTTCAAGCTCTAGGTCAGCCACTTTCGCTTCGAGCCTGGACAATTCATCAGCCTTAGCCTGTTTCTCCTCGGCGACTTGCATTTCTAGTGTTGGCAGCACACGAGTCTCAAGTTCTTGAACGCGGTCCATGGCGAACTGAGCCTTGTTGTACTCAACTTCCATTGCGGCTACTTGCTTTCGCAATGCCGCCATCTCTAATTCTTTGTTTTGAACTTCCGCCGCCTGTCTCTGTAAGTCTGGTAGCAAACGTAACTGCCGGTCCTTTTCCTCTAATTCTCTTTGCAAGCGAAAATTGAATTCTTTTTGTTGATCCAATCTTTCGGCGAACTGGTTCGCAATTACCCTAACCACGTCTTCTAAGGTAGGTGTTGAGACCCCAGACGCTTCCGTATCGCTGTTGTCATGGACTTCTTCCGCATCAATCGTTTCGCTTTCAGGCTCGACTCCAAAGTAAGTTGTTTCGTCGGCCTGTGGCGGCGGCTTGCCAAGCGCTTGCCCGGACTTCTTTGCGAGAGCCGCATCTATCTCGCCCTTGTAAACGAACCATTTTTCCTTTAGCCCAATGTTGCGCTTCTCGCCTTTCATCAAGCCGAGGTTCAATTTCTCTCGAATCCATCGTTCATCACAGCCGAGCGCCGCAGCGGCTTCTTTAACGGAAAGCATTGGATGCTTCTGCATATGCTTCTTATATCCTCGGGCTCACAAAGCCTTACTCATACTGCATTATAAGACCTAAGCCGATTGACCTCAACTCTCTTTCTCTACTGCTGGCAATATTCTGATGTAACTCCGGATCTCTGGCGATACTGTTTCTGTCTAATCTGTATCAATCTACCATCCTTGTCAGCAGGATGAGCTTCGCACCGAGCCGGCGCATCCGGAAGTCCGGCGATTGCTTGATAGCGGGCTCCGGCGGACTATTCCGGAAGTGCTTCTTGCTGGAGATCCGGAGATCCGGACGAACGCAGTTTCGGGTTCCGGATCTCCGGCGCCACTTCCGGAAGTGCGTGGTACTGCTTCCGGAATATTCAGAGATCGGCTGTGAGTCTACAGAGAACCTGCAAGTCCAGTTCGGGCGTGCCGAGAGATCAAATGCCAGTCCCGCTGATCCGGAATTGAAAGACTCGAACAGTTATTGGAGAAAGCCAATCGCCGGTTTATTCCGGAAGGGCCTTCGTTGCACAGCCGGAGTTCCGGAAGTCCGGGTCTCTCCATCTGACGCGTGTTTCGATCGCCCGTCCCCTTGCAGAGTAACCTGACGATCGTTATAGTATCTTTGGAGTATCAGGAATGGCACCATAGCTGGTGCGCATATCAAGGGCATATACGCAGCCCTTCTGGAAAGGCCTCAAGTTCTCAAACAAAAAAACACCGCCAGCGGCGATGCTTTTTGTAAGACCTAATAGCGGATCTCAACGCTTCAAGTTGTCGCGTCAGGTATTGGCAGTCCCTGAATAGCGTTCAGCATAAGGCAAAGATCGGTTTAGGTCAACGCGTCTCCAAGTAAGAAAGGGAGCATGACTACAACTGGTTTGTCTTCTTCACGCGCTAGTAATGTTGCTCAGCGCGATAGATTTGATCGCGAAGAATATTTTCCGTCTGATTGGCAACTTGGCACATCAGTGTTTCTGTCGCTATTTCACCGGTACGGCTACATCTATAAGCCACTCACGGGTGGTTCATGGCTGTCGGCGGAAAAGAAATGGTCTCTGACAGACACTGAGATACTGAAGGCGATCGCTTGTGCACATCTGAGGTTCTTTCTTGGGTGTCGCGCCGGCCGTGCAACCAGGTTCGGTGTGCTTGACATTGACGCAAACAGCAGGTATCACGATCCTACGCAGCTAAAGAAGATCGAGGATGCTCTTGCCGTCGCCGGCATTAAGAAGACTGTTCTATATCGATCAAGCCAATCGGGCGGATGGCATCTGTATATCTTTTTTGCCGAACCCATAAGCTCACGCGACCTACAGAATCAGTTGACGGGATTGTTATCACTCAATGGATTCAAGATAGCCAAGGGCACACTTGAGATCTTTCCGAGTCCTGGCGACCAGTCTCTCGGGTATGGACTACGCTTGCCGCTCCAGCCGGGCTGGGCATGGCTTGACAAGCAGACCGGTGATGTTCAGTATGAACGTGAAGACATGTACGCGATCGAAGCGGTAGACATGTTTGTCGCGGATGTTGCAGATGCCAGTAATTCGATGCATGAGTTCCATCAACTTAAGCGCCACGTCGAAGAACTTAAAGCGAAGAGTGAGAAAATCCGTACGATCTCACCAAATGCAAAAGGACCGCCGACGAATGTCGTACCACTCAGACGAACTGCCACCAGCAGTTCAGATCCAGCCAGCGAAGCTGTTGTCGTATCCGTTTTCAAGCACTTGCCACCGAATATCAATCCGCCGGACTGGCTGAGAGGTCGGCAATATTACGCAGCGGGCCTATATGGACCTTCGCAGCGAGCCGATGCGATATTTTCAATGGGCCACTATCTTTTCTACGGAGATCCAGAAATCGATCTTCATCCCATGGGCTACGGTTGCGAAGCCGAACGCCAATGGGTTATCGAACGCATACTTAATGCGAAGCACAACGACTATAGTAACGATATCAATAATGGTCGGGCAGACGCCTTTGTCCAAATTGAGCGGGCAACTCACTGGCTACCGACGCCTGGGCGTGATAAAGAAGCGCGTCCATACAAAATTGAGATTCCGCCAGCCTGGCCTCTGGCAAATGCAAAACGCAAACTTGACGCGCGCCAGAGGATCATCGTCGCCCTAAATCAAATTGCCGGACCCGGCAAGAGATTTGCGCTGCGCCAACTGCGGCGGCAAGCCAGATGCTCGATGGACACGATATATAAGCACAAGGATCTCTGGCAGCACGAGTATGACGATGTGGCTTTCGACTTCTTTGCAGGTGATCCAGGCGAATATAACGTTGTGGTGGAGGGTCCTGATCTCTCCTTTGCGCCTCCTTCTTTTTTTGATCCCACTTTGGTAGACCCTGGTCTTTTGGTAGCAAGGCTCATGGCTTATCAAATAGCCTCAGGCCGGACTTGGCCGAAGGAAAAGCTGACTAAAACCGAGCAGCGGAAAAAAGATAATGAGGAGGCGGCCTGGAAGGAGAGGGTAACGTCGGTGATAGCGGAGGCTCTGTTGCCTGAGAGTACGCTCAAAAATCTTCGGGCTATAGTTGGCTTCCTGACGTTTTGCCTGCTCACTGCTCCGTGTGAGGAAGATGCGAACTGGTTGTCCTCGTACATTGGTGCCTTAAAGAACGAGATTGATCGGCGATCGGCTGATATTAAATTGACCCTGGTGCCCGGGGGGGCATCTTGTGATACGGGCTGATTGTCAAACGGGGGAAAAACGGGCTCGCAGGTGGTGCGGGTCTGGCGTCGCTATGAATAATGTTGCAGGGCCCTATGGGCAGTGGCTGGATTTCGCGCTTTCCGTTGCCGGTGTTCTTAAGCAGTGCCGGCGGGCCGGGTGGCGCTGTCGGTCTGGCGGGGACAATTATTTTGAGCTGTTGCTTGCGTGTTGCCGTTGAGGCTGAACGACACATAAACGAGATTATGTTAAAAAATGATATCCTTGTGGAAATCCCATTCGTTTGTGGGAGCAAGTTCCGTTCCCACAAATACTATATCTCCGACCTTTATCTCTTTTCTGCTCTCTTTAAAATGCTCCCCGATTAGGGGAAGAAAACTTTGCGCTTTCGCTACCTTCCAGGCAGAGCGGAGATTCCGTCGGTGCGGATCTCCGATAATCCATTGCAATAACGCCTCGTTGATTATCGGTGTTACTTCGTCTGTCATGTATGCCAAAAACATACTATTCTTTGTTATGACTAAGGGCTCGATCGTCCAGCGAGCCAGGTCCGCTTCATTCACTTTGAGTTTTTCGGACGCTTTCTCAGGGTTTTCCTTTAGCCATTTAACCGAGCGGTTCGTTTGAACCTGGCCTTTTTCGATTTCCTTGATTGGTTCGTGTTTTATACGATCGGGCGCTATCAAAAATTTTAATTCCGCAGCAACCGCGAACTTATCGTTTCGATCAACTAATAACAGATCGATGTTTCCTTTTCCACCAAGATCTAAGGAAGCACACTCAATTCCAACTTTCTCAAAAAATGGTTTCAGTTTGCTCAACCAAAAGTCCTCCTTCATCGAACTTAGTTCGGAGAAAAGGTCCTTCTTCAATATTGACAAAAGGGCCCAGTGATTGCGCTCGGCGCTAGAGATAACCACCAATTGAGCATTGAGAGCCAGTTTGTCTTTATCCAGGGCGACAAATGGCTGGTATATAACATCAGTTTTTGCTTGGTCTTTTTTCTGCGGATCACACAGGGCATAGTCAAATTGTAAGTCTGCCAATATTGCAGAGACTTTCTCCATACTTAACTCAGAATATTCCGACAGCTTTTTGATCCAGACTTTTTTACTGAAGTAGGGGACAGCACTATCAAATGGAAATGGGTAATTCTTGTCCATGTTCTTTGCCATGGCATTGCAAGCGCTCAGATGCGCGAAAGCGTAACTATTTAGGCTCGTCCAAAAGTTCCGAAATTCTAGTACCGAGTACCCACCGAAATCCCAATCAGGATTTAGATGCCATTCTGGTTCCAATTTGGTGATTAGATTCTGCGATATCCAACGCACAAGACTCGCTGAAATTTCGTATTCAATTGCATGCGGGCCTGTCTTTCTCAATTGCATCTTATGTAGCATTTCGAAAACTAGAGACTCGGTCTCTTCCGGCGGATCAGGCTCAGGCACGCTGGTAAAGTGGTCCGCTAATTCTTGTTGCTTCTGTTTGTCGTTCCGGAAATTGACCGAAATAGTGTCATCTCCTGATTTTTCAGCAAGTTGCCACCCTCTCCAAAGCAAGTTCATCATGTCGAATGCGCTTGAGTACGAGTTCGCGGCTTGGAAGGTGCTATACATGATTTCGATAGTGCTAAATTTGGTGCGCCTCTCGAACGTCGCGTCCGCTTTGCAGGCACCATAGGACCAAACTTGGGCCCAATGCAGAGCATCCCTCATTCGGTCTTCGTGTAATCTTCCGTGAGTTTTGCTTCCACCGGCAGAATTGCTATGGTGTATATAAGCGTACTCGCGCATCAGATGCAAAATAGCGTGAGTGCGACCGAGTTTGGAAAACGGGCTCAGATCAATACACGAATCTATTCGACTATCCAGCTTAATCAGCTCGTCCTTTGGTAACGCCGGTGGCATTCAACATTTCCTCTGAATTGATCTCGAAATAATGGCTGTTGATTAAAGAATCTTGTTCCTTCAAAGCGATGATCACTTGTGTCTGAAATACGGCGCCAAACTGGGGGCTGATCAGGGCTGCTGACCATGAGCAGACAGGTGAGCGATATGATGACATTAGTGAGCTGGAAAGCAACGTGGAATATTAGGGGCAAAGTCACATCTGGATAGCAGCCAATTATGATTAACAGCTATTCTTCTTCGGCTGATCCTTGTGTCAGCTCGAGAGCATCACGATATAAGAACGGTATCCAGAACGTTTGCGCGGTCCTCTGTCCCCGCGCTTCAAAGAGACCTATATCTACGAGTTCTTGGCACATTTCGGCTGCTCCTTCCGTAGGAACCTTCCATATGTTACATAATGACTCTAATGAGTGGGTCGCTTTTCCGCCACGCAGCTTCTCTATCCAGGGTTTTAGTTCCGCATGCTCAGCAAACAAGGTACTGGTCAATCGAGTCTGAGAAACCGGTCCCAATGATGATTTCAATACCGCCCTCGAAAACAAATTCTCACCCTCGGGCGGATCTTTCCCGATAGAAAAACTGTCCAGCTGTTTATCTCTTGCGGTATTGAGGAAGTGGATGACTTCCCTCGGTGCATTTTGTCCGGTTCCATCTTTCGTTCTTGTAATTAGCCAGTCAAAGGTGTCCGATTGCTTCTTGCCAACATGCACTTGTTTTGGAAAAATTCGATAAAAGAGTTGATACTGCTTATCGATACTCGACAGCACTTCGGACGCATCAACGCCATAAGAGTTCGGAATGTCAGCATTTTTTAGAATCCTGCGAATCACAAGGTTCATAAGGCTATCCTGTGACCATGAGATGTTATGGTTCTTCGTGATGTGACTAGCTTCTCGAAACCCTGTGCTTGTTATACGGTTCCAAATGTCTGAACGGAGAAAGACCTTTAATGATATTCTGTTCGCCGATTGAAAATCATTATAGACCTTGAACAGCGCGCGTAATGCATTCGTCTCTAGCGACGCGTTTTCATCAAATGCAACGTCCAATCGATCTAGTCCCAGCCAGACGCTGAGTTGCTCCTTCTCAAGCAGTTGATCACAGCGCTCAAGAAGGTCGTCAATTGAAATGAGTCCTTGTGCTTGTTCTGCTGCCGTGACTGTTCCAAACGTTAGCTTGCACGTTAAAGCAGCTGGCATACCAGATACAGGGTCGAGCTTTACACCAGGTTCAGCCGAACTGACGCTGAACAGATTCTTGATGAAGGTTACCACTCCTTTGAGAAGCTGATTACGTGAGGCGGCTTGTACAATGAGTCCCGCATCTTCGAGAGGTTTTGTTATCTGCTGCGAATCAACGATTTTCTGATCACGAAAAAATGAACACACTAAAGAAAGAAAATATAGCTTCCACATTCCCTTGAATTGTTCTTCACCTGCGGGAGGGTCAGCCGCTAATTCTCTAAATGCTGGGGCTCCTCGAGGATTCTCTGCTGGTATGAAAACGACCCTCCGAGCGCTTAACTCCTTCGCTCTGCTAACTAACAACGAATAAAGAGCGCTTTTTCCCGATCCCTTCGGACCGAAAACGACATCAATTTGACCCGCGAACACTCGTCGCCATTCTTCTGTTTCAACAAAGTAGCTGCTGAGTTCCGCGGCTTCTGACTCGGCTACTCGATCACCAAAGCTCATCCCCTCAAGGACAGATTTTTTGTTGATAACCCTTCCTTCGTTCATTACGGCATCCCGCGTAGTTAGTTAGCTCACAATCCTAAGCCGACTACTATGCTTCATGAGCCAGCGTTCGTCAAGGAGCATGCAGTGAGGGGCTGATCAACCTTGAATGGAAAGCCCCTTTCCCTCCTGAGCCTGATAATGTTGATTTTGGTTCTTCCTTGTCTTCAATGTTCTTTGGATCCAAGCTTTATCATCGCTTCTGGCCTTTGTGCATAAACTCGGATGACATTAGTGGTATCTTGGACCATTCTAAAAAGCCGATGCGCAAGTTCCAGCGAGGAGGGTGTGCTGAAACCATTCTCCTTGGCTAAAACACCCAGCTCATTTTGTTGTTCTTCATTAAAGTCTTCGAAATAGAGAAACATGTGACTCAAAACGTAACTCGGATTTGAAATCTCGCTCTTTGCGAGCTTGATTGCGTCAGGCGCCTGGTCATTCAGTTTCCAAATTCTCTCCTCAAGTAATCTCCTCGCGGGTTCCCCATACCACACGGGATCCACCAGGTAACAAATTCTGATATCCCCTCGTACACTGTCGGTTAGGGTACTTTGTTGAAATGGTTTATTTTGATGGACCACAAACTTATCCCGGAAGATCAGAAGATGATGATAGATCCATCTGATTTCTTTGATGTATCTGTTCCTTAGCTCTAGTGCCAGAGCGTTCGGATGGTCACTTCTATTGATCACATCGCGAATAAGTTTTTGAAAATTAAATTCACGAGGTTTGGAAAGCCCGGCTAGATGTGTCACAACCAGAGCCCATTGGTCCAACAACATATTACCTATTTGGTAGAGAGATTCGAAGTCCGCCATCAAAAACTCACGATACCGATCAGATGATTCGTCCGCAGATATAACTATCTGTTGGTTTGTTTTGAACGCCTGTTGTATCCTCGCGCTCTCTTCCTTAAGAACTCTTGCATAATCGATCTTATCGCTTTCCATTCTTCGTAGGATTGCTCCAATGACCGTCAGTAGATGCTCAGTCCGAGAAATGTAGTGAAACACGGCAAACTTCTGATACTCGTCGCCAGCTGTCATTGAATCTTTCTGCCGAAGCTCGTTCAATTCGTAAAAGAGCTTATTCAGTTGATCGAACGCAGCCCTCTCGAGTTCAAAAGACTTGGTCTCACGCCACATGCTGTACGGAATCATGAATACCTCATAACGTAACAATGCCCTTTTGGTCCGATAAGAAATAATATGCTTCATCCATTGAGGAGCGAGTTCAGCACGTAACTTCCTAACAGATGCGCAAAGATCAGAAAGCACAATAAGAATCCTACTTCTGTGCTCGATTCTTCATTTGTCTCCTTGTCCCAATCGGTCGAGGACAAAAGAAACACTACCAGAACGGCACTGGTTATAACTGCAATACAAAGGGCGTCCCGCGCTTGATCATAGCCATAATTGTCGAACAATCCAACATCTGAATAACCTTTGCAGCTCCAGTTGCAGTCTAACAATGATTTAGCCGTAACTGATGGTTCAGTAAAGCGGAAAATTTCTTCAAACGGAACAAATGCCCAGGCAAGCAAGCCGACCGACAGAAAACAGCACGTCAGAAGAGCCAGCCGTTTTGCTGTGCGTGAAAGTCCAATAGATGGAACTGCCAATGCTGCCATTTTTCTTTTATGCTCCAGCAGACATTCTGGCTCCTGTCGTCTGAGAGCTCAATACGGATTCTCCCACTTTGGCTGATAAGGACGCTTATGGTTTATCCTCATCAGTCTTCGTTTTCTCTTTTGTTGCATCATGAAGCTCTTGCGCATTCATCCCGGTCTCGATTAACAGATGCCGAGCATTGCTATTTTCTTCAAGTAAGGCTAACAACAAATCGCTGGTGCCAACGTGATCTTTTCCAAATTGAGTCGATTTTTGCACCGCTAAATTTAAGACAGCCGCACCTCCGCTGGTAATCGGAACTAGCTTCGGCTGTTAGACGCCGTGGCTATGCCTTCATGCAGAAGCACAACTTTGAAGTCGCAGAGCTTCATTTTGAAACAGCAGCAAAATTTGATCCTTCAATGGACTCCACCTGGTTCTGCCTTGGATTAACCAAGATGGCGCTCGGGAAAACGGAAGAAGCTAAGGTTGCTTTCGAGAAGGCACGTGATAATGGAAGCGACTTTAATGGGGCGATTGAAAGGGGAACGATAGCCATGCTGAATCGCACATCTTCCATCTTCGTCAATGCTGCCCCCAAATAAGTTTTCCATTCAGCATTCCCCAATCAGTGGTTCTCCTAGCCGGAAAACGCTTCCCTGTGGCGGATCACACAAGGTCCTTTTTCGAAACCGAACCCGCATGGCGAGAAGACTCTCGCCATGCGGGTTCGGTTTGCTGGTTTCTGTCACGAGGCGCGAATTAGCGATTGCTTGTTGAAAGCTGGCTATTTGAATTGAAACAGATTCTCTTATTCTTCAAATCCCCGCGCTTGAATTCGTATCGCAATCGAAGAAACTCACCTTGATCCGCACTTGTCTCCGTGCAAGTTTCCAGAACTCCTGGACGAAAGACTATCACTACATTTCTTTCGTCAAAGACCAAGTTGTCTTCGTCCCAGCGGCACTCTTCATCTGCCTCAAAGATTCTGGCTATAGTTCTTTCACTTCAGTCGTCTCCAATATTCATCAATATCGCTTTGAGTGATGATGACCGATTTCTCTTGTCCCTTTATGCTGTTAACTTCCTCGGTCTCAATATAAGTTAGCGTTTCATGGGCTAACATTCTCTTCAAAACACCAACACCTTGTTCGAAGAGACAATCGGAGAGTGCTCTTTCTCTAAGTATTTCGAACATGCGTTCTTCCTCATCTTAGGAGTAGACCAACAACCCTCGCTCCGCCTTCTATCTGAGCATAACACACCTTCTATCGTCTCTCTTCACCAGTATCACATCGATTCAGATTTCCTCCTTCGGTCATAATCATCCCTCTGCTGAGCCACATTTTTTCAAAACGCTTTTTCTGGGGACTTGCGGTGATTCTGCACACTTTGGTCACCATGAGTAGTGCCCTAGAGAGATGCCGTTGGAGAGGCATGTCCTCGACCGGAGCGCGTAGCGGGATTCTGAGCCGGGGGCATCCAGCGATCTTTCATATCATCTCCGTCTTCGGTGTCCCTCTTCTTCGTAACGAGACCCTGAACACTTGAACAAGAAATAACCGGCCTCCATTCCCCGTCTTTCTCTAGGACAAGCTGCGACAAGGAAGAGTCATACTTAAATCCGGCATTAAACGTGCCCTGCCGTGCACGTTTAGGCGACAAACAAGGTTGTTTGAATTTAAGCAAATACGGCATAAACTCCATAGTTTCGCTCCTAATAGTGAATCGATGAAGGCTGTCAACAAGTCCGATCCCTGTCAATTGTTTAACAAAAATGCCGTGCTATCAAAACTACCTTAATGACAGCAGGATGCCATTCCTTTCACCTGTGCCAAGCGGGCTCGATTTCGATTCTATCTCGCCCGGTTTATGCCATCTGCCAAGCGTTGCATCGATTCTAAATATTCCTTTTTTGCTTCATCGCCAAGATGTCCAACATTCACAATTGAAAGTTTCATGGTGTGTCCGTCCGGGAAAACAACGTCTTCGCTTGCCTCAAACGCCTCTGTCTCCAGAACAAGCTTTCCGAAATCATCGACCAGATACTTCTGATCCTTGAGCACACTTCGCAGTACTTGTGTCACCGAGCGCCTCACTTCGACCGGTTGGATGAAGTACGAGAGTTCGGCTTCAGCCCAGACTTTCCACAGCTTGTACCTGGGCAATACCGGGTTGTCTGTATGAATAAATGTCGGAATGCTAAACACGAATTCGCCTGAAAAAGTCCCGATTTTGTTTGCGCGCGGAATTGCGTTCTTCACCGCATCCCAAAGGGTACCCCACTGTGTTCCGTCTTCCAGATAAAGTGGTAGCGCCAGCGTTGCCGGCACCGTTATGGTGCCAGCTCGCTCAAGTCCAGCTGCGGTATTCCAGTCATTGTCTGGATGAACCTGGAAGTTTGTAGGCGTTATGTTGTATCCGGCAAAATTCACGCTAATGCTTTTGTTTCCTGCTTCAACCGGTTCCAGTACAAGCAGTTCAATTCCTCTTGCGCTGGCATAATCGAGCGCGCCACTTTGATAACCATTGGAGGCAATCATAATACCTTTCGGCTGACCGGCGATGTCATCGAGGACGCTACGAAAGGCGTCGACTTGCTCCAACTTGATTTTGCTCTTCCAATCTTTTGCCTGAATACAGACTCTAAAAATGGTTCCAGCCAACTCAAACTCCCAGTAAACGTCTATTTGCCGCTTTTGCGGACTGCCGTCCTTCTTTCGCGCAGTTATTGAATCCAGTTTGACGTTGTGTTCAACTCGAAGATTTTTCAACTCTGGTCCGTCCAGAGCCAATATCTGCTTGTAGATGCCCGATATCTTTTTCTCGAATGGAATACCGGTATTCTTTTCTTGCGTCATCGATCTGCTCCTTTCCCCAATGTCAATTCAATTCATTCTCCGGCATAGTCGTTATTCATGAATCTGGCTTTGTAATTCGGAATGCTGATGCATAGCGCTGCTCGGTCTCTGCCGATAATGTCTATGACTTCGTCAACTCGGCTGCTTGGAATACGCATGCGCCCCTCTTTTAGTGCAAGGAAAACGGCGTCTTCTTCCGCCGGCTTGCCCAGCGTTGAAATCACTGCAGGATGCCGGAATAGATCAAGAGACCAGCCGGGCTCAAGTCCTGCAATTGCCGACGATGTTTTGCTTCGCCCTTTCTGATCGTCAATGAACGGAAAAAAGCTTCGGCATTTTGCAATGGCTATTGTTGCTGCCTCGCCGTCATCCACCGTCAATGAGAGTTCACCAAAAACGTCGTACTCCGCATCCGTCAATTCGCTGATTGTAATCAGCTCAGCCTCCAGCAATTGCTCCAAAAAAGTGCGCCCTGTTGTTCCCTGCTTCAGTTCTTCCGCAGCTATACGCGCCATGACGACTGGATTTGCAAATGCTGACAAAATTTGTAAGCCGAAGGTACTGGCGCAGAGATTTATCGCCACGCTGGTATCTAGCACCCATGCAAGGGATTGATCAGTCAGCAAGCTTGAGTAATTCATTCGAATCTCGTTCCTCAAGCTCGATTTCATCAATGACTTTGCGCAATTCAATGCGATCTAAATTGAGCAGTTCTGAGAGCTGTCCTTCCGACAGCAGTTCTTGTTTCCAGGTTGCATGTGCCATCAAGCTCATACGAAACGGCAAGGGGCGTTCCGCATCAACCTTTGCTACATCCACGAAGGAAGTTGAACCAAGAACCTCTTTAACGTCCTTATCGGTAATGCCGCCGTTGGCTTTGAACCACTCCCAAGTGCCTTTGTTAACAAGATCCAGCTCTTCCAGCCGACGCACGCAAGATTCGCGTGAAATGTTGTATTGGTTTGCAAGACGAATAATTATGAGCCGCGTCACTTTTTTTGTGGTCGCCGTAATCTGTTTTAAGTACCGGAAGCTTTCTGAGAAGCTAGTTGCCGGAGCCATGAGTACTCGACCGAACGCGTTTGCATAGCGCTCCTCGCGTGACAAAAATTTTTCATCGGTTTCCAGAACCTCAGGATTCTGGCGCGTGCCGACGAAATGTCCAAGTTCATGGGCGGCGCTCTGGCTTCGGCGCTCTAACGGATGATTCGCGTTGATAAAAATGCAGGCTCCAACCATCTCGTCGTACGTGAAAAGACCAGCTACTTTTGAGCTGGGTGGGAGTTTGCGTTGATACAGTCTTATGCCTAAACCTTCCTCGATGATTGAAAAAATGTCGTTAATTGGAAGCCGGGATAAGCCCAGGAAGTCTCGAAATTCCTCTGCGTCTTTTTCTGCAAGTTTTACTACGTCACCAGTATTTATCCCCCGTTCTGGAGGATAATTACGCTTTCTTTGAATTCCCAGCAAATTTTCCAGTTCGACTTCAGCTTTTATCAAATTATTGAATAATTTGAAGGACTCCGTTGTATCTGCATCTTCAGTTTCGCGCAATCTACGAAAACGCGGCAATAGATCCGTATGCACCGACTCGCATCGCAACAGAGCATTTACTGACGTTCCGTACTTATTTGCAAGAATCTGTAATTCTTTGATTCGCACAAGGCGCCGACCCTGCTCAATAGAAATCAGGGTGGGACGAGATACGTTGATAAATTGAGCTGCAACTTCTTGCTTGATGCCTGCCGTCTCTCGCGCGACACGAAGCCGCCTGCCGATCTCCTGTGCGCTCAATCCATTCAAATCGACCATGTGCAACCTTCCTTCCATTTTCGCAAAAAGCTCTGCTGCCCTTGTGCCGCTATAAAAGCTTCCCATTCCTCTGCATGCGAAAGTAAAAGCGCTTTCAAATTCGGCAGAGTGTCTTCCACTGAACTTTTTGTTGCTTCCGATATTTCCAACGCATAAATGAACAGCTGATCGTCAGTTAGCTGGGCCATATCAGCGAAATGCTGAAAGTGCCTGGTTGCGACACAGCCATAATCGACCATGTTAAACCGATCGTTATTCCTTTCTGAGAGCTCTGACATTGCCACAAATGGCTCGGAAGTGCTCAAGTTATGAATGACATATGTCACTAAGGGTTCCTCGATACCAGCGGCGTGCATGCTCATGCGTCGAAGCAAGCAAGCTGCGCAGAGTCCACACTGCTTTTGTGTCCCGCCGACGTTAACAACGTGTCGAGTTTGCCAGCAAGATCTGGTATTTATCAAATGTGCATGTGCCTTGTCGGGCAGCTTCAAGAACTCCTTTAGGGTTTGTCCTTTTGTGGACCATAATCTTGGCTGTTCGAACTCAACTTTGTACCTGAGCAATCGTTCAAGGAAATGCTCCATCTTCCTGAAGAATGTCGGATAGTTCCTGTAATCAGCGTAGAGCCTGTGAAGCGGTCTCATAGCAGGACTTAGTGCTCCTTGACCGCTTTCTGGAACCACAATACGTTTCACATTTCTGATGTTTGCTGCAATTGCCGTGATCGCGGCAAATTGGAATCCACGTGTTCGAAAACTGCCTTCTCTTCCGTCTTTGTTGTTTACGGTGAATGGAATTTGAGAAAAAAAACTATCGCCTTCCTTCGTCTTATTGTGGTTATTGGCTAAGCGAATGCATAGTGCTTCGCTCCAAGTACCGCTCAAAGCCGATACTGCACGGGAGTCCAGACCTTCGCTATAAGCGATCGCGAAACTTTTCACATCGGGAAAACCCAGCTTTAATTGCCAATCACATGGATTGCGATTCGTTGCTTGTACAAAGGTAATTTGCCAA
>JAKFUT010000213.1 GCA_021732565.1 Candidatus Obscuribacterales bacterium
ATGCGAGTGATGGCGTTCCAGATCAACGATGCGTATTGCGCGGAAGCCCCGGGACCGCCGGTGTCCCACCCCCCAATAATGAAGACGGACGCATTGCGAATGCGGGCAAAGCCCGCGGACTACCGCCTTCTCTTCGCGATCGGCCGCTCACAACGGCTCGGTCATTTTGACCGTACGGAAGCCGGCCCTCCGGTGAACGTACGCCCGTTTATCTCCTGGCACTCTAACAGCTCTTACACGTCATTTCTTTTGATCGGTACACAGAGTTGATAATGAAGAACTCTCCTACACTAGAGCCTAAGCAAGCTGACAGCGAGTCGAAATCGCGCTCATTTCTCTCCGGGCTGCTGTCATCCAAAATAGTCCGTATAGGGGGCACGTTATGTTGCCTGTGGCTGATAGCGCGCAACGTGGATGCCACTCGTATTTTGCACACTATGCAGAATGCACGAATGGATTTGATCCTGGTTGGCTGGTTAGTCACCTGTTGCGTAATGATTTTTGCGACAGCGGAATGGGGAATTATTGTCCGCAGTATCAAACGAATTGGCTGGGGCGAGCTGTCAATTATATTCTTGAGGATGCTGGCACCGAGCGTAGTATTGCCCGCTGGAATCGGTGGCGAAGCGGTTCGAATTTATCAGATTTCGCGACACTTGGGAGCTGCGAATGCTACCGCTGCTGCAGCTTTTGCTCGAATGTCGAGCGCTTTTGCCATGGCCATATTGGCGTTCGCGGGAGCCACCCGGGTGCATGCGAGCTGGAGCGGCGTGGCACTGGCGAGTTGTGCAGCTTATATGTTGGCGACGTTTGCCATCTGGAGTGTTGCGTTCTATCCTGATGATTTAGTAGAAAAATTCGTTGCATGGTTGAACGGGTGGAACAAAAAATTTGTCAGTACAACGATTGTGCCGTTTGTTCTGGCGATTCATGAAATTGGAAAGAAAAAATCCGCCGTGTTTATGTCTCTGGCTGCATCATTGCTGGGATGGGGAACTAATTTTGCAGCCTTGCAGCTGTTTGCCGTTGCGGTAGGGGCAGTGGTTCCCTGGTACTTCTTTGCGGTGGCATTGCCTCTGAGTCTGATCTCTACTTTTGCTCCTTTTGTATTGGGCGGAATTGGAGTTCGTGAAGGCATACTCATGGCAATTCTGATGCAGTCGGGTATCTCATCTGAGCAGGCTGGAGTGATTGCTTTGCTGGTGGATATTCAGATGGTGCCATTCATGGTTCTGAGCGCGTTAGCGTGGCTAATTCCGCAGAAGCAGGATTCCGTGCCTCCAACATCGTAGTTCGTTTTTGCGACCCTTGCTTGTGTATGTTTCATGCGGCGATCGTTTCCTTGTGCACACTTGTTCACTAAGCACCAGCGAGGCTCTTGCGCAGAGTAGGCGTGGACAGACTTTCATCTTCGGGTGGCGCCCAACGCGTTCGGCACTATGCGCAGACCCGACTGGTTCGCCGGAGTTACGCCCTCTTTCATTGGCTATCCGTCTTCCGTTACGAATTCCTTACCAGCTGACGGACAGGGAAGCGGTCTTAAATCGGGTTCTACAAAGTTTGCGCGAGCGTAATTGGAGTGCAGAACTTCCGCACTATAGTAGGTGCGCAGAATGGGATTGTCCCTGGAAACCAAATCACTGTGTCGAATCAGGAAGTCCTGCCAGTTCCTTGCTTCGACATCGGACTGTCGTCTGAGATAAATCAATCGAGCGAATGCTACGGTAATTGTTTCGTGGTAACCAGCGTTATTAACGGAAGCATTGAAAGACACTATGCCGACACGTATGCGCTCCAATGCTTCATAAAATGAAGCAGCTCGCTCCATCTGCAGCCATGCCATGCGGATGTGAGCCGTGTGCGTCCAGCATTCCCGACTAAGTGAGCAATCTTCGAACTTTTGAAGAAATTCCTCGTCGTCCAGGAGGATGGGCGATGGCGAATCAGTCATTTCCTTTTCTTAACTCCGTTGCCTCAATCCCTGCAGTGTATGCCAGGGACCCTATCGGCAGCAAGAGTGGTCGACCGAGTATCTGGCGAAGCCACCAGCCGGATGATCGTGGATTCCTCCTCCGCCATCTTGTCTAAGGTTGTTTGAATCATTTCCAGGCACTGATATTCGCGACTGGTTTTTTCCTTGCATCCGGGTTTAAGTCGACGCACCCCCAGCGAAATGCTTGGTCATTGAAATCGATTCACCTGAATTTGAATGGTTGCTCGAACATGTTCATGACGGGCATTGCCGGAAGGTCAACGATCATATTCTGGTGAAACGGTACTAGTACAAATCAAGGGCACAACTTTTCAGCCTAGCCTTCAATTCTTGAAACAATGTTTAGCAAAGCGACAATGTCCGCGATCTTAAACTCATGACTGCAGCACCAGCGTCTATTCGCACATCAGAGAGCCGACCCGATCTTCACCATTGGTCATCATTGCCTCTTCTACGGCGCGCTACCGCATTATCCGAACGATTCCTTGTTCATTGAGTTGCACGATCACTCCACCATAATTCCGCACGCCTGGAAGAATTTCATCCAGACTGAGTAGCCGTCCAAGATTGTATCCGTTGAGTATGACCTCAATGTCTTGATGCAGATAGGGTGTGGATTCAGCTATCGCCCAGTCAATGGACTCAAGGATCATTGAAATCGGATTTTGGAAGACACCACCACCGATCAAGGTGAGTATCACTCGTTTACAGTCGTTGCGAATAGCTGTAAGAAGTGTACCTAGATAGGCCGCTCGCAATAGTTGCCGCGCTGCATTGTTGAAGGCCGCTTCTCCAAGATTGATTCTGCCATCATACCCGCCACCGGCAATGGTTGACGTGAACACTTGGGTTATGCGGGGCTCAGGGATTTGATCGATGGCACCGTCCCAGTTGTAACCGAGTGCAACCTCCACCTCGCTGTGAACGCCAACCCGAATGTGATCGAAGTGTTTCTCAAGGTTTGCTACTAGCACCTCAGGATTGGTGATGCCCTTTCCAGTGAAGTAGCCATTGCGGACCGCTCGGGGGCAAGCTTTAGCAAGAAGATCGATTTGATCGCCATTGGTGTGTTGCACAAATCGAGAGCCATCGACAGCGGGAGCACTGTAATGACGTAAAAGAGTGGCTGGAAATGCGGAAATTGATGCTCTTGGCCCCTGGGTGTAGTCGTCAAAGTAATTCATGACTGCAGTGACGTGTGGGCCGGGTGACTCCAGGCAGTTGAACTGAGATGCTACCTGAAAAACGGCGTTCGCCGATGTTGCTTGTAACGCTCCTATGTCAGTGCAGGGGGAGGCACCGTCGAGCACCCAGAGTCTCAAAGCGTAAGTACCCGGTCGTACACTTTGGTTTCGGCGAGTGATCGCCAGGTGCTTTAATTCACCGATAGAAATTGGCTCAAAACGTCCCGCGTTCCAAGTTTGTCGACCGTGTGTCAGTGTGGCATTACCGGTGGTATCAAAAGTAAAGCTACGAGATGGAGCTGTTCGCACAACTTCCTCTGCTTGCCTGACAATTTGTCTATCGGCGAGGCCCGCCGATGCTAAAAGCGCAGCGACGTGAGACCTGACCTGTTGAACCAGCTGTGGCTCATTTGACGGAGTAGAGGCGTTTTCCACAATCAGTGATACCAGGTCTTTCATTTTTAATTCTCACGCTGTCAGCGGTGTTTGCAATTATTCAAGTGCGACAATTATGATATCTCATTATCGGGTTGCACTTCGGGCCGGTACCGAACGCTTTAAGTATTCAGATAACCATGCAAATGTGGAAGGGCATGCATCATTAGAAGCTGCTTAAGGGTAGCTTGAATGACAAACCAGATATTGAGCCAACGGTCTCGACGAAGATTCGGGGCTTGCGCCCACCGCCCGGGCGAGCCATTCGCTCAATGATACGGTGGTCTACCGGGTCCGCGATGTCATTGCACAGAGTCACTTGCATGCTTCATGGGGCTGTCACAGTTTCGCCCCGATTGATAAGTGCAGGACAGTCTGCCGTATAAAATCATTGCTTTTACTGGATGGTCCCGCTACTTTAGTGGCTGGCCCGTCGAGGTGCCTTTTGGAACCGTCTATTCAGGAGCCGTCTAAATGACTCACGCCATGCAGCAGACCGACGATTCTGTTTTGGAGCTGTTCCAATCTCGAATGACCAATGGTTACATTCGCCGCGAAGATATTCGACAGGAACTGGCCAACAGCGGAATTCTCAGGGATGATCCAAGGGTAAAGCTTCTCTATCACGCGTTGGATTTGTGTGAAGAGCGAATATCGGAAGAATCATTTCATGAGCTAGTCGCATATGCCCCAACCCTTATCGAACAAATCTTTCGTGGAAGTCTGATCGTTCCTGATTTTCCAAGCTTTTGTTCGAAATTACGTACTTTCTTTCACGATACGGCGGCTCAGAAGCAAGGAAGCGTTGCCACATACATTCCTCAACTGGCAAGAGTTGACCCGGACAAATTTGCGGTGGCCGTCTGCACCATCGATGGGCAACGCGTTGCCTTAGGTGATGCCGATGACTTTTTCTGTGTGCAGTCTTGTTCGAAACCTCTGACTTACCTGCTGGCGCTGGAGGAGCTTGGCGATGAGGTTCACAAGTTCGTAGGACGCGAACCAAGTGGCAAAACCTTCAACGAGTTAACGCTAAATGCCAAGGGGCTTCCCCATAATCCGATGATCAATGCAGGAGCCATCATGTGCTGCGCGTTGATCAAGCAGGGCCGTGATCCTGCAGATAAGTTCGATCATATTCTTCAACGTTGGCGAGAGGCCGCGGCAGGGATGCGCGTCGGATTTAACAACGCGGTTTATCTATCTGAAAGGCAGACAGCAGATCGTAACTTTGCTCTCGGGTACTTCATGCGAGAAAAAAATGCATTTCCCGAGAAGGTAGATCTTTTGCAGACACTAGAGTTCTATTTTCAATGCTGCTCCATAGAATTGACCGCTGCTTCACTGGCAACGGTGGCGTCGACATTAGCAAACGGGGGAATGTGCCCGCTGACAGGACAGCAAGTCTTTCAGCCGGACTATGTAAAAAATTGCCTATCTCTTATGTCATCTTGTGGCATGTACGATTTTTCGGGCGAATTCGCCTTCAGGGTGGGATTGCCGGCCAAGAGTGGAGTTTCAGGTGTAGTCATGGTTGTGATTCCCAACGTTATGGGGTTGTGCATTTGGTCTCCTCGTCTTGACGAACTCGGCAACAGTGTTCGAGGAGTAGAATTTTGCAAGCGTTTGGTGGATAACTTCAGCTTTCACACATTCGATCGGGTGAATGGTTTGCAGCGCTCCAAGCTCGATGCGACGAAGTCGCTTTCGGAGCAGGAACGAGCTTGGAAGATATCCTTTATCTGGTCCGCAGCAGTTGGCGATATTCCGGAAATGAGAAGGCTGATTGCTAGAGGGACTAACCCCAGCTCACCGGATTACGATGGACGAACGGCCCTTCATGTAGCTGCAAGCGAAGGAAAAGCTGCAGCAGTGGAGTTCTTACTTGAAAGGGATATTGACCTGAGCCCGGTGGACCGGTGGCACCACACCCCTTTGGATGATGCTATCCGTCATGAACACGTGGACGTGCAGGCGTTGCTGTTGCAGGCCGGAGCTAAGACACACTCGCAGCTCCAGGAAGAGGCAGTGCAATGACAAATTTAGCAACATTTGTAGACGTTGTAGTACTGTTGAGCCACTCACACAAGGTATGGCATCGGCGCCGGGGCTGATGCCACCGCACTTTCGAAACGTCTTCATTGTGTCTCAATCGACGTGACCGGTTGTCTAATTGAGGCTCTGGAAAACAATCTAAGGTTCATTGTCGGTGATGTGAGCATGGATCCGGTCCTGACTGGTGTACGATTTTTGATCCTGCACTCTGAAACTGGCAACGTCTCCATGGACAGTGCAATTGCCATTCCCTCGGAGGGCGAAGCTACCAGAAAGTTTAGAGAGGCAATGGGCTCGTCGTTGGAGGCTGGTACTGCATGCGGTCGCGAACCACTTTCAGGAGGTGGCACATTGGTTGAGGCTGGAGATATCGCATGGGTGCTTGCATCCAGTTCACTGGTGATGCTAATGACACCTGCTGTTGGTATGTTTTACGGCGGCATGGTTGATCGTCGTAACTTGCTCAGTACTATGATGATGAGCTTTGTTGTACAAGTGACGATGACTTTGCAATGGGTTCTCATAGGATACACCCTGTGTTTTGGCGACGGACACTTCGTCGGAAATTTAGAATACATTGGGCTCCAAGGTGTCGGGGCTGCGCCCAATCCGGAATACGCTGCAAATCTTCCTCAACTTGCATTCATGCTTTTCCAGATGAAATTCGCTGTGATCACTCCTGCACTAATTATCGGCGCCGTGGTGGAAAAGGTTCGCTTTAGAGTATTTGTCATATTCTCTGTTCTCTGGAGTTTCCTCGTATATGATCCGGTTGCTCACTGGATCTGGGGGCAAGACGGATGGCTGCACAAGCTAGGCGCGCTCGATTTCGCGGGTGGAACGGTGATTCACGTTACGGCCGGTATAGCTTCTCTAGCCCTGGCTATATCATTGAAACAACGAACAGCGGTCGGGGAAAGAACTCGACAGTTTCACTTGCTTACGATGATCGGCGCTGTTCTGTTGTGGTTCGGCTGGTTCGGCTTCAATGGCGGGAGCGCTCTATCAGCGGGTTATCTTGCCACCCATGCATTAGTCACCTCAAGCGTGGCTGCTTCAGCTGGAGCGCTAACATGGCTGGCTCTGGAGATTCGAAGGCGCGAAGCAAACTTTATCGGTGTAGCCGTCGGTTCAATTGTTGGACTTGTGGCGATAACACCGGCATGCGGTTATGTGTCTGTATTGCCTGCGATTTTGATCGGCGCTGTCGGGGCAGCACTCGCTTTTTGGAGTGTTGACTTTGTCGCGGGAAAAGGAATAGATGATCGTTTGGATGTGTTTGCTAGTCACGGAGTTGCCGGCACCTGGGGCGCTCTTGCCACTGGCATATTTGCGGATGTATCGATCAATCCCGCAGGCAGTAATGGTTTGATCTTCGGCAATTGGTATCTGCTTGGTATACAGGCGCTTTCTGTTCTTGTTGTTGCTTCCTACACGTTTGTGGTCACGACAATTCTGGCACTCGTTCTGGATAAAACTATGTCTTTTTCCGTGCGAAAACCAGAAGAGGAATTATTGACCACGGAGATTGGAATACCGGCGCTGTAGCAACAGGTCAAATTTTGGTGACATCCATTCGATGGTTCAACCGCTGTTGATCAACGGAGACTTGACCAACTCGACGCAGCAATAGCCGCCGAGCATCGGTGTGAAGAAACCTTCTGCGGAAGTACTATTTTGTTGAGTTCGTCCCGACTGCACCAAACGGTCAGATGGGGTAGGCGTCTTCCACCAGCTCATTACTAAAGGCTCGGGGCTCGAAAAGTTTTCGCAAATTTTCGTACTCCCTGATCTTGAATGAATGCACAATGGCGAGCTTTTGCCAGTAGTCCTCGAGAGTCTTTTCTGGCAATGACAGCTCTTGTCTATGAACCGCGAAGAAATCTTTCAGCTCCTTTTCGAATTTGTCTGCGTGTACTGTCAGTACGTCGATACTGCCACCGCTTTCAACTATAAGGTTCGGAATTGCTTCGACCAGGTTTGCCAATGTGAGCCCGGTGAAATTATCTCCCTCAGCCGATCCCGCAGCAGGCCAGATGGACATAATGAAGTCCCACGCGTGCCCACGGCCCCGGGGCGTCGACATTATCGCTCGGATAAGGTTTTCTGCGTCCTGCGTATCCACTTCCGGGGTGAGACAAGAATCGAGCGTTCTTTTGATCAACTGTGGGTGCCTGAAGTAAGACAATGACGTGCGCAGCGTATCAGCATCTTGTTTGGACCATTTCTTAGCCTGGTAATGCAACCCGAGCACGTATTCATATGTTGTAGTCGCTGCAGCAAGGTCATCTGCGCGTTGTGAAAACGCCACTATATTCAGTACCGGCGCCACCAGGAATGGATCAATGTGCATGCCGTTTCGATATTCGTCGAACCATTTTGTCGCCCGTGTTTGCGCTTCGATACTATTGCCGAGAATAGCCATGGCCTCTAGCACAATGCCATTTCTCTCTCTCTCTTGGTCTTCGCCCGCGGTATTTGCGATGGGATATTCTCTCTCCGCATTTTTCGGCACGAATCGATCATAAACATCTTCCAGTAGACGTTGAACTTGTGCTGCAAATGATTCGCGCATTTCATTGTCAATTATTAGATTGAGGCATGACATGGTTGAGATGATGAATGACCAGACTGGCTTGTCGGTCTGCGATCGGAATTTGTGAAGGAATTCCATATAAGTCTCGAGCCGATATGACGGGTCTCCCGCTATAACCATTGACCACACGTCTGTGAGAAAACGTAAGAATTCTCCGTGGTCTTGCAAGATATTGTCGAGATCTAATTTAAAGCTCTCATCGTATCGTGTTTTATACACTCCCTTTCCATGTGCGTTCAGAAACACAAGTTGTGAACCCGCTTCCAGGGGTAGAGTGCAGTTGCGTTCGTCCATTATGTAGGTCGTTTCGTCGGTTTTTCCTTTTGCATCTATGTACCGATAGGACAGTGGAATTCTCAAAGGTTCGTGCAAACTGTCAGGAAGGGAAGAATATGAAAATATTGACTGGGAAAGACTCACCGCCCCTTCAATGTTGCGGACACAAATAACGGGTATTCCCTCTCCCTGAAAACAGCGATTCATGATCGACGACTGAGAATTTTCTTCCGTATCCTCTCGCTCATCAGGTTCATCATTATTGTTGCCCGACTGTTCCGCACTGTTCTCGTTCAATGGGGCCGCTATCTCATTTTCCTCGTTCTCCGCTAGTTCGCTCTTTGTTTTTGCCTTGTGCTTAATATGTGTCTTTTGCTTGCCCTGAATTTTTTCTTTTGATTGAGGCTTGCGATGGGCTCGCCCTGATGTACCGCCATCTGCCGGCTCGCTTGCGAACTCATCTTCCTTGTCCGACTCGTTCATCTCGCAGGGGCGTGCTTTCGAGGAGTGTGATCGGCTCAGGGAACTTGATGCGTTTTGCGACGCCTTTAGGCTATCATCCTCGCCTTGATCAACTCGGTGATTGATGTCACCTTCCTCATCGGTCTCTCGGTCGCAATGCGTACTTTTGCGCGGTTCCTTCAGCCGATCTCGCTCTTGTCGATTGGTATCCCTGTCACGTTGTTCGCGCTGTTCGCTGATCGCTAGCCTGTTTCGCATATCAGCCATGGTCGTTACGCTGTCATCATCTGTGGTGCCAAAGGCGAATTCGATCAGATGCGCTGAAATCGAACTGGTTTCCCCAAAAGTTATGCGCTTCATTCCCTCAGATATCGGTATGGAGGTCTCCAGTTCTGCAATGTTGGAAAACGCTGCGAACTCTTCCTTAATTTCGAGGGTAAAATTAAACGGTGCAGTGTATTCCGGTTCATCCCAACAGGGAAATACTCTTCTTGCGTAACTTGAGTAATCGGGCATCGACCGGGTACCGATTACGAACTGTCGTCTTCCATCGGTATCAATATAAGATGCTTTGCACAGCCCTGGAGAATTGTCCGACCGGATGTCTCCTCCATACTCCACAAAGAGTTCGGCGTCACCCGCTTCCAGCTTTTCCTCAAAGCGCAGCACCAGTCGTTCGCCGCAAACAATTATCCTTGGTGCGGTGTTCAGCATCTGACCATCCAGGCGGTGATTCAGGTACGCTTCTTTGATCCGTAAGTCGACAGCATTCAACACAATTTCCCTTGTCGACCGTGTAATGTGAATTTTGATTCGACTCTTGGCGGAAAAAGATCTTCTTTCATCATCCACACTAAGAGAGATATCGTAACGAGTGGGGCGTGTATGAGTTGGCAGTCGATCGGGATGCGAACTGAGCGGCCTGTTGCCGCGTGATGGCTCAGGAAATTGCACTTTCTTGAACCAATAAGAAAAATAACTATCAATTTTTTCGCGCACGGCTAAGACAAAATCGTGGGCGTTCTTGTTCTCAATTGGTACTTCTGCGATAGTGAAGATGCTTCTTCCATCATGTTTTGCGGTGGCGAGGCGGTGCTTGCGGGTGGTTTGATACCAGAGATCTGCCTTGTAAGAATGGCTCAGACTGACTGAGTTAAGTCGGTCTTCAACGTTTTGCCAGTCTTTCAACCGAAGCAGCATTACTTCTGCGCCCTCGTCCTCATTCACGTGTACGCGCAAATTTGCTGTTTCTGGATATTCGACACACTCGAACTCTTCTTGTGCTCCAACTGCATCCAATCTCCTGGTCCAATCAGACAAATTGTTGAAGTAGCGTTCGCCAGATTTGTCTTTCTGAAGTTCTGGAAGCACCTCGTCTAGCCATCTGAGCCGTTCGTTCGGCTTATAGCGGCTTAGTATTCTATGTAATGTATAAACTGCCGAGCGCATCGAGCCTTCCATAAATCCGTGATAGTCGGAAAATGCTTCTCCACAAACATGAAGGCCTGATGTTCCACCGACCTCGGCCAGTCGCCGCATCACCACCCAGAACTTTCTTTCTGGTCTCCAGGCATGGTTTGCTGCGCCATAAGGATCGCGTCCCCAATCACGAATTCCATACCATGAAATTTCTTCCATGCCGAAGTCGCTGGCTCGCGATTTTTCATCGTGGCGATCACGGGATTGACTCTGACTGTTGTGTTTTTCGTTGGTACGGGAAATTTGGGAGATGTAGTGAGCAATCTTCTCTTTGAGGCGTGGATGTTGACGCCCGCCGGTTTTGAAAGTCGCTTCTTCGTCTTGCTCGCCGGGGTTGACGTAATTTGCCCAGAAAGCAGTGGCGGGCCTGTCTGTATAAGCCATTAACAGCCCGCGCTTGCTGGTTTGCTTTCGTCCATCGGCCAGGCTTCTGGTTAGCCCTTTCCAATAATGCAATTCGCGGATGGGAATGTCGGATGCAAACATATTGGCTCGGTAGTCTTCTTCCCACCAACGGTTATCGACTACGGCAAACGTTTTTACCATCGGAAATCCGAAGGCTGAGTCCACCAACTTTGTAATTTCAGGCTCCAGAGAATGGAGGTCGTCGAAGCTGTTCCTGATCAATTTTTCTAGCGGACTCTTTGGCAGCGTCAGTACCACATGTTTGTGCCGATTTGCCAATTTACTGGCACCACCGGTGGTTTGAAACTCCAGCTCCCATAAGCCGCCGATCCTTTTCAGTTGCTGCAGCCGGTGATTGTATTTGATTGATCCGGAGTTCTGAAGCTCACGCAGTTGTGAAACATCGGCTAACATCTGCTCGACGATGTTTTCCATCCCGCCAAAGATGCCCTGTAGTTTGTCGCTGATAGCAAATCCGCGTAGCGACCAGACGAGCCATTCTGCGGCGTTGGGGTTCTCTGGCGGCATATGATAGAAGCTCCCCAGATCCCTCAATTTTGATAAGGCATTGTGGCTCAATACGTCGCTGAGCAAATTCCAGAAACCGAGTGTGTACAGCGGTGCCTCGCCGATGTAGCCTCGTGTTTGAATAATCCAGTAGTCATTTTCAGTGAGGCGTTCTTTCATCCATTTGCTCAGAATTGGCTCCTCCGGCTGACCGGTAGCCACCGCAATGGCAATTTCATGCATCAGGCTATTTTGCTTCTGTATAGTTTTTCGCGTTTGCTCCAGCTCCCGGGCGTCTGCCAGACCGTCCTCGCTGATACACAAACGGCCGATTATTCGAGAAAGCGCGAGCACAAACAGTTCTATGGGGGATTTACCTTGCTCATCCGCTGGTAGATCATACTGCGGCGCCCGGGCCGAATCGGACGATGAGAATGCCGGAAAATCGACTAGATAACTCTTTTTCGATTGATCCTTCGTTATGTCCAGTCGATCGAGGAGCGCTCGGACTAACAGTTGCAGATTAAGTTCAATGCGCATCGGGCCAAACTCGACATAAAATTCGAGTTTATCTGGAGTCCACTCACTTTCAAGAGAGTTGTTACTGGAGTCTAGTCGGACGGTGCGAATGCGCCCGCCGAGACGGTCCGAACTCTCATAAAGAACGACGTTGTGACCTTGCTGTTTCAAGACCCAGGCGCAAAATAGTCCTGTTATTCCGCCCCCGACGATGGCGATGCTATCTTCGTAATCACCTGACACCTTTCTGCCCTCTTTCAGCTGCCCCTCGGGTGGAAAGTGTATCCGATCGTCTCGAAGATGGGGCATACAGAACTGAGAAACGCCGCTTCCTCGCTTCTGTTTTCATGAGAAATTGAAAACCGTAAGTATTTTGTAATAATTGTCTGGTAGTCTACGTTTCGGGTGGGAACTTCAAACGGAAGTGATCGCTCTCTTCTTCTCACGTAACGCTC
Source organism: Candidatus Obscuribacterales bacterium (assembly GCA_021732565.1). Taxonomy (GTDB): domain Bacteria; phylum Cyanobacteriota; class Vampirovibrionia; order Obscuribacterales; family Obscuribacteraceae; genus JAKFUT01. Next base: position 12,367 of record JAKFUT010000213.1, read on the forward strand.
ACTCTCCGGCTGAGCCTCGTCACCACTAAACGCCTTCTATTGAGGCTTACGGAATGGACGACCTGCGGGAAACAGACTTCGCTACCGCGATTCTTGAACACTCAGGTTCTTTGCCAGTGGTGCAGTTGAGCGTGAGTTGATCACATCTCATATGCATGGTACGACTGAACATAATTTGCAAATTGGACGCACTTAGATTCTGGTGCTTTCTTCAAGTGCAGCTTGCTGACTGGCTCTGACGCGGACCGAGCGGCTTGTCACGATGGAGTCGCCACTGCAGTTACTACAATTGTCTTTGTAACTTCTCGACGAGTGCACAATGGCTCTGCGCCTCATTCTCCCGTTTGCGACGGCGAATAGGAGCAAATAAACTGACGCGAAATGTTTGCTCGCTTTTCTATTATTTGTCGAATCATTGGCAATTCCTTGTAGATACTGATGTCACTTTAGACAAATTAGTTAAACGGTGGAATGATGAGTGAAGATGCGAGCATCACGGAGCTCGACGATTTTTTGTATGAAGACATCGAAGACATCGAAGTCGACGAAGGTGAAGGTGGGGAGTCATTGTCTCGGGCTGTTCCGGCATTGTTGCAGGATGCATCAACGGCATTTTTCACACTTATAGAACGAGTTGAGGAAGGTCTCACTACAGAGAACTATATTGAAGGGTTGCGTCAAGTTTTGAGCCTGGTACAGACGGCGGAGTCAACGGGCGATGAAAATGACGACTTGGATTTGCATCCCGAAGACAAGGATCCTGGCGTGGAGAAGAAAACTGAAAAACGTGATGACGGAACTGTTGTTGTAACCTACGAAGACGGTTCTACTCTCGAGCAGCGAACTGCCACTCCTTCGCTCAGACGCGACAAGGACGGTCGCATAATGAAGATAGTTCGCTTTGGGGGCGATACCACGGCTTTTGGTTATGGTGAGGACGGTAAGGTCAACCGTTACAGAACCAGTGATGGAACCTGGACAACGACAGACGGCAGGAACTGGCATCATATCCCCGAATTTTTCGGTCGGCAGCACGGTGATTGGAAGGGCACCATAAATATTTCGCGTGATGGTGTTCTCGAACGATTTGAGGAGAAGACCGGTGTTACGCACCGGTCGCGGCTTGATGGTAGCTGGCGCGTTACCGATAAACGAGATCACATTTTGCAGGAACGCAAACCAGATGGAACATTTATTCGCAGCGATTATTCAACCGGAGGAGAATTACTAACGACCACCGAGTACGGTCGGGACGGTTTCATTACCGTTGTAGATGCGGGGAAACGGTTGCTGGAGGTCTATCCGCCCGACGGAAACTTCAGGCACCTCCATCTTGGTGAAGGTGGCAAACTATCAGGCATTCAGATGTCTGACGGCAGTCGTTGGGAATCAATGGATGGGAAGACCTTCAATCACTCCACCGACGGCAGATCCATAACGGGCGAGGTAGAACTGACACGCGACGGCACTGTTACATTCAGGCAGGCAGACCGCAAGTCTTTTCGCCTCAATGTCGATGGCTCAGTGGAGCAGCTAGAGGGAACGCGCATCAGGGAACGGAAGTGCGCTGACGGTTCGATAATATGGTTTGATACATCGGGACGAGTGCAAACACATACCGGTGTTGATGGTCGCTCCAGAGAATTTGCCTATGTCGCCAGCAGGCTCTCCTCGGTCAAAGAACCCGATGGTTCATTATGGGAGAGTAGTGATGGAAAAAACTGGAACCGTAAAGGTGCCAGCGAGGTGAGGCAAGAGGTGCGCTCGATTGCTCTTGATGGCACTTACAAAGTTGAGCGAAATGACAAATCCAGCACTACAACTCGTCCGGACGGTTCAATCATTTGCACTGATTCCCGCTCTTGCATTGTTGCTGTATCTGATAAATTCGGGCGAAGGACCAATTTTGGATACGCTGAGGACGGAAGGCTAAATTCTATTACTCATTCCGATGGAAGCAATTGGACTTCAGCGGATGGTAAATCCTGGAAAAATTCGCAAACCGAACAAACTCTTAATGCAGAAATTGAAATTCTATCCGATGGCTCCATCAAGGACAAAACGGCAGAACCAGAGCGCACCACCGTTACCCGCATTGATGGTGTGCGCAGGGTTAGCGATAGAAACGGTACTTGCGACTTAGAGCAACGCAAAGATGGTTCAACGGTAGTCAAAGATTCACAAGGTCGCATTAGCGAGGTCTGGCATCCGGATGGAACGGCTCGCCAATACAGGTACAACGGGGCCAGTCGAGTAATCGAGATGAGTGAAGGAAAGTGGAGCGGCCGCGCGGAGCGCGCCGCGATCAAATGGGATAAGACTCTCTCCACCTTAGATGGTGTCAATTGGTCCACTAGAGATGAAAAGACGAAATGGAGAGGAGACGTATTTGTAGGATGTGATGGTTCCCAAAGGCTGGTCGGAACTGAGGGCACACGCACCCTTACGAGGAGTGACGGATCTGTTGTCGCTACGAAGGATGGGCGTGTTCTCTTCGTTCGCAAAAGCGGAGGTGCTGAAATGCGCGCTGAGTATAACGACAGCGGTGAAATTACAAAGTTCAAAAACGGTCGCGATTGGACCACTACAGACGGTGGCAAGACCTGGATCTCCGGCAAGCAGACATTCTCCGGGGAGCTGAGGTTCTTAGCGGATGGCACACTTCAAACAACTACTTCAGACAAGGTCTTTTTGAACCGGCTGGATCATGGCCAGCTAGTAAAAGATAAATCGGGCAAGGTTCTCTATCGGTTTGTACCAGGGGAAGCGCCCACTCAATACGCTTACGACGTGCGCGGGCAGATGACGGAGCAAGTCGAAACCCTGGCCGATCGCACAAAGGTCACTAGAGACACTGCGGGCAATATAGTTCGTGTGAACCTGCCCAATGGCGATTGGAGGGAATTTAATCGCGGTACCGGTGGAAAGATTCTGAGCATTCGCGAATCCGGCGGCGCTACATTCATTTCCGCGGACGGAAAACAGTTTCGTCTGCAAGGTTCCAGTGATGTAATCACCGCCGGTATTGAAATAGATCGCAACGGCGTCTATCGCTTCCGGCATGATGATGGCAAGGTTGTGCAGCGAGAACTCGATGGCAGCGTCAGCGTTCTAGACGGATACGGAACGGTGCGTTCTCGTCGAACCGCCACTGGTGCGCAAGTCTCTTATGATCAGGCCGGCCGTGTTAGCGAATCCATTGATCCAAAGGGCAGTGTTCGCAAATTTGGTTATACAGGAAACCGGTTGTCTTCAATTACGCAACCGAACGGCGATGTGTTCACAAGCATAGACGGCAAGAAGTGGGCTGGCACCGGTGGTGGTGAGGAGCGAACTGGAAGTTGTTCTGTTGACCGCAGCGGTAATCTGACCGTTGAGCTGAGCGGAAGGAAGTTTGTTCACCGAAACGATGGTGTGAGCGTTGAGTTTGATGGAGCAGGGCGGGCTCGTTCTATCACCTATGTTGACGGCTTGGTGCGGAGCTTTGAATACGATGCAAAAGGGGAACCGAACAAGGTGCGTCACCCCAACGGCGGTATCTGGAATCGAGGTGCCAACAATGTCTGGCAGCAGGAGGGCGCAAACCATCGTTGGTCCGGGCGTCTGGAAGTGTTGGCCGATGGCAGTCATCGGGAAATCGGCAGTGACTACTCTCGTGTCTATAGAGTGGACGGGTGGCAGGAAACCACCAATCGAACTGGAAAACGGCTAGATCGTCAAAACCCGGACGGCTCCTGGCAGACATTGAACGACAAGGGGCAGATCACTGCCACTATTGATGCTCGCGGAGCATGGAGGCGGTTTGAATATGATGGTTCTGGTAAGTTGAACAAGGTGACTGATGCTTCTGGTACTTTGAGCACCACCGATGGAACTAGCTGGTCTCACGATAAGAGTGGAAAGATAGAACAGTTGAGGGTTAATGTAAGCGCGACCGGGTCCTTTCGAGTCGAGACTGCCATTGGTCGGGCTACAACCCGGCTGCTTGACGGTGCGACGATTGAGGCTGGTACGGATGGGCGCTTCATCAAAATTGTCTGCGCCAATGGCAAAGAAGCGGTGTTTACCTATGATGAAACCGGTAAGATGAGCCGCAGTGTTCTGCCTGACAAAACCGTTCTGGTCACCGCCGATGGTGGTAAATCTTGGAGCAAAGAGGGCGATAATTCAAGTCGCAAGTTCACAGTTGAAATTTCCCGCAACGGGAGCATCATACAAACAGACCAGACCGGTGGTCAACGTACCGAATACTGTGGTGGCGGGCGAATATTCACCCTCGATCGCAATAAGCGTTCATGCTACGACGAAAAGCCGGATGGCACCTATGAAAGGCGTACTTTCGTAGCTGGTTCGGGGCGCGTGGCGACAATAGAACGCAAGCTTTCCGACGGCACGATATGGCATATGACGGGAAACGTAATCGATGCAATACGACTGCGTTCTAACGATGGACAATATAGAGCGTTCAGTCTCAAATCCGGAAGGTGGGAATTGAACGGCAGTGCTCCCGATACGCGCGACTTGATTCTGGTGCATGAACGACTTGGCCACACCTATGAAACACTGGGTTTAACGCGGGCTGCTCGTGCCAGTTATCAGCACGCAATTGTGCATCAGGAGAAATTGTATAAGCCCGGGGATACTGCTCTGGCGATTAATCACGATAGAGTAGCGCTACTCTGCGGACAGCTGAATGACACCAGGAGTGCCGGGCGCCATCAGTATGAGGCGACGGAGATTCGGCGTGTTGCTTCGTATTTAGAACAATTACGACGAGCTGGCGATGCTGCGGGGTACACGTCTACCATAGTTTCGCGCATGCCAAAAGTCGGGAAAATTGAAGCAGACCACCACCTCATCAGACTTTCGTCAGATAGTTTCATTCAGATGTTGCAAGCCATTCCGGGACTTCGCCTGGCAGAGAGCACCGCAGTGGGAGTTAAGTCTTTTGCTCTTGATGGAAATAAACTGAAGTTAGAGGGCAACGCATCATTTACTGTAGTTGCAGAAGGTCGCCCTATCAAGCTCTCTCTTACGAATGTAAACGGCGAGCTGAAAATTGATCCAAGGGATCAAAGCAGAATCACGCTAGCGAACATTACAGGGCTGACTGTTGAGGTGTCTGGTGTTCGACTGAGTATTAAAGAAGTTGCATTTACGCTGGTTGAAGATCGAAATGGAAATCTGACATTAAGGGCGGTGCCCAAACTGGAAGGCGCGCCGCCTACACCGCGACCATCGGGTAATGCTTCAGTTCTGAACAGGCTAGGTCAGTTTGGCGGAAGCTTAGTCAATGGCAGCGCCGCAGTGGTCGCCAATTCACTGATTAAACCGATGGATATTCCGCTTGGTAATAAGAGAGAGACACCTCTGGGAACGCTTTACGGTGATGTAAAACAATGGATAGGCACTGAGCGAAAAGATGCTGGCAGGCTGGCGGAAAAGGTTGCAGAGATCTTCATGGATAGATCTCTTGCGGGTTTGCTTCGTGGGCTCAAGGGCGTCGAAAGAGATGGTGATCGCCTCACTATTACCTCTCAAGGGGGAGATCTTCGTTCATTGGGTGGCATTCCGATCGAGTGGGATAGGACGGTGCGGGCACGACTGGTGGCCGATGGTCGAAAAATCGAGATCAAGGATATTGTCGGTGCTCGGATAAAGATGCCTCTTCCCGGAGATCTGGCGGCATCGCTCGGAATGAAAAATCCGATCGAGATTTCGATTAAGGAATTGTCGCTGAGCGAGCCAGACAAACATGGTAACCGAACTGCTTCGGTAAAGGCCGATGGCATAATTGAATCTGTTTCCATTAAAGTTGGCCCGAACATGCAGCCTGTAGCGGTGGATCGAGCAGGAAATGTAGCGATGAATTTCGTTATAAACAAAGGTGGCCGGCTGCCCCTGGAACTGGTGTTCAACCCGCGCCAGGCCATGGAGGGAGATCCGAAAAAGGTTGATTTCAAATTGACTGTGAAGGGTGAGGATCCGGACAAAGTTGCGAAGGTTGTCGAAGGGTTCTTTGGTCATGATCTGGACCCGGTCTTATACAATGCGTTGAAGGGAGTGGTATCCGTTGAGAAGAAAGGCGATCAGGTAACCATCGAACGGAAAGAGGCGAGCAATCTTTCGATTGAGGGCCTGACTGTGCGGATCGACAAGCAGATTTCGTTCAAAATCAAGCCCGACCACAATGACATTTCGATTTCAAATATAAGGGGACTATCCATTCGAAATCTGCCCGACGTTGCAGACCTCATCTATCGTCGAAGGCTTCCCATCTATGTGAACTCTTTCAAACTCAGCGCCGCAGATCACAAAGGCGGGCGTACCATTACAATTGCGTCGTCGGGAGCTCTGCGTGGCGCCACGATTAAAATGGATGCTTCGATGACCCCAAAAGACATTGAGCTGGAAATTGAAAATCCAGTTCAAGCGTTGAAAGAAGTAGTGCAACGGGATGCTGCAATGGCAATGCTGGCTCAACGTACACGGGGAAATGATACCTACATCATACGTATTCGCGATGGAGCAGCGGATATTGGTGGGCTCCGTAATATCTCCAACATGTTTTCGAATGCCGGAGACTTGTTGAGTTTAGAAGGGATCGCTTCCACCGTCATTGGTTACGCCGGGAACAAGGTAAGTGGAGCAGGAGCTCAAGCTGAGCTTGGTGTAGCCGATGCCTTTAGAAGAACATGGAATGCTATCTTCGACTGAGCGCGGCACTAACGAGCCTCAATGGCGGTATCGGGATTCTCGCTAAAAACTCCGTCCACCCCGAGGTCGTAATACAACTTGTACTCGGCGAAAGCGTTACCATACTGCGCGCTTGAGCTATCATTGTTTTGATCGTTCGAGCGATAGTTTGCGGGCAGGAATTGATTCTCATTTCGGAATGTCCAGGGATGCACTACCAACCCGTTCTTGTGGGCGTCGGAAACGAGTGTTGTCGGCTTGCCGAGCTTTCCCGAACTGTCTCTTCCCACGAGCAGGTTTTTGCTGGGGCCAATGCCCTGCGCATATGTGGCTATCTCTGCTAATCCTGTCGAATTGACGAGGTCTTCGACCTTCCGCGGGTCATTTTTCGCAACCAGATCGTAAGGGAGTTCGTCATCCGCAAGTAATTGAACCAAATTGACTTTCGTCATTTTCTTGAGCTGCTTAAGCGTTGCAGTCTCGAAGCACTGAATAAAAATTGGTGATGACGGTTTGTTGTATCCATTTCGATTGAGTACTTCCACCAGCGGTGCCACATTCGCCAATCCGATGCTGGCGAAGTAAGTCGGATGTTTAACTTCGGGGTAAATACCGATTTGCTTGTGTAACTCACCCTCCTTTCTCTTCACGAGATCTATGATTTCTTGAAAGGTTGGAATTGGGTAGCGATCGTTATAGATTGTGTTGTGTTGGCGAACGGCGGGCATTCGTTCTCGGGCACGCAGTGTCTTTAATTCAGCCAGTGTAAAGTCTTCTGTAAACCAGCCTTCCATCGACTTGCCGTCAATGGTTTTCTTTGCCCGCCGTGAGGCAAACTCCGGGTGAGCTGAAACATCCGTGGTGCCGGATATCTCATTCTCGTGCCGGGCAACTAGCATTCCATCTTTGGATGGTACAAGATCTGGTTCAACATAATCGGCACCTAATTCAATTGCCAGTTCGTAAGCAGCAAGGGTGTGTTCGGGCCGATATCCACTTGCACCGCGATGCGCAATTACGATGGGTTTGGCTGCGGATTCGCGGAGGCGCTGTTCGCTAGCACCCACCGCCGACGAGAAATTGATAACAAAACAGATCGAAACAATGCAGATGGCGGAGACTCTTATTATGGTCAAGTTAGACCCCCTTAGTTACTGGACCCGAAAGCCATAGTCGCCTACCCCTATGGAATTCAAGCTGATGAGGTACAAGATTGATACCGCAAGTGATATAAGATTTTACTAAAGTGATTGCAACGCGCTGATCGGGTTCAGTTCCGGGGTGCCTTCGGGAACATTCAAAGCGAATGAGGGAACATTTCGCACTGTTTGTGCTTCTTCCAGAGATCATTCGAGTCTTCGGTTGTCGCGACTTGAGCCCGCTTCTTTACCTGTTAGCAACCAGGGAGTCCATGCAATACTAGTCATTGGGGAGTTAACCAAGCCACCAGCGCAGAACAAATAACTTTGGGAGGCGTCTACCTGACAATCCAGTGCGTTTAGTAGGTTTTGAAACATGTCAACAGTGCCGCAGCAAAAATCCGCAAAAGAGAAAAATCGCGGAATCTTTAGCGTTTTTGCTAGTCGCAAGTATTCGCTTTATTTCGGTGGACAGCTTGTTTCCCTGATTGGAACGTGGATGCAACAGGTAGCGCTCAGTTGGTTGGTTTTCTCATTGACAAAATCGCCCTTCTGGCTGGCTGTTGTCGGGGTGGCGTCTCAATTACCAGCGCTGGTGATTATGCCATTTGCGGGCGTTGTGGCCGATCGGTTTAATCGACACAAGATAATTATCGTTACGCAGTTTTTGATGATGGTGCAGGCAGCGGTGCTGGCTTTTCTCGCGTTGACGCATCAGGTACAAATTTGGCAGCTTATTTGTTTGGGATTAGTTGCGGGCATTTTAAATGCTTTCGACATGCCGACTCGTTCGGCCTTTGTCGTTGGACTTGTGGAGAATAAAGCTGATCTGCCGCAGGCAATTGCTATGAATTCCACTTTAATGAATGTGACCAGGCTGATCGGACCTGCGATTGCGGGGTTCATCGTTGCGTCGGTCGGCGAAGGCTTCTGTTTTCTCCTTAACTCTCTCAGTTACATTGCCGTAATTGGAGCGCTACTTCTGATCAAAGGCAACTTTGATCCATCGAAAGAGGCGCGGGGCAGCGTATTTTCAGAGTTCAAAGATGGATTGGCATACACCTGGAAAACTGTTCCTGTACGAGCGCTCATTTTGCTCGTCGCCGCCCTGGGCCTTGGAGGTATGGCATTTGCACTACTTCTTCCTGTTTTTGTTAAGCAGATTGGTGGCAATGCGAATACTCTGGGCTATTTGATGTCAGCGTCAGCGACGGGTTCATTAATAGGAACGCTTATGCTTGCTAAGCGAGCACAGATAGTCGGTCTGGGTAATTGGATTGTTGTGTCGGCTTACTTGTTCTCCGCCTCGTTGATTGCTTTATCGTTTGCGCACAATTTTATCTTTGCGGCAGTGGCACTCTTTTTTGTGGGCGCCTCGGTAATGGTTCAAATGTCGGCGTCTGCCACAATTCTTCAATCAATTATTGAAGAAAGCAAACGGGGGCGAGTGATGAGCTTCTTTGCCATGGCGTTCATGGGTACGGCTCCGCTCGGTAGTTTAGTTGCAGGACTGATCGCAGATCGCTTCGGCTTCAATTTTACTGTGCTCTGTTGCGGCATTTATTGCCTGGTCGTTTCCGTGGTCTTCTCAACACAGATCGGTCGCTTGCGGCAATTAACCAAACCAATATATATTCAGAAAGGTCTATTGGTGGCGGAAGAAGAGCTGGACATTTTGAACGTTTAGTAGACTCTCGCCCTCATCTTAACCCGGGAATCAATCCAGATTTCCTTTGGTCGCCGCCATTGCCGTGCTCACTCGATCTGCCTGGCGGCGGCGGCGGCAGTCCTCAGCTGGCTATATGACTGCCTGTTCAACGCCCGGGTGGGATGTATGTACTGGCACAAGCTCTCCCGATAGAGCCGTGAATATTATCGTAATTGGCGATGGGTTCGTTTGGCAATCTGAGCGACGACCTGTGTGAGGACGTAGCACAATTCAGACCTTGAGCTCTGTAAGAATCTGAGCGAAGAGAGTGTTCCTGAGTGAAGCTCCGTTTCTGTGTTGTCGGCACACTGAAACGGAGCGTCGCGTCGCGTTTACGGTCCCTTTTCAGCAGAATCGTCAGATTTATCACCCTTAGCTGCTTTAGATTGCTCAGACGGTGGCTCAACCTTGCCGTAATCGCCAAGAATTGTCTTTGCCGGGCAGAATTTTACCAGTGGGCACCCGGTACAATGTACCGCTAAGGCTATTGGACAGAG
>JAKFUT010000144.1 GCA_021732565.1 Candidatus Obscuribacterales bacterium
TTGCTTTCACTGCAACTTGACGCATGAGTTGAATGGTCTCGGCCATCTAAACCTCCAAAGTGGCGGACTCGACACTAAATCCGGCAAAACTGGGGGTAGTTTACCAGACGAGCGCGCTTGACATTGGCGTTTGGGAATCGCACATATTCCCTTTATCTTTAGTCGGCATTCCCGCGCCGAACCTTTCCAATTATTCTTTCAAGATTAGGATGCGTTGCTGATTCCCGGAATGCGACATGGTTCGGATATACTTTACGCCATCTGGACTAAGGCACATTGCCTTGCTGGCAACCGCCCGGGTTGTTGCGAGTGTGCCGCATTGGCTTGAGGAATAACGAAAATGGCAAACGGAGCAGAAGGCGGAGTAGTTCAAGCGTTTCGCACCGGCAACCTTACCTGTGCGCTAGGCTCTTACCGCGATGGTTTCTTAAAAGAACTCTCTGAGTTGCGCCGGAAGGAATTCGTAGATCGTCTCTGGCGTAAAGATGCCGCTTTGTGGTCTGGAAATGACGAAGGTCAATGGCTTGGCTGGTTAGACATTGTTGCCGATGAACAACAAAAGCTCGATGAATTTGCTGCTATTGCCCAGCTGGTGAACGAGAAAGGTTTCAAATCCGCCGTACTTTTAGGCATGGGTGGAAGCAGTCTTTGCGTGGAAGTGATGCGTACCACGTTCGGCAGTGCCGAAGGCTTTCCCAAAATGCTGGTGCTAGACTCGGTGGTGCCCGCCCGGGTGTCCAGCGTCCGCGGTCAAATTGATCCGGCGACCACAGTCTTTATTGTTGCAAGCAAATCAGGCGGTACCACTGAGCCCAATGTGCTTTGTGAATATTTCTATGAAGAAACGCGCAAAGTAGTGGGCGACAAAGTTGGCGACCACTTCATTGCAATTACCGACCCCGATTCTTCAATGGAAAAACGGGCTAAAGATTGGAAGTTCTTGCGAATTTTCCACGGTAAACCGAGTATTGGGGGGCGGTTCTCCGCACTGTCGCATTTTGGATTGGTACCGGCATCGGTCATGGGCATTGACACGAAGCAGTTGCTGAAAGTTGCCGACATAATGGTGAAAGAGTGTCGGGAAACGGATCCTGAAAAGAATCCCGGTGTTTTCCTCGGCACCATCATGGGAGTTCTGGCTCGGGACGCCAAGCGAGACAAAGTTACCATCACGACTTCTCCGGGGATCCACAGCCTTGGCACATGGCTTGAGCAGCTCATTGCCGAGAGCACGGGCAAAGAGGGCAAAGGGCTAATCCCCGTTGCGGCAGAGACTACCGGTACTCCCGCCGATTACGGCAACGATCGCTTGTTTGTCTATGTGCGTTTGTCCAACGCGGCCGATCCAGCACAAGACCGCAAGATTGATGCACTCGAGCAAGCGGGACATCCTGTAGTACGGATTGATATGAAGGAAATGCTTGAACTCGGTTCGGAGTTCTTCCGATGGGAAGTGGCGACCGCCACAGCCGGAAGTATTCTAGGAATCAATGCTTTCAATCAACCGAATGTCCAGGAAAGCAAAGACTTCACCAAAGACTACCTGAAGAAATATGCTGAAAGCGGGTCTTTGCCCCAAAACACTTTGCTTCATGATGACGGCGAAATGAAATTCTACGCTGATGAGGCAAATGCGCAGAAGTTGGCTGGGCGGAAGAACTCAACAGAACTGCTTGCGGGGTTGCTCTCTCAGATTAATGAAGGCGATTATTTTGCGATTAACGCATACATAGAATGCTGTAGCGAATTTGAACAGAAACTTCAGCAGCTACGAGATCAAGTAATGCTCCACTATAAAGTGGCTACCACAGTGGGCTTCGGTCCGCGATTTTTGCACTCCACCGGTCAGTTGCACAAAGGAGGTCCGAACGCTGGCGTATTCCTGCAACTCACATCAGACGATGCGCAAGACGTCGCGATTCCCGCAGAGAAATTCACCTTCGGAATTCTCAAGGAAGCTCAGGCTCTGGGCGACTTCCAGGCGCTTTCATCGCGTAACAGACGATTGCTGAGAGTGCATGTCGGTTCTGATGTCGATGCCGCATTGAAAGCGCTGGCAGAGAAACTCAAAGAAGCGATCACTATTTCAACGAAGTAGAATGCGAGAATATCACTATCAAGCCGGATAGCGCGGGTTTGAACGGGCGCACGGTCGTTTTGAGTATTGAGCGATGGAGCCGGTTCTATACACGATCGGACATTCGAACTACAGCTTTGAAGCCTTTTTGTCGCTGCTCTCAATGCACGACATTGAGGTGGTTGTTGATGTGCGCAGTAATCCCTATTCGCGTTATGCCAAACATTTTACCGGTGCACTGCTAAAACCCGAGTTACAGAAATCTGGTTTCAAGTATCTGTTTCTCGGAAAGGAAATTGGTGGCAAGCCGTCCGACCAAACGCTTTATGATGCCGAAGGATTTGTTCGATACGACTTAATTGCTGCCACAGAGATGTTCAAGCAAGGAATGGACCGACTTCAAACAGGAATTCTGAAGTATAGAGTGGCGGCGATGTGCGCAGAGGAGAACCCCTCGGATTGTCACCGCCGCCATCTGATTGGAAAAAATGCCATTGAAAGAGGCGTAAGAGTTTTCCACATTCGAAAAGGTGGAGCGCTTCATGGCGAGGAAGACTTGCTTGTAGAGGAGACTGGCTGCCCGTTCAACGTGACTCAGCTCAACCTGTTTGGTTAGCCGAGATTCTGCGATGGGCCCGTTGTTGAGAGAATCAGGCGATACTGAAAAAATTAGTGTTTCTTCTTGCCCGGCGAATGCGCACCAGCGGTGGTGACCGCGGGATGGGCTGCTGGCACCGGTGGATGCTTCGTCGCGAACCACTCCGGATGCACTTTCTTCAATTTCTCCACCTCTGCCTTAATGGCGTCAACACGCGCTGAGTCCAGCGGATGGTCAGAAAGGAGTTCGACCACCTTGTTGTTGTCAGTGCCGTCAGATGAGGACTCCATTCTCTGAAAGAATTTAGCCAGACCTTCCGCATCGTAACCGCTCTGTGCACACAGATCTGCGCCGAGGAGATCGCAACTGGCTTCTTTCGCCCGCGAAAAACTCTGACCTTCCAGAAATCTTCCCACTGAAAGCGCCTGTGCGATCTCTCTTGCATAATCGCCGCCTAGCCCCGCTACCATCCCAACGCAGCAGAGCACTCCCGCCGAATGCATCATGGTGTGCACCGTATCGCGGTGAATAACGTGACCGATTTCGTGCCCCATTACTCCGGCAATCTCATCGTCGCTCGTGGCTTTATCGATTAACCCTTTATTGACGACCAGGAAGCCTCCTGGAAAAGCATAGGCATTGACTACAGAGGTGTCATCAACATAGAAATTGAACTGGTATGGACAATTCTTCAGATTACCTGTGAGGCGTTTTCCAATTCGTTCGATTCGCTTGTAGTTGTCTGAAGTACGATCGTATTTCTTCTTTCCGCTGTTGAAACAATACTCGCCAATTTTCTTCTCAAGTGATGGATCAACGCGGTCTGCCGCAATGTCAATCATCGCGTCGATCATAAAATGAAGACCGACTAGAATCGCCACGAGGCAGCCAGCCACGCGCAACCAATAGGTTCCTTTCATCCACGGAAGAGAGCGAACTTTCTTTTGGATCTCTGATGCCCGTTTGCGCAGATGACCTGAGGTATCAGCGTCGTAAAGCGCTTCCAGCAGCTCATGGGCACGATCCATGCACATAATGGCGGTGCCCGTCTGGCTGTCATGCAGCTGAATTCGGTCTTCTTCGTGTCCAGCTACTTCTACATCCATGTGGTCCAGACTTAGCACCTGAGAATTGTCTATTATCAGGCGTCCTGTTTCCACAGTGACGACTACTAACCGGGAATTGGCACTGCCGGCTTCGTACATGCGTGCTTCGAACTGTTTCGACATTGAGGCGGCTTCCTCTGGAGGCGATAGTTATCCGATCAGTGCTAGCAGTCCGCCACCACTTGAAGGAATGAATTTTCGAACCCATTGACCAAATCCACGCGGATTGCGTGTCTGTATCCAGACTTTTCCAGGTCCAGTAAACTCACAGCCCAGGCCTTCCCCGCTGGTCCAGCTTGAAAGCCAATTGGCGCCGGCTTTTACTACTTTATACGAAGTGTCGCCCGACCATGCGACGATATGGCCGTTATCTATTACATACTGCTCTCTTGGGGGAATGTCGATTTCCATGACTGCACCGAAGGCACTTACCGCGATGGCTCCGCTTCCTTTTAGATGCAATACGAAGAAGCCTGCACCGGAGAATAAACCAGCGGTTAGTTTTTGGGCTTTAGTGTCCATCTCTACGTCATGGAATGCTGCCAGCAGAGAGCCGTTTTGAACGTAATAGTCTTGCCCGCGCTCCACCGGCAAAATCTTAATATCACCAGGTACCGCAGGCGCGATCAGTACGTCGCCGGCACCGTCAGGGGCTGATAATTCCTGAAAGAAAAAAGTCTCGCCGGCCAGCGATGACCGCTTGAATGCCTTCCACATGCCACCCCACATCTTGCCATGGACTTTAATCTTTGTTGTCTTTGCTACCATGGCGCCCGATTCTGCACGCAGAACCTCACCCTTGTCGAGCTTGGCGAGGATAGCGGCATTAGAACCCGGGTGGACAACCTGATAATGCATGGGAGGCTCCATAGACGTCAGGCAAGACATACCCTGGCCTGTAGAAAGCCAAACTAACACTGACCTGAGTGGCGAAGCGAAAGCCCGTCCACCAGCGGTTGATCGTAAAGGTACCTTGAAGTCGTCTTGCGGATCTCAGCCGCCGATTAAAGCAATCACTTACACGATAGCTATTGAGTAAGTGTTTACGACCGCCTGTGTGTTTCGAAATCGGCTCGCCGTCAGATAAAACGATGAACGGTTATGACGCGGAGGCGGCGGTCTGGCTCTCGGCTGCGGTTGCGGCCTCGCGCAGACGAGTTATGAGAGCCGAGTGCCATGATTGAAGGTCAATCATGTTGATGTCGTGACCATCGCGCTCCTTTGCTCCGTCTAGTGTTTCAAGGTATTCACGGGCCGATTCGATCGCGTGCATATCTGTTATTTCTAGTGTCGCAACTGCTTGTTGCTGCATTCCCCCGCAGCCGACACGTAGAAGTCTTGTTTGTAAGCGCGACAGAGCGGCCAGAAATAAGCCTCGTTGCCAACCCTCGCAGTCGGTCAGCACCGCCCGAAAGAGAAAGTTTTTTCCCTGAAGAGACTCTGTATGGTCGCGTCCTTTCAAGCGAGACTGCGCATAGGCGGTCGGGCGCAGATCTTCTACTGCTACACGCGTTTCCATCAGCTCGGAACCAAATAGAGTGCACACCAGGCAGCTAAAGTATTCGATGGCTGTCTTAAGGTGTTCGTCGCTCCATCTGTGCTGAGCCAACATTTCTTTCAAATGGATGCCGGGCCCGGCTGCGTCGCCTGTGCGAATGCAAGCACCGCCCTTGTGATATGGATCGCATGCGTGGGATTCGCCGATCCGCCCCATCACCACCTCCCGTGCGCGAGCGCGGAGCAGTCGTTTCATGCTTGATCCGGAGATATACCATAATCCTGTTATGTCTCGTATCACGGACAGATCAGGAGAATCTTCGTGTTTGGGGTGCTCTGCTTCCACCCGGGCACCGCTGCGAAAGACAAGCTGCCCTGTGACGATTACACGAGAGCGAAATTGAAAAGACACGGAAACCTCCCGTGGAGTACCCGGCAGAACATACGCCACTGCCGGCGATACCGCCTCGTTACTAAGGAAAATTAAGCTGCGATGCCACCAGTATACACAGAATGTATGGCTCGCCAATCCTTGAGATCCATTCTGGATATCGTGCGCATATCGGGTCCGCGGGTGCTGCCTGATACATAATTGATCCTCAAAAAAAGAGGAAGACGCGGCTTTGCAGCCGCGTCGGTTTTTTCGCGCTTCGGATATGTCTGTCGATTACTCTTCCAGGTAATCTCGCAGTTTGTCCATCA
Organism: Candidatus Obscuribacterales bacterium; assembly: GCA_021732565.1. GTDB lineage: Bacteria > Cyanobacteriota > Vampirovibrionia > Obscuribacterales > Obscuribacteraceae > JAKFUT01. Next base: position 5,981 of record JAKFUT010000144.1, read on the forward strand.
GATTCGTTGTTCTCAAAGCACGAAGCGCCTTGAGTTCGATCTGCCTGGTACGTTCGCGGGTGATTCCCACGAGTTTACCAACCTGTTCAAGAGTTCTCTGGCGGCCATCTTTTAACCCGTATCGCAGGACGATGATTTCACGTTCTCTGGGAGTTAAGGTTGACAGCACGCCGCGGATATCGGAAGCGAGCAGGCTGCTGGTGGTGGACACTTCTGGAAGAGTGCTGGTTTCATCCTGCACCAGGTCGGCCAGGCTATTATCTTCATCTTCTCCCAGCGGAGTGTCAAGAGAAATTGGCGTGCGGTTTGCAGCCAGAATCTCCTTTACCTTGGTCAAACTGCAATTCATCGCTTTGGCCAGATCGTCAAGCCCGGGGCGACGCCCTAGTTCTTGAGACAATTTGCGCGTTGTCTTGCGCAACTGGTTGATGGTTTCAACCATGTGCACAGGAACGCGGATGGTGCGAGACTTATCAGCTAGAGCTCGGGTGATTCCCTGCCGGATCCACCAGGTGGCGTAGGTAGAGAATTTGTATCCTCTTTCAGCATCAAACTTTTCAGCTGCCCTGATCAGCCCGAGGTTACCTTCCTGAATTAGATCCAGAAATGGCAGTCCTCGACCCTGATACTTCTTTGCCACACTAACTACCAGGCGAAGGTTGGCCTGCACCAGTCGCTTTTTCGCGAGCTGGTCGCCTTTTGTTATGCGTCTTGCCAGTTCGATTTCTTCGGTGGCGCTCAGTAGTTTAACTCTGCCGATAGCGCGGAGGTAGACTTGCACGGAGTCTTCCGTACGTTTATCTGCTGCGGCTTCGTCAATAGTTTCATCTGCGTACACGGAATCGAAGGTTTCTTCTTCGGCGGCGAGCAGTAGGTCTGGAGAGTCAAAGCCAGGTTGAGCAAATTCGGGCGTGAACTCGTCCAGTGAGATATCTTCAATTGTTGCTTGTGATTGCATTCTTCGCATGGTCTTAAGCGGTCGTACCGCCTTTTGGGATTTTCCGGTCGGGTGTTTCGAAACGTGCGCGCATTGCACTGCGTCACCGAAAAACAGTGACGTCGAAACGGTTAGTTGTGTATCTAGAGCGTGACGGCTTTACTATTAAAATGTTCCAACATGTTTGTTGGAAGCAGGTTAACCCCAGTTTTTTTCCAGGTTATATGTTATTACAGATTTGGATCCCTGATTTAGGGCGTTTCCGGCTCTGCCCGCCGGTAAGATAGTTTTTTGTCACAATTAACAGTTGTTAATTAGCTACAAACAACAGAGTGCTCGTAGACAATTAAAGACAATATGGACCATCTTACCTGAATTCTACCCAAATTCCCTTTTGAAGGCACTCCGCCGAAATACCGATACTGAGAGCCGGTAGTCGTAAGATGAGAGGTTGCAGGCTTTGTGCCGGACCTGCCGCTGCCGTCAAGTTAAAACCAAGCCGGTTCTCTAAGAGGGCTTGAGGGCTTGGGCAATCAGGAATGGAGACGTGGATCGGTGATTCGCGCCGCCGCCAATGCAAATACCCCGGGATCATGAACGAGACCGGTAAGAACCCGATTTCGTCCCGTTTGCGTACTGGAGCAGACGCGGTGACGGTTTGTTCCAGCCGACCGAAGTGGTACATCGTTATCGTAGCGATAGATCTCACCACACGGCAAATATGCTTAGTCTTGATGATTCCCTGGTAGGAAAGCAAATCGATGGTCGCTTTCTCATTACTCACTATTTGGGGATGGGAGGGATGGGAACGGCTTACCAAGCGAAGCAGTTAGACCTGAGCCGTGATGTTTGCATCAAATTTCTCAAAAAAGGCGCCCTGTGCGATCTTGAAAGCGTGGCGCGATTTAGGCGCGAAGCTCGAGTATTGGCAACACTTCAGCACAAGAACATTGTTTCTTGTTATGCGTTCGGTTTGTTTGAAAATTTGTATCCGTACCTTGCAATGGAATATGTCGAAGGGCACTCCCTTAAGAAACTAGCGAACGGTGAAGCGTTTGATTGGCCCAGAGCGTGCAACATAGTGCAAGAAGTTTGCATTGCGCTGAATTATGCTCATAAAAATGGATTCGTTCATCGTGATATCAAACCCGAAAATATAATGGTCACAATCTGTGGTGGGGAAGACCTTGTGAAGGTAGTCGACTTCGGGTTGGTCGGAAAACAAAGTGGTGAAGTTGTCCCGTTCGATACACTGACAGATCCCGGTAGTATCGTAGGCAGTGTCAATTATATGGCGCCGGAGGCGTTTAAGGGAAGCGTGTCTGACAGGTCATTGGACATCTATGCTGTTGGATGCGTCTTATACGAATTGCTTAGCGGGCAATTGCCCTTCGATGCAGATAACTCCATTGCTGTGATGTATAAGCATGCTAATGAGCGTCTTCCCCGCCTGCCTGCGAACATGGCGCCCGATAACGTTCGCAATGCGCTAGAGGAAATCATTTGGACCGCAACAGCGAGCGATCCCTCAGTCCGTTTCCAGAGCTGTGAGGAGATGTCTACCCTTTTAGCCTGCGCGTTAAAAGAGACTTGCAGCCATGGTGACGATTCCACCGCCTCATCCCAATTTGGAAATCTCCAGAGCGCTTCTCGGCGGTCATTCTTAGCAGTCGCGGCAACGTCGCTCTGCCTGGTAATCTTGCTTCTGGTCTTTAGTCGAAGTTTCTTGCGGGGCGGCCTCTTGAAGGAGGAGTCATTGCCCAACGCAATTGTTAGCCAAACTCAGGGCAGTAATCGAGCGGTTGGACCGATGCGTTCCGCAGCTCATTTACCCAAGAGTGTGAGCGAGTCGATCAAAGCTCTTGGTTCTCTGTCGAAGTCTCTGAACGAATTACGAAACATGTGGTCGGTCAGTGCCAAGGGCAGCAGCAGTATTCGGCTCGAGGAAGCCACGCGTAATTATTTTGAATCTCTTCAGCAGTTTTTGCGCAAGGATGCATCGCGTCTTACCATTGAAGCCAATTCGAAAGTTGAGACAGTGGTAAGAGATATGTGCAAAGAGCTTACACAGATGAGCGCTTTTCTGCCTGAAAACTCTCCTTTTACCCTGAAATTGATTGAGTTGCAGTGCGATCTGCTCACTTCTTTCGGATTCTATGATGGCACTCAAGCGATTTTGAACACCGGCAAACCTGTGCCACTTTCACTGGCGTTGCGCCGGGGCGATTTGAATGATTTGGGCCGCCTTCACGAGAATATTATGATGAACGTGAATGGAGGAAAGGGCACTGCCGAAACGCTGAGGTATGGCCTGGAAAGGCTCCGTCCGGCTCTGCGATTGTATCCGCTGTTTAGAGACGACGGGAAGAAATTCTGCATGTTTGTGTCCCGATTCGGCGGTGGAGAGGAGTGGAGTCCGAGTCTCGTTGAGATAGCTTCAAGGGTGAAAACGGGTTCAAGACCGCAGACTGTCGAATTGCTTCTGGACCTTGTTGACAAGGAGATTGCCAGCGGAGAATTGGACTCGGCACGGGCGTTGTTGGCTCGAATACAAAGTGCCAGTGTAGCTTGTCCGGAAATTCCCGTTGAGCGTTTGGCGCAGCAATTGAACGCGGTCGGTGACTTTAATGGAAGTCTGTCAGTGTTGGATCATGCGCTAAGCACAGCCAACAGGCGAGGAGATAACCTCATGTGGTGTCAGGTGCAGGAGGCCCGTGTGGACCTCCTGTTAGATTGCCATAAGACCGCCGAAGCCAAGGTGGTTCTGGCAGAGATATCCGGGGGACCCCAATGGAAGGCGGTTGAAACTGGTATGAACCGGGCTCGCTCGTTCGATGCGTTCCGTGCGTTGGGAACCTTAAATTTTCGAGTTGGCGATTATGCACATGCGGCTAAATTTTATCGTCGCGCCTCCGAACTGGCATTCAAAGATTTGATAATCAAAAAGCAGATGGAGAGTTTTATCGAATTGTATGCGGAATCGCTATGGAACTGTAACTGTCGAAAGGAAGCCACAGAGAAAATCGATGCTGACATTCGACAAGCGGAACTTTCGGCCGATCGATGTATAACGGCGGAGAAACTGATCGTGTGGGGGCGCTGGTATGGGCGCGTTGATCAGTACAGCAAAGGAGTCGAACTGATTTCTCGTGCGATCACTGTCTTGACCGACGCACGGAGCAAGACCTGTTACAACGCTGGTCTGGGGCAGACAATTGAGAGTCTGTTCCATCAAGCCAACGTCGCACTGGGGCACATGACTGAGACAAAAGGCGATTCTGCTGAGGCACTGGCAATCTACCGCCGGCTGCTTAAAGACGACTTCGCCAAAAGCGGCTTCGCTTCGGGCGAACACTTCGACACCTTGTTCGCTGCGGCGCGGCTGTTTAGACAAGCAGGCGAAAAAGACCAAAGTCTACAAATGCTCCATCAAATTGTTGATATCCTTCGCCTGCAAGGGGGGTGGTCGAGCGCTGACGTTTCGACTTTTGCAACTGCCATTAGAGAAATCTGTGAGATTGAATTGAGCTTTCGCGGAGGCAACGAATTAAGAAAATACCTTCGTGAAAAGCGACAGAGCTTCGCTGGTGTAAATCCTCTTGCTGAATCTTGGTTGTTGCTATGCCTGGCCGATGTAGCGTTAGCCGAAGATGATCCTGCATTGGCGCGAGAATGTGTTTCTCTTGCCACTCCCGCAATTTCGGAGTCTGCGACCCTTGATCGGGTACGACGTCTGTTCCGGTGGAACTTGCGTCAGAAACTGGTCGCCGTGGAAATTCAACTGGGAAATAGAAATAAAGCTGATCGTATTTGCGAACAGCTGGTAGCGGAAGCACTTGATGATGGACGGGATCTGGAAGCAGTTGATATGCTTTGCGGGAGGTCCGATATTGCCTATCAGGCAAATGAACTAGAGCGGGCAACTGAATTTCTGGCGAAAGCTAGTACTCTAAAAACAACAAGGGCCGCCAAGATAGACAGAATCAACATGCGGTTGGCATCAATTTTAATCGCTCAGGGGCGCAAGGAAGACGCGCGGAAACTCTGGCAGGAAACATATTCTCAATACTCCGTTGCACCGGAATCTCAACGCAAAGCGTTGCTTGGAGGTCTTGAAGTTGCATACCAATCCCTGGGCTTGGCCCGAACTGTCGAGGAAGCAAACCTGCATTTGCGAAACGCCCTCGATCTCCTGGAGAACCCAACTCCGTGGGCGTTGGTAAACTTATATTATGAACTTTCAATCAATTCGGAGAAATCGGGCAATAGCACGCAGGCGCGCGAATATCTGGAAACCGCCACGCGATCACTTCGCGATTGCAAATACAGGCGTGTCTGGGGACCAAGATTTTGTCAAAGTTGTGAAGACGTTTGTACTTGCAGGCTTGGTTCTTTATTTCGGCGACAAGGGGATCTTCACCGTGCACGAGAGGCCTTCCGGAAATCCGTTATTGGTCCGCGTCCTCAATGTTGGCGGCTGGTAGAGCTGGCTGAGATTGAGGGGGAACTGGGCAACCGGCATGAGTGCGAAGAAAGTTACAAGAGGGCGCTTGCGACTCTTGAGAAATTGGAAGAACAACCCGAACGGCTGAAAGGTTTGGTTTATCTATCTTATGCTTGCTGGTTATATGACACGGGGAAATTGAGCAGGGCGAGGGAAATGGCCACCCTCGCGGAAGACCTTTGTGGTGTATTTATAGAGCCGGAGCAAAGAGGAAGTATGGTTCGGAACCTTAGACGGGTTGCGCGTTGGTATAAGAAAGGTAACTCGAAATTTGAAAAACTTACCGCAGTACTACAAGACAGAAAAGAATAACAATGATGGTGCCTCTTGATGATTCGCTCATAGGAAAGCAAATCGATGGTCGTTTTCTCATTACCCATTATTTGGGGATGGGGGGCATGGGCACAGCATACCGAGCGAGGCAATTAGACCTCAGTCGCGAGGTTTGTATCAAGTTTCTCAAGAGAGACGCTTTAAGCGATGTAGAGAGCATTGCGCGATTTAAGCGCGAAGCGAAAGTACTGGCCACTCTTCAACACAACAACATTGTTTCTTGTTATGCCTTCGGATTATTTGAAGACTTGTATCCGTATCTTGTAATGGAATTCGTTGAAGGCACTACGCTCAAGAAATTGGCGCAAGGTGAGGCGTTTGAATGGACGAGGGCTTGCCGTATAGTGCAAAAAATTTGCATTGCGCTGGGCTATGCCCATCAAAGAGGATTCATTCATCGTGATATAAAACCGGAAAACGTCATGATTACGAATTGTGGTGGCGAAGAATCCGTGAAAGTGGTGGACTTCGGATTAGTCGGAAAACAACGCGGCGAACTCGCTTGCCTCGATACGCTCACTGACCCGAGTAGTATCGTTGGCACAGTAAATTACATGGCACCGGAGGCGTTCAAGGGAAGTGTGTCCGACAAGTCCTTGGATATTTATGCTGTGGGATGCGTGCTCTACGAGTTGCTTTCAGGGCATTTGCCTTTTGATGCAGAAAATGGCATTGCTGTCATGTATAAGCATGCCAATGAACGTCTTCCGAGCCTGCCCGGCAGCTTGAAGCCCGACGATGTTCGCCATATGCTGGAGGAAATAGTATGGACTGCCACAGCAGTTAATTCCTCTGATCGATTCACAAGCTGTGAGGAGATCTCACAGCTATTATCTTGTTTGTCGCAGAAAACATACCAGACCGGAGACCTTCCTCTTCTTGCGAAATCTCAAAGTAAGAACAATAGTGATCGCAGTTCATTTGCCGGCACCCGGACGACATTGATCTCTCTGTTCGCATTGACTATAGTACTCTTTTTCGGTTGGCCTCTTCTGCGAAGCCGATTACCACAAAATGCAAAAACGGCACAATCCAAAGGTGGCACAATTGGCATAAGGCAGATCAGTAATTCTGCGAAGAATTCCACCGAGCTCATCAATAATCTTTCTTCACTGTCGATAAATCTCAATGAATTGCACCATAAATGGTTGGTTCGTGGAGTGAGTCAAGTGACGGATGCTGGGCTGTTGAGAGCCACTGGTATTTATTTCGAGTCGCTTCAACAGTTCCTGGATCGAGATGCAGCCACGCTGACCGGTGTCCATGATTCGAAGATCGAACCAAATGTTAAAGACATTTGTAAGAAGCTCACTGAGCTTAGCGCTTGTCTTGAGCGTTTTGGAGATCATTATTTGATTCAGCAAGCGCTGGATCTGCAGAGCGATCTTCTTGTGTCCTTCCAGTTCTATAAAGCTAGTCAGGTCATATTGGATACAGGCAAGCCTCTTCCAATTGATACCGTTCTGGTGAAGGGGAATCTGGCCGACCTTCGTGATTTTGACGAAAATGTTGTTAATCGCGCCAGAGAAAAAGGTCTACCCTATGACGAAGTAGAATACTTGGTCAACAGGCTTCGCCCTGCCTTACCTCAGTATCCATTGTTCAACGATGGTGGAAGAAGATTCTGCTATTTTGTATTGTTAGACCAAGGGAGGTCTCGTAATTGCAGCCCCAGTTTGACCGAAATCGCTGAAAATGTGAAAACCGATTCCAGGCAGCAACTGCTGGAGCTGCTGGGTAACCTGGCTGACATTGAAATCAGGAGAGGATCATACGATACGGCGCACGCGCTGCTCATTCGTATAAAAGATCAATGCAAGTCGTATTCCGACATGAGGCTTGAGCAGGTAGCTAAGAACCTCTGTGTCGTCGGTGATTATGACAATGGACTTTCCGTGCTGCAAGCGGCCCTGACCAAGTCTTTTCGACGAGAGAACAGCCTCGAATGGTGCCAGCTTCAGTGTTGTCGGGCCGAGATTTTGCTAGATTGCGATAAGACAGCCGTGGCGCAGTCGGTGTTGGCAGAGACCGTGGCATCTTCTCATTGGAAAGCTATTTTAAGTGAGAACGCCCGTCATTCCGATTCGTTGTTCGGTATCCTGCGTTCCGTTGCTCGGCAGTATTATCGACTTCATAATTACGTTGCTGCAGAAAAGTTTTTTCGTCAGGCGTGGCGAGTATCAGTTGATCGTGCTGCTCTTCAGCCTCAGCAGGCCGACTGTCAAATTGAATGGTCTCAATCGCTCTGGAACTGCGGCCGGCGAAGGGAAGCGGAATTGTTATTTGATGCGGACTTGAAGAAAGTTCAAGCCGATGTATGTTTGCTGGTGGAGAAATTGCTTGCGCTTTCTGGCTGGTATGGTCGCAATGATGAGAACGCAAAAGCGCTCACGATCCTTTTTCGTGCGGAAAAGGTTCTGTCCAATCAAGAGCGCTTTCTCCCAAGTGCTAGTTCGGTAAGGGTCGAAGATCTGTTCCATCGACTAAATGTGGAACTGGCTCAAAGGCTTGAACTGACCGGTTCCATTGACAGAGCGCTGGCCATTAACTGCAGACTTCTAAGTAATGATTTCTCAGGAAGGCGGTTTGCCTCTTCGGAGCACTTCTCCATCTTGTTAGCGACAGCGCGGATGTATAGACGCTTGGGGCAAATAGAAAAGGCTCTGCAAACCTTCCATCAGTTTGTTGACATTAATCAAGAGAAAAGACCCTGGTCTCAGGTGGAATTTGAATCTCTGGAAACCTTAATGCAGGAACTTACGGACCTCTCGTACCGCTTTGCAGGAACTAACGAATTGCGAAAGTATGTTCTGGAGAAACGCCAGATTTTCGCACGTGTAGACCCGTATGCGGAATCTTTATTGCTGCTATGGCTGGCCCAGATTGCGTTGCTGGAAAATGATTTGCCCGGGGCAAGAGAATATATTGATCGTGCCACCCCGGGAATTTACAAGCCTCCCATGAGTACACGGGAACCGTACCAGTTTCATTGGACTTTACGCACGAAGCTGTCGAGCTTAGAAAGTCAACTGGGCAACACAAAGAAAGCTGATCAAATAGCTGTTCCATTGGTAGAGGAAGCGCTTAAAGACCAACGGCAGTTGGAAGCGATAGACACATTATGCTGGAGGGCAGACTTTGCATGCGCGGAACTTGAATTAGACCGCGCGGTGGAAATTCTACAGAAGGCAAATTCTCTAAAAGTTACGCCAGGCGCCAAGATAGATAGAATCAACATGCGGTTGGCAGCAACATTGAGCGCTCTGGGACGGAAGGACGAAGCAAGAAAAATTTGGAATGAAACATATGCTCACTACATGCTGGCAAAAGTGCCTGATAACGTAACCCTTGCCGGTATCGACTCAGGTTACGAAACGATGGGCTTGGCGAGAAGCCCTTCGGAAGGCAGGCTCCATCTACTGCGGGCTCGAAGTCGTATGACGAAGCCTGGCGCCCCCGATTCTCTGGCAAATATACATTGTCGTCTGGCTGTTAACGCGCAGCAATCAGGCCACGAGAAACAGGCGCGTGAATTAATAGACAGAGCCATCCGATCTCTTCGAGATTCTAAATACAGCAGCACATGGGGACCGCGAATTTGTCGGGTTTATGAAAATGCATGTTTCTACTGGCGCGGGGTGGTGTGCCGCCAGCAGGGGGATCTTCAAAGCGCTGTAGTAGACCTTCGGAAATCCGTTGAATGTCCAAGACCGGCTATTTTGTATCTGTTGGAGTTGGCTGAGGTTGAGGGGGAGCTGGGGAACAAGATTGAGGCCGCCAAGGCTTATAAAAGAGCCCTGGCAATCGCAGATTCAATCAAGTATCACAACAGCGCGATGAAACACTTAGAAGGATTGATTTATTTATCCTACGCTTGTTGGCTCTACGAAACCGGCCGGTTGCATGAAGCCCGCGATGCGGCGCACATGGCAGAAACTCTTTGCGGAGTGCTTTTAGAGTCCCGCGGGCGCGAAAGTTTGAGCAGGAATCTCCCAAGCATTTCCCACTGGTACAAGAGTTCGAACTTTCAAAAACTTTCGGACACACTCAAGAAAATGGATGAGGCCGACGCACACTAGCCACGCAGCACAGTTTTTGCCGGTTTCGAAATTACTTGAATTTACCATAGCTGTGCAGACCGCCGAATCCCAGCGAATTGAAACCAAGGTATGTCAACACCGTTAGAAGCATGCCACCAATTGACACCAGGGATAGTTTCTCTGCGGAGCACTCATGATGAATACGCAAATGAATATAGGCCGCATAACCAAGCCAGGTTGCCAGAGCCATAGATTCCTTGGGGTCCCACGACCAGTAAGTTCCCCATGCATGGTTCGCCCACAAACCGCCTGTGATAATTCCGATTGTGAGGAGCGGAAAACCGATCATAATGCTGCGATAAACCACTTCATCATATAACTCGGCGCGGGATGTGTTGACTCGTTTCGTGTCGATTTTACCAAGGCTAAGCCATGAGGCTGTGAGCCCGGCCAGGCTTCCTCCGACGAAGAGAGCTTGCAAAAAAAACGTATTTACATCAGTGAATGTTCCAAGACCAATGGCAGAAAGACCCGCCACCAGCGCTCCTATGGCGAAATAGATAGCAGCCATTCGACCGGCACTCCACAGTTGCATGAATGCCGATAATCCTGAAATGAAGAACATTGCATAAGACACAATCAGGGGCGGAACATGGATCTGGCGCCAATAACTCACCAGCGCCGGTACCAGAGGTTTGATTTCATGTTGACCGGCCGGCAGCCAGCTACCGTAAAGAAAAAACGTTGCAGCGGTTAAACTAGCCAGCCAGCCCAATTGTTTCAAATCATAGGCACGGGAGATCAAAAGGTAGCCGCCCATAATCGCCCATGCAAACCATAGTAGTGACTCATACAGATTGGCTAAAGGGAATCTTCCGGCCTCAATACCCCTTGTCACAATTGCTGCAGTCAAGGCCGCGAATCCGATTACCATCACCCCTTGAGCTAGCTTAACCAGAATCTCTCGCTTCCTATTGAGCGCATTCGATGAGACGAACACCCAAAATGAGACTACGGAAGATATTCCCGCTGTATTTGTCAGAGCTACTTGAAAGTCGGACACGATGTTTACCTCAACTTCAAACTCGAATGCGGTTTAACCAGGGCGTGGTGCCAGCTTCTATGTCGATTTTGCCGACAACGAAAGCTCTCCTTCCCCCTCTGCTGTAATCTCTGTACCTGTAACCAGGACCGACGCGGAATCTAATGAGTCTAGCGCCGCATTATCTCCGAACTCCACCTTCAATTTTTCCACCATGGTTGCGATGCTGCGTTCAAATGCTCGCTTTGCTTTTCGCGAGACGCCGCCAAGGTAAACTGCGCTTGCTCCTTCTTCGGTCGCTTGCACGTAGACCCACACTTGTCTGTGCGGAATGGCGGCCATCATCACTCCCATCATGATAATTGAGAAGGCTACATAAGTAACGGGTAACCCGGGATCCGATTTATATTGCAGACCGGTGATTGGTACAGGACCTTGATAGCGAATCGGGACTGCCCCGAACGAAGCTGTGGAACCCTGCGGAATCTCCGCCAGTAAACGAGGCTGCTCCCACTCAGGAATCTTTCCGAAGACTCGCACTGGAGCATCTTGTTTACGCAAAGAGAAAATCAATATGGTCTTCTCATCTAACGGCACAAAGGCGGCTTGAGTACCGCCCATTTGTTGGAGCCTCAGCTTCATCGCTTGCTTGTTGAAATAAACGAGGATACTGTCTAGTGCCCAACTCGACTGGTAGATATCTACTCCGTCGTATGAGAGCGGATTGTTAACTGAGATTTCCTGCGTCTTTAGAACCTTTCCTGCGGTGTCCACCACGGATAAGGTGCTGTACCACTGTTTGGCGTCACCGCTTTCGTAGTCTTCTCTGCGAGTTGCATCGACTTTGACTTTCCACTTTGGCAATGTTCCAAGCCACTGTTTGCTGTGTTCCGAGTCGTCAAAGCTCATGGTTGTGCCCAGTGGCACTGGCTTGAATCCGGTGAAACCAGTCCATGACGTAATGGTTACACCGGCCAGGAGCGAAAGAAGCCCGATGTGAGTCACTGTCGCTGCTAATCGGCCGACTTTCCCCCATTCACCAGTCAACTTTTCGCCAGACGTTTTTACCGTGTAGCCTTGCTTGCGCAGCTTTGCTTTGATGACTGCAAATACTTCAGTCGCCGAGCCCTTCAATTGTACGGAGGAGTTAACGGGGAATTTCGATATCTCGCGGTCTGATAGAAACGGCAAAGCTTGCTTCAAAAGGCGCACCTTGGGAAACACGCGTTGCACGCTACAGGCAATCATGTTTACGGTAAGGAGACCAATAAGTCCCAGAAAAAAAGGAGTGTGAAAGATATCGGTAATACCGAAGTCTCGCAGCTTCAGTGCCATCGGGGCGCCAAAGGTCTCGACCACCTTGTCGAATCCTCCGGCGGATTCTTGCGGGCACCACGCGCCGAGCAAGATAGTCACTAAGATAGCTGCGAAGATGGCGATCGTCAGTTTGACAGAGGCGAACGAGGATAGGCGCAATTTCAGCAATCTCTCCTCCTCCTCATGTCGTGCGTATCAATAACCAGTCTATCAAGCTGTCGAGCGAGTCGCGGTATTGGGACGGTGCCAGTACCGTAAGAGCCTCACGTGCGCGTCGGGCGTATTGCCTCGCAAGTTCGACTGTGCACTCAACTCCGCCATTGTTGCGAATAATTTCCAGAGCTTCATCAACTCCTTCGCTGCCGGTCACTGCTCGACTTCTGATCAAATGGTCCAAACGTTGGGCTGGACCATCTTTCCTCTCAAGCACGTACATTGCCGGAGCGGTGATTACACCCTGAGTGAGATCAGAGCCTGCGGCTTTACCAAGGGCATGCGAATTGCCGGTGACATCCAGCAGGTCGTCCACTATCTGAAAGCAAACGCCGAGATTAATTCCGTACGATTTCATTTCTGAAACTACTCGATCGCCCGCGGCGTTCAAAATAGGTGCGCTTTGTGTGCCGGCGGCGAAGAGCGATGCTGTTTTCCAGATGGACTTCTGCGTGTAAGCGTTCCAATCAGTTGATACAACGAACTGCTGGCGCATCTGCCTGATTTCTCCAGCACATAAGTCGCCGAGCACCTGTCCGTAAATGCCAACTATCACTGGATTCATCAGTCGCGACAGGCACACCGAGGCTTGAGCGAATAATAGATCGCCGGTGAGGACTGCAAGCTTATCGCTAAATTTGCGATTAACAGTTTCTTGCCCGCGGCGCAGCGAAGCGCTGTCTAGCACATCATCGTGAACCAGACTGGCTGTATGAATCAGCTCCGTTAGTACCGACAAAATTATATGAAGTCTTCCTGCGTGTCCGCGTGGATTAGAGGTTGCTTTGGCGGTCAACAGAACCAGTGCTGGTCTTATCCGCTTGCCACCGGCCCGGAAGACCTGTCCAAGAAGTTCTTCTATGAACGGACTATCATCCACCAGGTTAGAATTCAGAAACTTCTCAACTTGGACGAGTTCGTCTTTGACTGGTTCAAGTAACAAACCAAGATCTGGGGAAGAGGCGATGATCGAACCCGTTAAAGCTTGTTGCGTGCTCATTTTATCAATCGTCCGAGATTTCGCTTAGCTTTCCACACACTAACCAACACAGTCAACAATGCCGGGGGCAATTTGAATAAATAAAACAGTTCAACCGGAAGGTCTCCGATAGGCTGCAAGAAGGAAACTCCCCTCTTGCCTGATTACCTTACAGCCAGCAATTGATTCGATAAATTTTCGAGTCTTGCTTTTGGTCAAAATATAGGCTCGACTATTTTGTTCGAGCTGTGAAAGCAATTCTGCTTGTGAGGAGGGTTGGAGCACTCGACGACGTGTGTAAAACGGGACGGAAGGTTTACGCATGTCGAATACGTAAACCGGAGTATCTGAAACAGCCGCATATTGAGCCATGGCCGGTAGAGGACCTTCCCAGGTGTCGCTGATAGTATTGAGCAATTTTCCGCCGAAGAAAAGCAATCCCAGAACGGTTGGCACGCAAAAGGCAAACCAGGCTGCCTTATACAACCTTCGCGCTGTTAATGCCACGGTGATCAGGGCAAACACTAGCTGATAGGTTACAAAAGATCGAAGTAGACCAATAAGCTCTGGCGGGGCATCTCGAAGTTTGGCCAGTGCAAGGGGAAGCAATCCGCTGGCGCAGGCAAATAGCCCGGCAATCAAGCAAACCGGTATTAAAGCGCGTCTGTTGTCACGGAACTGAATTATTCGCTCAAATTCTATGGCGACGAGCACTGCTAAGGCAGGGTACGCGGGCATGGTATAAGGTAGGAGTTTTGACACGCTGGCGCTGAAGAAGATTAAAGTGCCCAGCGACCACATTGTGCAATACAGTGCCAGTGAAGGTTCTACGCCTTCGACATTCTCTGCGGTTCCAGAAGGAAGTAAACTTGAGGAGCTGGCAAATGCATTCGGGTTACGTGAATTCGAGCAATCGCTTGCCTTCTTGTCTGTCGAATTGTTCTGAGGGGCATTTGACGGACGTGCCCCGAGCGCAGCCATTCGAGTAAGCGGTGCAAAAAGGTTACGAAGTGCTTGCACTAGTTCGGGCAGCACTGCGGCGAAAGCGGCCGGGAGGAAAAGCGACCAGGGAGCGAATCCCCCGAACATTGCGGCAATATGGTACCACCATGGTTGTCCGTGGGAATCAATGGCACTAGTGAATCGCTGAAAGTTCTCCCGCAAAATGAATTCGTGGAAGTATGCGCCGCGGGTGATAGTTATTTCGGCAATGAACCAGGGAAGCGCAATCAGTCCGACGATCGCCAGGCCGGGAAGCACTTTGTAGTCTTGCAGTATTGTTCGCATTCGGCCTTGAAGAAGGGCGCAGGCCAGTAAAATGCCGACCGGCAGGACGAGGCCGACAGGACCTTTCGTCATGACTGACAATCCGGTGAGCATCCAGCCTAGCCAAAGCGGTCGAGTTTTGCCTTCCTTTCGACCGAGGAAGAAACACATCATTGCCCCGGCGATGAAAAGGCTCAGAGGCATGTCGGTGATGGCTTCTCGGGCGGTGCCGATGAAGAGCGGAGCGGTGGTGAGTGTCACCGCAGCTACCACCGCCGCTCGCCGGTTTACTAATCTTTCCGTAAATATGTAGGTGGCTGCGACAAGACCGAGACCGCATGCGGCTTCGAAGAAACGCACCGCAAATTCGTTGACCCCAAATAGTGTTATGCCAAGCGACTGAGCCCAGATGACCAGTGGTGGTTTAGTAAATCGGATCACATAATTCAGGTAAGTGGTAATGAAATCGCCGTTTTCGAGCATCTCACGAGCTGGTTCGGCATAAAGGGCTTCGTCGGGGTTGAACAGGGGATATTTGCCCAGTTCGGCGAACAGCAGGCAGGACGAAAGAAGGCAGACCGTGGCAAATGGAAGAATTCTGTTGAGAACAGAAGGTTCAACAACAGGAGTGGTTGACCGGACTGCCGGTGCTTTTGTGACTGCGATCGGCGACATAGAGAACTCTTCTCGATTGCGAACGGCTAATGATCCCGTTTAGGGGCTTATCTAGCAAGGTTGGAATTCTCAGGAGGCACGGGTGTGAATTAAAAAGTTCTGAGGTCATTGGGATTATTTTGAGCAGGTTTCACGAGATTTCCACCTTCTCTCCTTATCCTTTTTGTTACGGGTTAGGTAAGCCGAGAGAAAAATCTCAAAGCAGTCACGAGTTTGAAGAACTCTATTGGCAACATTGGTTGATGGATGCCAGGGCAGGAAGAAGATGAAAAAACGAGTTGGCGAAGTAATGAAGGTGTCTATCGGTGGAGGAGCTCCCCAACCGAACAATCTGGACAACATTACCACTGAGATTGTCCGCAATTTCACCTCTGATCTGCCAGTGCGGCGTGTCTCGATCAAGAAGTGTTCTGAGCTGTCGAGACCTTCGTCTTAGTAAGTCATTACCATCGCCCATCCCAATGAGTTGACGGGGACAAATCGGTCAGGAATGGCTGACACGTCCTTGTCTAATGCTGCCTGGCGGGCATTGCGGCATGCTGTCTCTTCCCGAGCTGCTCCCGGGCGGTCTTTCGCTCACTCGTTTTCTTTGCCAATGTTTGAGATTTTGTCGCGGTTTGGTATCGCGATAGCTATTGGAGATGTGAGGTTTCCGTAGACATTTGCTTACGCGGACACGTGCTAGAGCGGGATTACATCCAAGACGATTTGACACAAGGAATCAATGGTTTTGGTTGAGGTGTTCGATCGCTGAATGCCACCCCACCACCGCCTTGCATTTTGAACTCATTTTGAAAAATGACAATTACTCTAAAGCGTGTGAGTCAGGGTGGCAGAGCACTAAAACGGACATCCCTTCACCCGGGTTAATTCACGCCCGCTCCATATGTTCGAAACGAAGGCGAAACGGATGAAGCCTGACAATGGCGCCAAAGAACGAAACCGGCGTATGAGTCTTGTCCGAGTTATCGCCATCCAGTTCTGACCCATGTCACGGGAATGCCAT
>JAKFUT010000277.1 GCA_021732565.1 Candidatus Obscuribacterales bacterium
TTGACTTCGTAGACTAAATTGAGTCTGTCAGTTCTTGCCCACCTGTAAAATTCATACCCCGGGTCACAACCTCCACTGGCATTAATTAAAATCGGGCCCTGTCGGCGCACGGCACCGTAAATGCTGCTCGGGTCAGACGTCTTTGTCGCCGCGTCGATAGCTCCTAATGCTTCCTTCGCGAAGTTTGCAGCTACTCGTAGCTCTCCATTGAGGCTCGCCTGATTGAATGAGTCGTCAGTCTCAAAACTGTGTTTGAAGTCAGCAATAGCTTGAGTGAAATCATGTTTGTGCATACACAAGTAAGCGAAATTTCTGTAGCATCGGGTCTTAAACATGCCAATTGTCCTGGCGAGAACTCGGTGGCCTTCGTAAGCCTTGCATAGTGGAGAAGCTCTTGTCGGTGTTGTTCTGTGAGGGCGTCATTGTCGATGAGGGCACAACAGTCAACGATTCCGTCTGCCGTGTCTGATAGCTCGCTATCCGATACAAAGTTCGGGGAAGCCGGGTTCTTTTTCAACGACAGGCTGAGTCGTGTGAGTGCTTCTTTCACGAGTTCTGCTTCCCTGCTTCCTTTTTGAGGTTTCTGTTGGCTAGCTCGAAGGAACAACATTGTCTCAAGCAATTGAGGGTGTTGAGTAGACGAGGCGAAATCACTCGTTCGGCCAGCTTGGGCCATAAGATCGAGCGCCAAGTACAGTCGAGCGATTCCTGCGTTAATGGAGGTCGATATTGACCCCTTTTCGTGGAGAGCGATCCACATCCTGTAGTACTTTATACGTCGCTCTACTGGCCAGGACTCCACCTGATTACGGTCAAGCAAAGAACGACTGAGGTATGTGTTCGAAAACGAGGATTTGGACATTGAGTTCCACGAATTGCGTTCGTTTGGTAGCACCGCCAACAGGACCATGCATGTGCATAGGGAGCAGAGGATTGCTGTTGATACCTTTGCGATCTTGCTCCTGGTTGCTGGCTTCGGGGTTGCGGCTATGGCTGCCAACTCGATCTCGTCGCCTCTAGCAATTGTCACCAACACCAAATCGGCCGCAAATTCAGCCGTGGTCTGGTAGCGCTGGTCGCACGATTTGGACATCGCGCGGGAAACAATGGCACTCATTCCCTCCGGAAATTGACCAGCTTTGTCAATTCCACGAGGAGTTTCCGTGACATGCTTATGCATCAAGCCCACGGGAGTTTCTGCCTGGTGCGGAGAGTTTAATCGCCACCGTTCGCTCAAGACCAAGTTCTCTGGCTTTGAGCACCGCTCCCGTACCGCCTTCGCCGATACACTCCAGGACTTCATAGCGATCATCGATGATGGTTCCAGTCGACGGTATGTGTTCACCCCGAGGATATCTATACCCGGGATTTACGCATTTTCGGGGGTGCGTGTGGGCGAAGGTGAACCCGGCGCGGAGATGCTTCCTTGTTACAGTGATATTCCATTCAGTTTTAGTTGTTCAGTTCAATTCTGGTCGTGACTTTCTTGATCCAATTCCAGTAACCGCCTTTCTGCCTCATAGGACCCGAGCTGAACAGCTTGCTCGTAGTGCTTGATGGCTTTGGCGTGGAATTGCTGGTCCTCGCAGAGTTGCCCGAGGAAAAATTCGGCTTCTTTCTTATCGCCGTGGCTTATCAGCTCAAAGAATTTGCGCGACCCGGCAGCCTCACCGTCTTGCACACAGGCCACCCCTAGTTCGTATGCCGCCCTGGCGCTACCATTGGCAGCCGCTTCGACGTACAGGGATGCGGCCATCTCTTGGTCTCCACTTTGCAGATAAATTTGACCCAGGTTAAATTGTGCAGACGCCGAACCTTCGTCAGTGTCGACGAACAATTCTCTTCGCCAGACAACAGCATTGTGATCCGCTCGTGTTGCAATCAGGAAGTACCGAGCGTCATTGTCACCGCATTTTGCGGCACATACATTCCATTCAATTATCTCTGAGTTCTGTGCTACGACCAATTTCTCTCTCAATATCCACGCGAGCATTGAGAGATTCTCCTTGTCGTTCTTTGGAACGAGTTGAGCCAGTCGACTAGCTTCAGCCCAGCTTTGCTTCACCCCTCTTCCCAGTGCGTACATGGATGCAAGGTCTGCTGCGGCTCTACTGTCGCCTTGTTCAAGCGCTTTTGCATACGCTTCAGCTGCGATCTTGTACTCGCCCTTATCAGCAGCACAGTGACCCAATGCAGCAGTACACATCCCGATTCCGGTGGTGCTACCAGGCATGGCTGATCCGCGAATCCACAATTCACAAGCTTTCTGTACATTCTTTTCCACGCCGGGGGCACCGTTGAAATACAACACGCCCAAGTCATACAGCGCCATCGGGCTACCATGCGCGACGGCGAGGCCGTACCACTTCAGCGCCTCCGGAATGGCAATCGGGAGACCATGTCGTCCAACCTCGTACGACCGTGCAAGATGAAACTCACCCTCGGCTTCTCCTCTGTGTGCAGACTCGATAATATCGTTATAATCGCTGTAGTTTGGACCTTTCTTAATGGTGAACAGGTGGGTTTGCTTGTTCTTTATTGTCTTGAGCTGCTCTTCCAGCTGGCTCTCAGAAGGCATATCTGGAACATTTGGCGTAGTTGCTTCCTGGAGGGCGATAAAATGATCTCTTGCGTAACGAATCGGTGGCAGCTGCAATATCCACAACGTGGCGAAGACTGCGGCGTAGATGCCGACAAGTGCAACATATTGCCACCAGCCTTTCTTCCGAGTCTGTATTCGGTTGTTCGGTTGTAAGGGCGAAATGTCTGTGTTGCAAGATTGCATATTTGATGCAATCGCTGGAAGAGAAGCACTATCTTGGAATAATTCAACGACGGGACTAACCAGCTTAGGGGTTACTTCGATCAACTCTTCCACTTGTTCCGCCATTCGCCTTGGTCTCAAGTCCGGTACATCCGACAGAAAAGTAATACCCGCAATTAGCCTACCTCACACGTCAAAGAGTAAGGAAGCTGGATTGTTGGATGTGGCGGGGAGTTTTCTGTATGCGTTGAGTCGCTCGCGCACCTCCCTTGCGAAAAGGGTCAAAATCGCGGCGGGTTAGTTCAGCTTGTATAAGCAGTTCAAGTTTAAGGTTTCGAACGCTCTTGTATTGAAGCCAAGCCTCTGCGGCCAGGAGCAAGATCTGCACTCTCTCTTGTCCGCTCCACTCAATACGACGATCCTCCACCATTCTCATTAGCAGTGAGATAGAGTGGAGAGAATTTTTCCCTCACGTTGGAATCTCAATCGGTCCTCGTCGTTGCCAATCAGTCCCGCATGCAGTAGTTTAATCGCCAGCGTTCGCTCAAGACCAAGTTCTCTGGCTTTGAGAACCGCACCCGTACCGCCTTCGCCTAGACACTCCAGGACTTCATAGCGATCGTCGATGATCGTTCCAGTTGCCGGTATCTGCATGTCTTCACCCTCATGGTTATCTATGCCCGGGATTTACGCATTTCCGGGGTTGTTCGCGCGTGGGTGAAGGTGAACCCTCCAACCAGGCGGAGCTTTCGCGCACCGCGCGGTTATTCTTCGGGCGTAATCCGCTTCTTTCCAGGGCCGGAGCCAACTGGATCTCGCGGGTTACATGACGACATCCGGAATGGTATTTTTTTCGAGAAAAAACAGCACCGGCGATATGGTCAAGTAGAAAACATCCCACAGCCGATGTATTTTTTCGCACATGACGACATCATTCCCGTTATGTCACTTAGCCTGAACCTGTTTATGAGCACGGCCATGGCAATGCAGATCTGTTTCGCAATAGACAGTCATCGTGTGACGCTAACGGGATTGCCGATTCCCCTTCGCCAAGCTCGCGTCGGATCATTTAGCACGCTGAAAATACCAACAGCTACTGCTAACGAGCTCGCTCACGGGCTGATCACTTGAGCTCAGTAGCACTGCAGTTGGCAATTGCAGCACCAAGCTCCGCCATACTGCTGAACCGATTTATGCCATCTTTTTCCAACGCTTTCACAACTAGTTCCTGCAATTTTCGGGTCACTCGGCAGACAGAGGGCGGGCCAGTGAATGTGGCCCGCTGCGAGGAAATGTGTAGTAATCCCGTTTCAAGCGGGTGGCGGCCGTCAAATGGAGGTTTTCCTGTCAGTGCTTCGTACATCAAAATTCCGAGGCAGTAAATATCGGAGAGCACCGTCGGTGGTTTGCCAGCACATTGCTCCGGGCTCATATATCTCACAGACGCGCTAAGAAATGCTTCTAGACCGACCGTATCGCTACTAAATTGAACCTTGTGAGGCGCAAAGTCGACGATCTTCACACCATTATTGGTGACAATGATGTTACTTGGTCTAAGGTCTCCGTGAACGAGGCCTTTCTGATGAGCCGCCTCAAGCCCCTTCGAAACGGGATCAAAAATGCTTACGAAACGAACCGGATCGAGACATCCCTCTGTTCTCACAATATGGCTGAGGCTCTCGCCCTGAATAAACTCCATAACCACGTATGGCTGTGTTCTCTCGATTACCCCGAAGTCGTATAATGTGCACAAGCTAGGATGAGTAACTGCCGCAAGCTCTGCGATTCGGCGTTCAAACTCTGCCAGCTCCTGTCTGTTGTCTGCGGATATGGGACTTCTGAGCTGCACAGCGACCATCCGGCCAATCCCTAGCTGTTCTGCTCGATAACAAGTTCCGCTTCCACCTTTGCCAATGATTTCCAACATCTTATACTTTCCATCGATGACCTTAGCCACCCAAGCCTCGTCTTCGGATTTTCCAAGATTAACCAGCTGCGTTGAGTCGTGAGGGCAATGCGAAATTTTCGGCTCTTGAAACTGACGATTGCAAGCAAGACAGAGTTTCCTTTCCACATCAACCACTTCAGATACTTCCTTTTTACAGCGATATTCCATTCATTTTAGTTGGTCAGGCTCAATGCTTGATGAACTCACTCAAGTATTCCTGTCGCTTAGCCAAACAAATCATTGTTGATGAAATACTTTTCTCAAGACGCCAAAGGAACAGATGACCGATGACTGTGGTACTCGGCTTGATGTTTGAGAACAAATACGACATATTAGACAGACGCGTAATCTAAGACCCGGCATGAACCTTCCCCTATCCAAGAAATTCATTATACTGGTGGCTGTGCCGCTGATATTTGAACTTGGATTTGTGAGCATGCTCGGCTACCTGCAAATGCGAACCGAGCATCTCGCGGGGAAGATAGACCATTCGCGTCAGGTAGTGGTCGAGATCAACTCGATCGTGGTTCTCTTCTATCGGCTTGTGGCTGTAAGTTTGCTCGACCAATACAATATTTCTGCTGCGCCAGCTCCTACTGTTCAGCAGATCGACGACCGCCTTCACGAACATTTAGAGCGGCTAGCGGAAGTGTCAAGCAAACAGACAAAAGTACATCGTCTGCCAGGAGGGTGATTGAGCTGAGATCGGCTGGAAGGAATTTTGCTGCAAAAATTTCCGCTCAGCAAAATACAGGACTGACTGAAAAAATGCTTCAGCGACAGACCTCCTTGCGAATACTAAACACGATTATTTCCGAGTTAAACAAAATTGCAGATTCCGAACACGAGACCGAAGAGCAGGAACGCAAGGCGTGGCAACGGTTGAAGGACTTTCAGGGATACTGTCTTGGTGTGGGCCTCATGCTGAGTGTTCTTATCAGCTTAGCTTTAGCTCGGCAGTTTTATTCCAGTGTGATTAGTAGGCTTGGAACTATATCGAACAACGCTACTCGCCTGGCTTCCGGCGAGATTCTGTTGAAGCCGCTTGACTCACAAGATGAAATCGGAAGGGTAGATGCATCGTTTCATTCCATGGCAGATCGATTGCAGGAGCTTTCGCGACTCAAGGCGGAATTTGTATCGATGATCAGCCACGACGTGAGGACGCCCCTGTCTTCTCAGAAATTTTTTCAAAGCCACGGAGTTGTTGCAACGACAGAAACCCCGAAATACGCGCGTTGTGTATGTCAATGAGAGGGCAAGCTCATTGTGCACGCAGAGAGTTCACTGCCGCGGAGAAAGACTTGCACCGCTCTCTAGGGCTCTGCGCTCAGAGTTTTGACGAAGTCGCGCTGTCCTGCCTGATAGACGCTGTACGAGCGCTGAACAAACCGACTATTGCAGA
This sequence comes from Candidatus Obscuribacterales bacterium, assembly GCA_021732565.1. GTDB lineage: Bacteria > Cyanobacteriota > Vampirovibrionia > Obscuribacterales > Obscuribacteraceae > JAKFUT01. Next base: position 6,118 of record JAKFUT010000277.1, read on the forward strand.
CAAGCATGCTCTTACTATCAACAAACGCATGAATCGAGCACGGCTGGTCTCAGAATGAGGCTGAAGTTAGATAAGAGTCTGGCAGATCGCATAGTCGATTCCGGCTACGCTGATTCGAGTTCCGGCAACATTCAAAAACAGCGCCAATTCACCAGCAGCAGCCACGCCCGATCGCAAATGGAGCCATTGGATCAGAGCTGCTTCCAGACAATCATCTAAAGCCCTAGTTTGCCAACCATGGCGCACGCTCCGCCACACAATATTTCTCGCGCCAAGATCTATATCTGTGATGTTCAACCTGCTGCATTCATGCAATGTCATCCCACAGCAGAGCAAGGTGAATACCAGGGCTCTCGTCTTGCAATTCTCGGATTGCAGGGCAGCATCAACCAAAGCGTGGAAACAACGGCACTCATCCCCTCCGGAAATTGACCAGTCTCTTCAATTGCACAAGGAGTCTCCGTGACATGCTTATGCATCAATCCCACTGGGGTTTCTGCCTGGTGCGGAGGCTCGCCCGTAAGAATCTCGTAGAGAACGCATCCTAACGAGTAAATGTCAGAGAGGTGGTCCACTTTTTTGCCAAGGCATTGCTCCGGGCTCATGTAATAGACGCTTCCTATCAGGGTGCCCGTTTGCGTGAGATGTTGACTGCGTTGCCCCCGCTCAGTGACTACTCGGGAAAGACCAAAGTCAATTAATTTTGCTTGCTCCGTGGCACCATCTGTGGTGAGCATTACGTTGGCGGGCGAGATGTCTCGATGGACTATGCCTTGAGCGTGTGCCTCGCTCAGCGCATGGCATACTTGAATTGCAATCTCGGCACTCCGTTTCGGCTCGAGGCGACCCGTGTCGGTGATGGCTTTTCTTAGAGTGGTTCCCTGCAGGAACTCCATTGCTATGTAAGGAAACGAATTGCCCCAGATACCGAAGCGGTAAAATTTTAATATGTTTGGGTGGGATAGAGTGGAGAGGATTTCCCCCTCACGTTGGAATCTCAATCGGTCCTCGTCGTCGCCGATCAGTTCCGCATGCAGTAGTTTAATCGCCACCGTTCGCTCAAGACCAAGTTCTCTGGCTTTGAGAACCGCACCCGTACCGCCTTCGCCTAGACACTCCAGGACTTCATAGCGATCGTCGATGATCGTTACAGTTGCCCTGGATGTCTTCACCCTCATGGTTATCTATACCCGGGATTTACGCATTTTCCGGGTGGTTCGCCGTAGGGAAAGTGAGCTTCTCGTCCGAGATGTCCTGTTCATGAGCACGGGCCATACCAATGCAGATCTGTTTCGCAGTGCACGAGTTTGCGTTAGTCAATAAACTCCATTCTGATGTAAGGCAAGCGATCTTCCTTACTCCGCAAAACGTTTAATCTGCAACTCTCTTGTCGTTTTCCGAAGCAGGAAAGAGTCAATCATTACGCAGGCGCGAAAAATACACCATGATTGAGCCGTCTTTCAAGCTATACAATTGTCGAAGATAAATGAAACTCTTACCCATTCCTCGAACGCTGATCGGCCAGGTAGCCAACACCTTTTGCTTTATCGTATCCCAGACCACAATACGCTCTGTGGCGCTTTGTTCAGGGGATAGTTCAGGCATGTAATAGAAACGGTGGCCGTCAACGGAAAGTCTATTGCCACCGACCCACCGTCCTTCCGGCAACCAGCCCGTTTGCTTGCCAGTTTGATTATCAATGAGTTTGTCGCCACGGGCACTAAACCTTGAACTCAATAAGCACCGTCCTAATTCTGCATCATCATCAACAAACGCTCGGCCTGGTTTCAGTTCGCCGTCGGTTTTCGGCCGCGAGTCCAAATGCTTAACTTTCTTGTATTTATCAGTCTCAACCTTCGACAAAGGAATAAGTTCAAGTGCATCATTTATAGTGTAGTATTCGTCCCGTTTCTCGTGGTAGAGAATTCCTGGCTGAACTTGATCCAGCTCGAATTCATGTCGCTGCAAATCAGCCAACGCAAGTGGCGATAATTTAGCGGTTGCGTTCATGTTCATGCCTAGAACTTTAAGGTTTACCGGGCTGAGCCGTAGTACGCACAGCATGCTGCGGCCATATTTCGCCAGGTCAATCGGAGCTGGCTTCTGCCCAACGTTAGTAAAAACCGTTTTGTCGTGATTGTCATTCGTCTGAGCATTTGAGTGCTCGCTAATACAGATTGCTCCAAAGGCAAGGGAAAGTGCACCGGCAACCAGCAATCGAAACTGACCCACACTAGTAACTCCATCAGATATCGCACAGTCTACCTTGAACTGACAATCGGTTCCACCTTTGCGAAAATTATCCTAATCGGAATCGACAAATCGAGGTGGGATTGTCGATCTCTTCTTCGGCAAGGTCGCGTCGGATAATTTAGTTGGCGCTGAAAATACAACAGATACGGCTAACACTCGCTGACGGGCGGGTCACTTCAGGCTCAATGCTGTTCAACTCTCTGAATTCACTCCTGTCGGTTAGCCAAACAAAAATCATATGCCTCTAGTAGGTATTGGCGTCAATCTCACGATTGGCGAGAGGTAATCACGCTCTCGCGTGCTTTAATGTCTTGGGACGATGTTTCTCAATCTGATGACGCAGAACAAAAAAACATGGTATTGCACGTTAGTAGCCGGAAATTGCTTGAACGTGCTGCTGCAATTCAGATCCAGGAGACATTTAGCGGCTTCATCATGTACTCAGCTGCAAAAGAGGTTTTATGTCCGATTCGGAGTTAGCACCGGCCTTAGATACATCCGATTTCGACAGTTGGAACCTGGAACCGCAAGTATTGGGCTGGCTCGAAAGTCATTGCGCGAAAGGCGCAAAGATATTGGAACTCGGTTCCGGAAAATCGACAAGAGAGTTGAGTCGCTTCTTCAAAGTTATTGCCATTGAAGAAGCTGCCGATCGATGTATTTATGAAAAAGCACAATATGTGGTGGCTCCATTCACGAACGGCTGGTACCATGAGCACACGATCGCTCCTTTTCTAGCAGAAGCCTTCGACGCTATAATTGTGGACGGACCGTACGCGGCAAGTGCAGGACGCACAGCCGCACGATTAGGCTTCGTCAGATACGTGAGCAGGCTGAAGGGAACGCCTCATATTATTGTCGATGATCTCCAACGCCCCTTTGACTTTGCCAATTTCTGGATCATCTGGTGGCACAAACGAACAAAAGTCGAATTCTTTGTTGCTAAAGGCAAGTATTGCGCGGTAATCAGCGGAACCAGCCATGCCACCATGGGCAACTTCATTGCAAACATTCCGATCGTATGCCAACTTAGCGCCTCTTGTCTGAAGTTATTATTCAAGAATTTTTCGCTTTATTTCAAGGACGGAATGGAAATGTTTCGGGGCAATCGAAACAGGTGAACGATCTGTTTCGCAGCGCGCGAGTTTGCGTTACTGGAATGATTTTATTCAATGGTGTGCCGTCAATAAACTCCATGCTGATGGAAGCCAATCGACCTCCGGAGCAATCGAAACACGTCCTCGATTCGAGGAATAACCTCGTGTCTAACAATTGAGGGTAGAGGCGAGTTAAAGTGACCAAATTACTATTCATTTCGCGACCTTGGGACATGAGGTCGACCGCTAAGTACAGTTGAGCGACTGCAGAGTTAAAGGATGTTGAATCTTTTTCGTGGAGCGCAATCCACTTGCTGTAGTACTTTATACGTCGCGCTACCGGCCAGAACTGCACCTGAATACGGTCAAGCAGAGAGTGACCAACGCACGTCCCCAGAGGGGATTCGAACGTCGATTTCCACTTATCGTTCTGCTTCTGTAGCACACCCGATATGGCTAGGAGTGCGCAGAGGAGTGAGCCGAGGGCTAGTGCTGATACTGTTGCGATCTTGCTGCTTGCTGGCTTAGAGTTTGCGGCTATGGCTGCCAACTCGATCTTGTCGCCTCTACCGTTTGTCACCAACACCAAGTCGGCCGCAAATTCAGCCATGGACTGGTAGCGCTGGTCGCACGACTTGGACATCGCTCGGGAAACAATGGCACTCATCCCCTCCGGAAATTGACCAGCCTTGTCAATTCCACGAGGAGTTTCCGCAACATGCTTATGCATCAATCCTATTGGGGTTTCTGCCTGGTGCGGAGGATCGCCGGTAAGGACCTCGTATAGAACGCATCCTAACGAGTAAATGTCAGAGCGGTATTTACGCATTTCCGGGGACTGCTGGTTGGGCGAATGTAGGCCAGCGGCCTTCTTCAGTTCGAATCGTCAGCCTGTACATCCGCTTTCCAACAGTGGTACCCCTTGAATGTTCAACTATAGTTAGAGCCGCGAAAGACATAACTTCTCTTCGCATCCTTGCGTAGCGATCAAGATACATGCGGACTTTCACGTGGTCGTATTTGTGTTGCACTACTGTGGCAAGGTCTGCTTCGAATTGTCGTTCGCGTGCATTATGTCCACTTCAAATTAACGGTTAATGAGTCACTTGGTTGATTGACTGGCGTATGTAGATGGCGAGCTGTCATCGAATCAGTTCGAGATACAAATCTGATGCATCGTCAAGCATAGTCCAGTTTTTCCAAGGTTTGCGGCAGTCGATTGGAAGGATCTTCTCAGCCTCGGCAAGAAGATGTTTTCCTTCTGAAGCCTTCCCCAATTGCCGGTAGATCTTTGCGAATCGCTCAAGAATCTGAACCTTGTCGACTGCAGGGATTGTGCAGTTTGGCAACTCGGTCAGAAAAGTTTCATCATTAGGTGGCGGATTTCCTTGTTCAACACAGATTTGCGTGACTTCACAGAGTAGATTGAACCTGGCACTTCTTGCCCATTGGTAAGATGCATACCTCCGGTCATAACTTCCATCAGAATTTACAAAAGTCGTGACCTGACGGTGGGAGCCGACAATGGTCGGCCGGGCAGACGTCGTTGCAACCGCTTCAATAACTCCCAATGCTTCCTTCGCGACGTTGGCCGCTTCTTGTAGCTCTCCGGTGAGGCGTAATCCTCGAACCAACTCGAGATAGTTACCGATGCTGGAGAATTCGACGAGGTGTGGGGATTTCAGCACTTCCTCCTTCAGTAACGGAATAACGACCAGCGGTTTGTTGATATCATTCATCGCGCTCCCGAGCATATGTACCAATATCCTTCTAACTGGCGCACGTGGAGGAGCGTTCTTTTGGGGGTGTTGCAGTGAGCAAACCGCTAGTCGTGCGAGCCGCTCAGACAGCGATGGATTGTCCGTCGACGTCAAGTAGGAGGACAAAGCTAATGGCACTGGATCTTGTTTGAGTTCTTCAATGAGCTCTTCTTTCTGGCTTAACGTCGAACTTTCTACCGCTGCATTGTGCACTAATGCTGCGAAAATGCTTGCGCGTTGAATCATATCTTCGCGATAATGAATCTTCGCGTCCCACCGACTCAGTAAGTATTCGCGACACGCAGTAAACCTTTTTTGAGCGGTCAGGCAGTACCCTAATATAATGTCGTCCGAGAACATCGAATACGACGGTCGTTCATGTGATAGTAGTGATTCAGCATCGGCAACCTCGTTCATCTCAATGAGGGCTTTCGTTGCTTCGAAATATGTGTCCGAACTTATCCCATCTTTGGATTCGGCTGTTTTCGATTTGTGCCGCCCTTGCCGATGGAGGCAGCGGGCAAGCAGAATCTTTTCGACATACCCGGGTTGGCGTAACGTACGCCATATTCGCTCTTCTTCTTTGTAAGCTCCTATAGAGTCCAGATAGACTGCTGCGGACCTGGCGGTGTACCGTTCATCCAGGATGGAGAGGTATTGATGGAACTGAAGATATGTCCACCCCCGGGGTCTATCAGGGTGGCGCAATTGCAAGTCCTCCAGGCAGCTAAACAACCTGATTTTGTTAATGCCGGACCGCTCCGGAGACTTTATCAGCCCAACCAGGGCAGGCTCCGCCAGATCGGCATACTTTGCCGCCATCGCCTCGTTGTCAAATCGGTGTTTCCGGAATAAGAGGTAGTTTGCTAACGAAGTTCCATATTTATCTGAGCTGCCATACTTCAGTAGCCACGCATTTATCATCTCTTCATCGGGTCCTGATTCCCCGTAATTAAACCCCTTGTTTATAAGGGTTCGCGGCACCATTCGAGCCTCCACGGTTTTGCTGGTTTCCAGCGTAATTGATCCATTTGCATTATCTTGGTGGGCGAGGCTGTACGCCCAAAGAACCAGCGTTGCTGCTGCCACCGCGAAAAGCAGTGTTATCACCGCTATTGGTGCAGACCCATTGATTTTCAATGGCGGCTTCTCGGGCAATTCGGTTATCTCTGCTCCGCGTCCGTCGGTTATCAGTTGCAATGCTGAGTGAAACTCGTGCATTGATTGAAATCGCCGATCCGGATTCTTTGCCATTGCTCGCATCACAGTAGCGTTGATACCCGTCTCGCGATCATGGAGGGGCTTGGGATCTATATTGGCATGCATATGCATCATTCCTACTGGTGTTTCTGCCACCAGCGGCGGTGCACCGTTGAGGAGCTCGTAAAGCATGCAACCCAGTGAATATATGTCTGATCTTGCGTCAGCCTTCTTTCCAAGGCATTGTTCAGGGCTCATGTAGTATATGCTGCCCAGCAGAGCTCCCGTTTGGGTGAGATGCTGACTTACCCTGGCTGCACTAGGGAGAACTTTTGCTAGACCGAAATCAACAACTTTGATGATATCGGACTCAGCCTGCCTCACCACAATGATGTTAGCCGGCTTGAGATCTCTATGAACAACGCCATGTTCATGAGCATGGGCCATGGCAATGCAGATCTGTTTCGCAATAGACAGTGCGCGAGTGTGCGTTACTGGACCGATCTTATTCAACGGTAAACCGTCAATAAACTCCATGCTGATGTAAGGCAAGCGATCGCTCCATACTCCGAATCGGTAACAGCGTAAAATGTTAGGATGTTCGAGTAGAGAGAGAACCGCACCTTCACGTTTGAAGCGCTCAAGACTCTCCTTGTCGCCGACGAGGGTCAAATGCAACATCTTTAGTGCAACAATGCGTTCTGTACCAAGCTCTCTGGCCTTAAGAACTGTTCCAATGCCACCCTCTCCGAGCTGTTCAATAATCTCGTAACGTGAGTCAACAAGAGTTCCGCTCTCAAAACTTGTCATTGAATGTCAAAACCATTGTCTTTGATGCTTGTTTCTCATATACCCTTTGTCTCCTTCAACCATAGCGTCACCGAAGTTGTCAGTAGTGGTTTGGCGCGGAATTGTGCAGGGTCACTGGCACAATTCCGCTCGGGGAGATTTCATTTCAAAGGCATAGAAAAGGGTGGCGAGGGGATTGTCCTGGAACATGCCAAGCCTGGAACCAACTGGATCTTGTACGAGGATGACAAGTCGCCGGGGCAAAGTATCATCGTTTCCGAGGTCGGTTCTCCCAAGCACCGGGAGCTGGGAGGGCGCTGACAGTGCTTAGCCCATGTCGCGATTATTGCGGATGGTTTTCTGACAGGAGCGGCGAGCCTCAAATGACAATGGGTTTCGGCTCTGACCGCCGAGCTATGACCGTATCGCCGGTATTGGGGCGGTTGCCCGATATCGCATAGTTACTGTCCTTTGTATGGTCCATGTGTGCTGCTGATTTGAGAAATACACGCTGCCATCTTCAGCAGCTTATCGACAATGCGCCTATCAACGCCTTCTTTGCTAGAGTTGATCAGATTCATGATTTTGCTCGAATAGATGAGCGAGGTGAGCGAAATTTCCGAGCTTGCCATCACCTCTCCGTTACCTAAGGTGTGGAATCTAGAAAGGCGTCGCGCAACATGATCGCAGGATAAAGCGTACTCAACATCAGTCTTTTTACTAGCTATAACAATTTCCTCACCTGCTGACACCTGCACAGCCTCTTTGCCCGCTACAACGCGTATTGATTTTGCTGCGTTGTCGTAGATGTCGCGCACTTTAGTCGTGCCACCTTGATTGCTTATGAGAGCAATAGTTCCAGCACCTAACCATATGTTATTAACACCTGCATTTATCGTGGTGTTCTTATGGGCAAACAATAAGATCTCTCCGTTACGCAAACACATTACTCCGGGCTTGCATTCGGCAATTTTTGCCGGTCCGGAATGTTTTACAGTCGTACCGGAGAACCGACTTTGCAAGGTGTGTATTCCCGTAGCCGCTGGCGTGCCGGCACCGCTCACATAACCGATTGGTATTAGCGTGGTATCAGTCTCAATACCATCCCCCTCTAACTCGTAACTACTTCTACTGCTTGAATCTGCTGAATTCGAGTTGCCTTTAGTGTATGGAGCACTTGCTCCTGCGTTGTATAAGGCGCCGGCACCGGAATTGAAGATGATAGGTGAAACATAGGGCAGATTCGAATCAATGGTTACTTTCGCCGTTGGCAACAACCGCGGTGCACCACCAGATAAGTTTAAGTTAGCGAGAGTGAGATCTCCGCCTGAATGTATTGGCTCTATCGATACATTCGCAGGAGGATCGGCCAGGATGAAGCTCTGCCCCTTTATGGTTATGGCTGTGGCAGATTTGCTTCCGTTGTTAATTACAAGCTTACTGCCTATGGCGTACCAGTCATTGCTCTTCCCTTGCACCGTGATCGGATTGCTGCCAAAGTACATTTGTCCACCGTTCTGCTGGTTCAGCGTAGCGTTGCGTGGAGCAGTGCCCTTAATCAGGGTGGCGGGCATCGGTCCAACAACAAGATATACGTTGCCCAAAGGCGCCTTCGGTGCATTGGCAATTATGGCGCTATTTAAACCGACCACAATCGAGCCGTTAATCGAGTCTGTATTCTGTATGACGACGTCACCCGCATTAGCGAATATCACACCGTTGTTAGCAACACTCAGGACGCCGGTGCCTGCCGTTAGAGAAATCGAGCCCTTCTCCGCGAAGATATTGCCTGCGCTTATGCCGGAGGTTTTTGTAGTGGCGCTGAAATGAGTGCCGGCGCTACCGCTCAGCAGCCCGGTCAGCGCATTCTGGTCGATCAACACCGATCCTGATTCGCTCTCAAGATTTAACCCCTCCGGAGCAACGATGGTGCCGGTACCGGTTATCGCTAGACTAGAGCGAGTAGATACAGAGACAGACCGAGTGGCAGTGATCATACTTGAATTGAATATAGCAAGAGTGTCACCAGGCTGGCTGCCATGGTTCCCACCCTTATGATCCGGACTATTATCAAATAGTATTTCGGAAGCGCTTATGGTACCGGAATTGGTGACCGCAAGCCGGCCTTGATTAGCCTGAATTGATAGTCGACCCGCTGACTGCAAATTGCCAGAATTATTAACAGTTAGATCTCGCGTACCATTTAACGCAATGGAACTTTGGCTGTCGGATCCCACTGCACTAATTGTCAAATCATTCTTCGTAGATTGCAATAACCCTGCGTTTGTGAGCAATCCAGTCTCTATCGAAATTGAACTAGCCTTGACTGTAGCACCAAGACCAATGCTGAGATTCTTAGCCACAACTTCAAACCTGTCATTGTTACCAGTCATGTTCACGCTGGCCCCAGCGACTACATTTATGTTGCCGCTGCCGCTATCTAAGCCAATGCTTCGCGCTGTGACGTTGCCTATATTGAGGTCCGATTTCACTGAGGCAAATTGGAAAGAACCCGCAGCGCTTCCTGACACAGTGCCTTCCACAGAATTCTGCAATAGGTAGGTCGAGCCCTTGGCTGAATTCAACACAATCATTTTGGCGCTAATGGCACCTCCGATTCCGGTCAGCAGAGGCGTAAGTATGATCACATCTTGATCGCTTGCGGCTAAAACCGTATTTGTTGCACTTATTGTTCCCGTGTTGAGAACCGCGGTTGGTCCACCGGCGCTGGTCATGCGCACCGAAGAACCGCCTATGCTTCCCTCGTTTATTAGCAACAGAGGCGGAAAATTGAGGGACTTGCCGACAATGGTTCCAATCCCTGTTTGACTAAATGCGATGGCTCCGGATGCCGTTATTGTGCCGGTGTTACTTACGCTCAACCCTGCATTATTTTGGAACGTCAAATTCTCTCTGGCAGATATGGTGCCTGCGTTGTACGCACTTGCGACTGTAATACTCAGTGAGCCGTCGCTTTGCAGAGTGCCTCCCTTGTTAACAACAAGTGCCGGGTAGGGAAAACTGGAAGGCGCTGTAATCGTCATTGCCGCCTGCGCTGGTAGGCCTTGCTGTCCAACAAAGCTTGCCGCTCCACTAATAACCACTTGTTGTGTGTGGGAACCAGGGGTGAGCTGCACCGCTATCGGGTTAGAAAATCCTTGAAGTTCCACAGAAACATTAGCTGGTATATTTTCCGCATTTAGTGCTGGAGCCAGATTCCCCGGCAACAGAACAACGTTGCCTCCCGTAGCCACTCCCTTTCCATCTAGAATCAATTTGCCTCCCAGTAGCTGGAGAGACTGAAGAATTGCAATTGGCGCAGTTGTCGCCGGATCGGTCAGATCAAGACTGTTCAATAAAGACGAGTACACGTGACCGGAGACCTGAGGCGCCTTACCAGTTGATGATGTGTAAGTGGTTGAGGAGGAAAGAATGGTTCCCGAGATGAAGATGCCATCGGAGGAGTTAATAGTCAATGGACCGAGCGTGGCAATAACTCCGCCTAAAGTAACGGACCCGCCATTCGTTGTTGTGATCACTATGGCGGTTGCTTTGTTGTTGCCGGATGTATTGACGCTACCTTTGGCACTTACTGTAAGCAAGCCACCAACAGTGGACGATGTGAGGTTGACGGAGCCCTGGTCTTGAATGCTGGCGTTACCACCTGTGGTGGCAGAGATTGTTAAAGCATCAGTGACAATTCTCTGCGCAGGCGTACCAATGTCGCCGGTGCCTGACGATAGAGTCAGAGTGGGTGCAGACACCGTTACATTTGCGTTTTGCGTTATCTTCCCTCCACCATCGGCAGAAACAGTGATGCTTGATGAAGCAATAACGTTCGAGTTGATAATTATGGAACCGCCGCTGCCAGGGCTGACGGAAAGCGTTACGGCCGTAGGATCGATTTTTCCCGCAGCGGTAATGGTACCATTTGCGGTGACTTGGAATGTTCCTCCGACAGTAGACGTCCCAATGGACACATTGCCTGTGGCATGGACAAACAGGCTGCCCGGCCCCGGCTTGATCGTGTTGGCAGTAAGATACGAGGCATTCGTGTTCAGCGGCTGATTAGCCAAACCGATACTACCAGTGTCCGTCGATAAATATAGATTACTTGTGGAGAGTAGTACTCCGGCAGATTGGCTTATATTACCGGAACCATTGGCAGACAAAGTAATGCTTGATGAGCCGCTGGCGTTTCCATTCAAGCTTATCGATCCATTATTGGCCGTGGTGTTGAGCTGAAGCGTTTGCGCCGAGACAGATGAATTCGCGGTCAAATTGATAGGACCGCTGGCGTGCAGGAGGAAGGTGCCAGCAGTTGTAGAGTTACCGACCAGGCTGACGGCAGCATTGGTTAATTTCGTGTTCGTGTCGGCGAGATAAGCACTTCCTCCGGCTTGAGCAACCAGTTGCACCGGCGTGGTGTTGGGAGAGCCAACGGTGCCATTTACGTTGGATATCACTAGCGGATTGTTCCCGGTTCCGATACTGCCGGAGGCTACCAGCGACATCGTCGGGCTCAACAAAGTGGCCGCTATGCCTTGCTGTATTACGGAGCTTCCGCTGATCAGCGAGACGGAGTTGGCTGTTATCACCGAATTGTTCAAGTTAATCGCGTTGCCAGACAAATTCGCAGCACCTGTGAACGACTGGTTTGCTCCAGAAAAAGTGAGCGTACTGTTAATGGCCTGGAAACTTGCAGTTGCAGCGTTAATCGAACCCGTGCCTGAGACAGCCAAATTGTTGTTGCTTTGAACACCTAATGTAGTTCCAGCACGAAGCAGTCCTGCATTATTCAGGCTGTCCACTGTAACAATCAAACTACCATCGCTGATCAATCTGCCGCTACTCGCTATTGTGAGCAACGATCCGCCGTTGGTGTTAATGGTGATGGAAGCTGACGTCGAACCGCCGGAGTATTGATGCGTACCTGCGATGGACACAGGCTGCGCAGTTGAGATCGTCAGTGTCTGATTGCTAAAGCCGAGGAAGTTTACGGTAATTCCAGCAGGAATGTTTTCCGCACTCAACGTCGGCAGAAGATTGCCAGGTTGTATGTTTATGGTACTACCACTTTGTATGACACCTCCCGTTAATATTAGATTGCCAGTTATGAAGCCGACGCCTATGTCGGTCAACAAATAGCTAACGATCGTAGGATCGGTGAGATCAAGACTTGGCAGCAACAGTTGCCGTGCTGGAGCGGTCGCATTGATAATGTTATTTCCACCAAGTGATATCGCACTTGAGGGTCTCGACCCGGTGTTGAGAACAACGTAGCCACCATTGGCATTGATCTGGTTAGCTGAGGGTGACGCCGAGATGCTCTGCGCACCAAAGTATGTTGCGCCCCCGTTTGTATTATTGGCAAAAACATTCGCTGGTGCGATTTTGTTCACAGGATTGGCAGGTATGTTACCGAGCACAACAAAGATATTACCGATGGTGTTGTCGGTTGTTGAAGATGCATTGAGGCTGACACCACTGCCTACACTAATTGTTCCGGCAGCGGTATCGTTGTTTCTTAAATTGAGGTTTCCTTGAGTAGCTGTTAGCGTCGAATTTGACAGAACTTCCAGTTTACCGCTACCTGCAACGAGTGTGAGACTGCCGTTGTTTGCAGTGATTGTCCCCGCTGTCAGTGCCGAGTTTGTAGTTGTAACGGAATAGTCTGCCTTCGCTGAGCCAACGACGCTCCCTGTTAGACTAGCCTGAGTTGCACTAACAGCACCTGCGCCAGTCAACGTGATTTGCGAACCATTCATTCGACCAGTGCCCGTTATTATCAGGCTACCCAAAGTATTCTGAACCGTTAATGCGCCAGTAGCGCCTATTGTGCCATTGTTGTTTAGGCTGGGCGCTGCTGCTGTTACTGCAGCATCTGGCGCAAGTAGGCTCACTGACGAACCAGAGATTACGGCAGTCGAATCTACCGTTATAGATCCTTCGCTAGCCCCAAGTACTAGACTATTCTGCGCCGTGATGTTTGCGGAAAGAGTCAGATCGCCTATCTCTACAAATGAGAGACTGTTGCCGCTCCATGGTCCCAAGGTAATAGCACCGTTGCTGTTGCTATTTATGATAAAAGCGCTGCCGCTGGAATTGATATTAATACTAGTGGCATCGCTCACTATGGCTGCTGTCGATTGGCCGATGTTTCCGCCGCTAGTGTTCAATGTCAAAGTGGGAGATACGATATAGCCGGCTGTCTCGACAATAGATCCATTGCCGTTGGCTGTAAGGGTTACAGAGTTACTTCCGCCAATGTTGTTGCTTATATTGATCGATCCGTTGCCACCGGTAGCTTGCAGAAGAACGTTGCTGGCCAGAATCGGCGCAGTATTGGAGATCGTTCCGCCAGCACTTACTGTCAAGTCATTCGCCAAGATTGGCAAACCGGCCGGACCTCCCAGAGTAACAGCCCCTGAGGTTGTGACAGTAGCATTGCCGGTGGTGGCGATGATCAGGTTAGATGCGTTGGTTGAACCTACATTGATACCACCTGTGCCGGCATACAGGCCCACTGTTGGCGCAGTTAGAACCTGCGCCGTAACAGACCCGCCGCTGGCATAGAGCACTATGCTTTCGGCAGCGCTAAGGGACGTTATATTTATAGAATCGAGCGATGTTAGAACCAGTTGTGCGCCGCTGACATAACTTAGACCGGATGCATTGGTGATAGACGTTCCACTGTTAAGGTAAACAGATCCGGCGTAAGCGTTGACCACGTTGTTTATCTGCAGGTTCCCCGCTGTGGAAAGAGTGAGATAGGCCCCTTGCACCTGCCCTTGTACAGTAAGATTGCCACCCGAACATGCCAGGAAGAACAATTCTCCATAGGAATTACCGAGGTACACGCCATTTTGGTTCTGAAGGAAAGCGTTCGCCGTTGTGGATCCTGCCGAGAGCACATTTACGTTTAGCAATTGCGGTGCGGTAATTGCACCTATATTTCCATCCACTGTGAAGATCTTAGCTGCATTGGCAGTTATAGTGCCTGCTGCTATGTCTCCACTGCCAAGCAAGTATGCATTTCCTAAGCCTGTTCCATTTGCAGCGGCCGCAGCGTTAATAGCTCCCGTAGAAATAAATCCCGGAAGTTTCACGCTATTGTCGGTACTGGTGCCTGCATGTGCCTCTAAAAACGCAAGACTCGTTTGCTCATTGCCAAGAGTCACGCCCGGGAGGCTAATGCTGCCACCGGTTGTGGTGGCAGCGCCAACTACTAGCCAGGCACGAGAGTTGCCATAAGTGTATTCCGCCGCCTGATCTCCAGCAGCCATAATTATCTGCCCGTACCGGGTAGGGTTTTGCCCGGATGCAACAGTGCCGGCAGTTATCGCGGCACCAACAGGAGCATTAGTAGCCGTAATATTGCCACTAGCCAGAACTACCAGGTCCCCTGGTGCATTATAGGTAGAGCCATTAACGAATAGATTGGTATTTCCGGAGGAAAGATCTACATTTCCGGCCGTGTTTTGGACGAGCTTTAACGGCGTGGTTGCCAGGACGAACCCGCTGCCATTGTCCAGGTTGAGGCCGGCAATTGAATTGCCCTGACTGTCGACAGGCCAGTTAACAGCTCCATAGATCATGGGCTTGATCAAAAAAGTGGTGGCATTCTGAGTGGTGATAAAGGTAACGGAGCCTCCACCCACGCTGAGTGGCGACGAACGCTGAGTACCGGAGCTATCATAATAAGCAATTTGACTGGCACCAACATAAATGGATGGCGCCGCAATCAGTACCACGCCCCCCTGCCCGACATGACTATTGAAGACCAGGGCATAACTATTTGCACTGGTGTTTACGAAGTGAGCATCAGAGTATGACTGTCCGGAAAGCGCGTTTATCCCCTGTGAGACATTTATCAGCGAACCGGCTGTCAGGGAAATGTTACCCGCTCGGCTCGCTGAACCGGACGCGGTACCACCGAATGTAGCTATGGACGCGCCAATGCTGGAAAGTGTACCCAGTGTCGAGGTGCCGGTGCCAGGGGCAAGCGCGCTGCCGGTGGGCAGGGTGTTTTGGGATACGAACCCCGTGCCGTACATACCGCCGGTAAGAGCCCCCGACAGGCCTCCCTTCAAATCCACGTTAGACTGGACAAGCGGTCCATCTCCAAAATTGAATGTCTGCTGAATGTTTCCTCCGCCTGCGAATTGTCCGGTATAACCGAATGTGCTACCGCCGCTGTTCACATTTAAGCCGAAATATACTGAGCTTATAAATGCGGATGGACCTATCTGACTCAACGGCAGACCGGAAAAACCTGCGCCGAAAAGAGCTGCTCCCGCTCCGTTAAGAATGGAGGTCGCGAGATACTTGACTGCAGCACCTGCTGGAAGTCCGAAGTTGGCTCCGCCCGATAGTGTCACAGTGTTAGCCAGGGTCAATGAAGCACCGAGCCCGAAGTAACTGCCGAAAGGCGATGTTTGAAAGGGAATGCTCAGCGACAGAGCGGTTGAGAAATATTGGTCTGATGCACCATAGGACCCTTGCACTCCTCCTAACCCGGGAGCCCCGAGCATACCCATATTGCCACCAAAGCTTTTTATTTCTCCCTCTACGGTAATTTCTCCAAACGGTGCACTAATAATGATATCGCCGCCATGAGCACCTGCTCCTCCAAAACCGAAGCTCCCTGCACTTGCCCCGTTACTGCCTGCGACACCGGAATAGCCGTAGCCCAAATTCCCAACGAGCTGCGTTCCTCCGCTGCCGTTATCAGTTGTGAAGTCAGCGGTAAACCCGGAGCCGCTGCTACCTCCGCCGCCGCCATTGCCGCCGAAGCCTGCATTGCCTCCGATTCCGCCCTTGCCACCATTGGAGATAATGCTACCGTGAACAACTACATTGCCTGTCGCAGCAGTCAGTTGTGCCAGTTCACCATAACCGGCCGCGCCACCGCCGGCGCCACTGCCACCACTACCTCCGACTCCGCCGGCTCCTCCGGTTCCACCATCAATACCACTGCCACCGCTTGCGCCGTCCGCGCCGTTGCCACCCCTGCCCCCATTTCCTCCGCTACCGC
>JAKFUT010000124.1 GCA_021732565.1 Candidatus Obscuribacterales bacterium
AGCCAGCATGGCTTTTGCCGTCGTTGCGTCCCTCATGCTGCCGTACTTTTCTTTGTTGAATATAGCCGTGCGGGTCACCGCCGCTGATACCGTCACCGCTGGTTCTACGTTGCCGATATTTGTCCATGTTTCTGCGGGCACTATGCTTTTTCCAGCGAATCAGTTAATTGTGAGTCTGGCGTCCGGTCGTATGTCCGGCGGAGCAAAGGATGCCGAGGCACTTCTCATCGAAGATGCACGAGATGTAGGAGCTGGAGTCGTTAGTTTTGGTGCAGTGAAAAGAGGTGTGTGGCAGTTGCCGCACCTGGAAGTCGATACCTCATATCCTCTCGGCTTGGCTTGGGTGAGGAGGACCTTTCGACCGCAAAAGAAAGTTTATGTTCTTCCCGTGCCACTGCCGATGGAGTGCCGATTTCTCTATCAAGTGAAATCGAGTCAGTTCGTGCCGGGCAACGGGCGATTGATAAGTTCCTCCGGGTTTCAGTCGAGCGCCAGTCGTGGTGCCCGCCAGTACGTGCGTGGTGACAATCGTCGTCATATTAACTGGTCTCTAAGTGCCAGACACAACAAATTGATGGTAAAGGAATTCGATCTGGAAGGTCTTGCGGCCTTTGACCTGGCGCTGGCTGTCTTTGCCGATTGGCAATCTGAAGAAGAGTTTGAGTTGGCCGTAACCACTTGCGCTTCTCTGTCCAAATTTGGCCACGATCAGGGCATTCATCCGCAGCTTCATATTCTGAACGAAGCACTGGGCAGCGCAGGACTTCCCAATCATACCCTGGACATAAACGATCAAATGCGGGCTCTGGCTGAAGTTCAACGTCCATTAAGGGGCACGCCCGAGTGGCACAGCGGCTTGTTGTATCTCTCCGGCCGCTCGCGGGCGTTACTGTTAGTAGGCCCGTTCGACCATCGTGCCAGCGAAGTGTATTCGGTGATTCCGCCCGGGGTCACCGTCATTGGTGTCACGCTTGCAACCGGCGGCAAGTCGGGCGGATTGTCCTCACCGGCGGCTTCCGTGCTCCTTGTCGGGTGTGAAGAAGATCTGGCGGAGTTGTGAAGCATGGACATTTTTAGTAAATTCATGCAGCAGACTGCGGGGCAAAAACACTATATAGAGGATTCAATCGCCTTACGACTGGTTAGTAGTGCCATGTCGATTATTGGGGCCATAGCGGCCTGCACTCTGGCGGAGACACCTCTCTGGTTGATGATGACAGCGCTGCCCGCCATCATCATCGGTAGCTGGCTTAGCTATAAGCGGCGAAACGAAAACAATTTCGTTGGGAAGCTCTGGATTTCAGCGGGAATCTTGCTCGTCGCCACAGTCTTTTTTAAAGAATTGCTGGTTCGCTTGAACCTGAGCGTGGCGGATGCCAGGATTCCGCTGACCAACATGCTGATTGCGCTACAGGCGTTACACTGCTTTGATCTTCCTCGCCGACGAGATCTCGGGCTCTCTGCCATAGTGGGACTCACCTTGCTCGCTTCTGCTGCTACTTTGAGCCATGACACCAGCTTTGGTATCTATCTGTTTGTATTCTGTGCGCTTGGCATTATGCTTCTGAGGTTCGACTGCGTTTCCCGCACCGGCACGCGAGCCACCTCGCTGTCCGATGCCGTTCAGCGTATCGCAGCCCGCAGAAAGAAAGGTAGCCGCCAGTTCGCCCCGGCCATTGGTGGTGTCCTGGCTTTTGCCGTGGGCAGCGTCGGTTTGTTTGCCATAATGCCGCGCGCTGATATCAGCATTTTGCGGCACGTTCGCGTTTCCGGCGGACTCGATCTCTCGTTCCTCAAAGATCCCTCCATGAGTCCATTCTTGAAAGGCCTGATCTCAGGCGACGGTTCGATTAAGTCAAATCCCAATGCTTATTACGGTTTTGCTGAAACACTCGATACAAACTATCGCGGTGAACTTAGCGATGAAATTGTGCTACGAGTCACCAGCCCGATTGGGACCTACTGGCGAGGAATGGCCTACGACACATTCGACGGCGTTACCTGGTCTATGAATCGTCCCAAGCCGTGTACTTCACGGGTTTGTCGAGACGGATTGATGATCGATCTGTGTCCAGTGCCGGGGCTAGATTTGAAGGGGGGCGATCTCTGTCCCTCAGATCCCTCACGCTGGCGAGACCTGACCCAGGTTTTTTATGTTGAAGCTAATGGCAGTAATCTTGTGGTCTGCGCTCCGATTCCTTACCAGATCTACTTCCCCGCGCCAAACCTTCAACTAGATCATTACGGCGCTTTGCGGAGCCCGGTGGGTGTGGAGAAGGAAATGGTTTACACTGTTATCTCGCACATGCCATATCGCGATGCCACTGCATTAAGTGCTCGGATTGTAGATCCCGAACAAGTTCGTCGTTTGCGAGATCGATTCTCAAACTATCTGCAAGTTCCGCCAGGAGTAGACTCGGGCGTGCAAAAGCTTGCCGACCGGGTCGCCGGGGATGGAAGCTGGTATCAGCAAGCCGGTCGTATTTGCGATCACCTGCAGAAAAGTTACAAATACGATTTGAATGTTGCTCCGGCGCGACGAGGGAGAGACACTGTTTCTGAATTCCTTCTGGACAGAAAGAAGGGTTTCTGCGAGCAGTTTGCCACCGCTTTTTGTGTAATGTGCCGGTTGAAGGGAATTCCAGCCCGGCTGGTTACCGGCTATATGCCTGGCTCTTACAATGCGCTCACCGGTATGTGGGACATTCGTCTGAGTGATGCACATTGCTGGGGTGAAATTTTTGTTCCTAAATCGGGATGGGTAGCTCTTGACCCTACTCCCGGTGGCTTGGATGGTGCGTTTGATGGAATTGAACAACGCTCTACCTGGAGTTTCTTTGCCGAGAATTTGGAGAAGATTGTCGGAGATCTTTCGCGGCAACCAGTCATCCAGGGGCTCGGTGGACTCGGGCGAAGCGCTCTGGAAGGCGCTGTGCGCCTCACAGGACAGCTGGGTAATCTTGGTGGAATTTCGGTGCTGGTGGCAGCAGTCATTACCGCGGTAATCTGGAGACGTCGTTTGGTAAAGCAGCCGGTTGCAGACCCGGGACCGAAGGGTGATCAAGTTTTCATCGATCCCTCGACGAATGCTTCCATGAAACAGGTGCTGCAAGACCTTACGGTGCTCAAAGTGGTACGTGAACCGTCAGATACATTGACTGACGTGTTAACAAAAACGCGTGTCTCTCTCCACCGAGAAATTTCGATTGAAAAGCCTGATTGTGATGGGGCGGTGGCAAGCAACAACGTCCGAATGGAGCTGCAGTCAAAGTTTCTCGGCGAATTAGAAGGATTCTTCGATGACTATGCACGAAGGCGATACGGTGGCAAACATGGAGATGCTAGTCTAAAAGAGCTCTCACAGTCTTTGCGGCGTATGATAGGAATACTGAGTAAAGTGGAATAAAAACTTCGTGTTTCCTAGTCAAGTTGCTCGTTTCTCAAGGTTTCTGAGAGAATAATAGAAATTGGTTTAGTCGAAAAGCGGTTTAGAGTAGGTAGAAATTATGGTTCAACAGGTCAGAGGCATTCAGCAGCAGGAATTCGTTCCGCCTTATCCTAACTCGATGGAAGAAACCGGTCTCAAAGAGGGCTTCTTGGAAGAGTTAATCCTCAAAGACATCTACATGGTGAACTTTGCTTTGGGGCGCGAAATCGCTAATCGAACCCAGCTTCCATTCAAAATTGTTGAAGCGATTCTTGAATCGCTGAAGCGTCAGATGCTGATTGAGGTTCGATCCTCAGGTGGTATTGCCGATTATGAGTATATGCCCACCGAAAAAGGAAGAGATCGGGCACGTGCATTCTTTGACCATAACAACTACGTTGGTGCGGCGCCGGTTCCGTGGTCGGTCTATGTAGAATCACTGAAACATCAGACAATCAGACGCGAAACCGTCACTCCTCGCGACCTCGAAATTGCCTTTTCGGACATCATGGTGAACCGGAAAACGCTCAATACCGTCGGACCGGCAATCAACTCGGGACGAGGGATGTTCTTGTTCGGTGACGCCGGCAACGGAAAAACCTCTATCGCCGAACGCATCGTGCGCAGTTTTAAAGGTCACATCTTTGTTCCCTATGCCATCGAAGTAGATGGTCAAATCATTCGTTGCTATGACGATCACAACCATATCCAGGTGTCTGCAGCAAACTATCCGCGAGACTATGATCACCGTTGGGTCCGCATTCAGCGACCTTGCGTGGTTGTCGGCGGTGAATTGACCATCGACATGCTGGAACTGCAATATGACTACACGTCCAAGCTGTATGAGGCACCATTGCAGCTGAAATCCAATTGTGGACTGTTGCTAATAGACGACTTTGGCAGACAGCGTATCGACCACAAATCGCTACTTAACCGGTGGATTGTACCCTTGGAGAAGCGTGTCGATTATCTGACGCTCCACACCGGTAAGAAGCTGGAAGTGCCTTTCGAACAGCTGATTGTGTTCTCCACCAACCTGAACCCCAGCGATCTGGTTGACGAAGCGTTCCTTCGCCGTATTCCCTTCAAAATCAATATCAATAGCCCCACAGAAGAAGAATTCAAGTGGATCTTCCTTCAGTATTGCCAGCGGGCGGGCGTGCCTTACAACGAAGAAGCTGTCAACTATCTCATTGAGACACAATACCGCAGTGGTCGGCGAGTTATGCGATGCTGCCACCCTCGCGACGTAATCGATCAGGTAACGAACCTGTGCAAATTCCTTCAAACCGAACCGCGACTCACTCGCGAATATCTTGACCACGCCTGCGCAGTTTACTTTGCGGCGATGGGCAAATAGTGCTGTGTTGCAGCGAGCCGATCGGCATTGAAAGTGCCATTCGAGCAAACCGTCTGTAATTTTGCGATGTATTCTTTGAGCCTGGGACCTTCTTTAGGACCCGGGCTTTGAAGTATTCTTTCGCACTTGACGACATCAGTCTGGTCGGTCGTCAATCAGCTGGCCTGTGCGACCCGTAATGAGAAGAGTGTCCAGCCTCTTAGTTCAGGCGATTTCGATTCCCCCGTGCTGATGCGTGGGAGTCTCGGGCTTATCACACGGGCAATGATGGCACGAGATCTGCGATGTATGTTGCCAATACTGATCGCAACCGAACAGCATTGGCGTATGTGCAAGGGAGACAGGATGGGCTCGGTGAGAGAAAGAAAAATCAATCACGTGCCGCTTGGCAGCAGCGTGTGATGCATCCAGAACTAATCCTGCCAAGCCGCTCACACTGGGGCTGAGCGTGTTACCATTCCGTTGGTTGTTGGGCGGAACTCACGATTGTGTTAAGTCTCTCTAACGACAAAACCGAAACTGCGGTGAAGCCGCCGGCTCGTTTCTCGAGGCCGGTGGCCATGGAGCGTCCGAATTGGCGACGCTGGGCCGTAATGGCGGCGAATATGGCGGCGCCATCACTGCTGTGTTTGTCGATGACACGTTGCGGTGCGGGACTTGAGTTATTGCCGTGGTATCTGTCTGCGATTGGCTTGAGTCTTTTCTCACTGGCGCAGCTTGGTGTCTGGCAAGACGATTACACCACTGCGATGATTCCTTCTGCGAAGGAACCGGTGAAGTTTAGCGAAACCTTCGCCTTTAGTTTCTTTCTGGTGACGCTTGTGATCTGGATTGGCGGATGGAATGTGCAGCCCCCGCCGCCCGCGAAAATAACCACGGTGGTTGACATCCAATTTCTTTCCAGAAAAGATGCGGCCGACATTGATTCGCCGCTACCGGGCACTACCACTGCCGTGGAGTCGGAGTTGCGGCGGCGGCGTGGTGATGAAGTTACACTGCAGGGCAATCCCTCGCCCGTCTCTGCGCAATCACCTGCGGTGCCGGCGAAACCTGCACCGCGGGAACAAACTTCCAAACCATCGCCCCGAAAAGCCGAGCAAGAGAAGGCCGCAGAGGCGAAACAAGAGCAGAAAAAAATTCAACCATTGAAACAAAAAACAGCCCGTCAAAGCCGCGGTATTAACACCGCAGCTGTTGTTGCACCTGTGCCCGAAGACTCCATTCCTGAAGAAAAACCAGTTCCGGCCGAAACTGCATTGTTCATTCCTGCGAGCTGGTCGACCAAAAAGGCTGAAGCCCCTGTTACGGTGGCCTCTCGGCGCAGTCAGGCTGATTCGCGACCAGCACCGCTAATCGCCGAAGTTGAACCTCCTGAATTGGTGGAATTATTTGAGAACGACGGTGACAATAGCGCCATGCAGGTGTTTCAACGAGGGGGTGACTCCGCTGGCGGGCGCGGCAAGGAAAATGGACTATCGCGTTATCTTAAAGAACTACACCGGCGAATCAAGTCTGCTTGGAATCCTCCCAAAGGTACTTCACGACGGGTCGAATTGACCTTTCGCATCAAACGCGATGGTTCGCTATCGGTAATCAAAGTCTCCGGATCATCTGGCGAACATGAAGTGGACCGCTCGGCAATCGGAGCCATAATTGGCGCCACACGCAAACTAGTCGCGCTGCCGGCTGACTACGAACCCGCTTACCTGGACATTGTCTATACCTTTAACTACAACGTGGACGAGCTGCGAGAAGTCAAGGACTAGCTGAATGTTCGCTTCAATAAAATAATTCTCTTGGTTTCTATAATCGTTGAACTCTTGACGTGGTTTTTTCGTTATTGAGTAAGGACACCTTTTGGGGAGGCACGGATATGGATGCCCCTACGGCTCTGGTTGCTGAGCAAGAAAATGAGCAACTTGGCAGGGCGACGTCGAGCCAGTCTGGAGTTGCGGTGGAGACGCCCTTCAGCAGATGGCTAGCCGTGAAACCCCGGTTGTATGGCGGTGGAGCGTTCATCACCATCCTTGGTGTGGCCCTCGGAACTTTTTCCGCACCGCCGATTCTATTGTTGCTTGTGGCAGCTTCGGCGTCGTTGCTCGCGGCGGCTCCGGGCGGGAGGCGGCTCGCGGTGATCGCGACTGCGCTTTTGATGACCGGGTATGGTTACGGGCTCTACCGATTACCCCGCCCTGGCTCGAACGATGTTAGCGAATTGATTGGGCGACGAGTCACCCTCTGCGGTGTCATCGAATCTGTACGAGTAGCGAACTCTGGTTCGTCAAATATAATTCTGAGAACAAATCGATTGGAGTATCCAGAGAGAAAGTCGATAAGCGGTCGACTTAATTTGATCGTTGTGCCGGTTGGAGGCTCGGTGAGTCCACCTGAAGCGAAAGGATCGCGCAAGCCGATTCCCGGCATTGAGTTACAGCGGAAGCCGACAGTCGATGAAGCGGGCAAGCCAACTGATGCAATGATTGGCGCTGAGGCGACGGAGGAGCGGGAGCAGCAATCGTGTATTGATGAAGGCGCCTTGAGCGCGTCTGTCTCGAAACGATCAACTGATGAGGTGACGGAGGCACGGGACGGAGTTCTTCCAACCAATCGGCCAGGGGCGGGGGAATCGCCAGAATCAGTTGGAAGAGCGATCAGCAATGAGGATATTACGAGCGACCACTTGCTCAAGCCAGGTGTTTCGATATCCATTACGGCCATATTGCGTGCTCCATTGCATGCTCGACACCCTTACGATTTCGATGTTTCGGATGCTCTTGCCAGGCGAGGAATCTTTTGTGAGGCGAGATTGAATCATAAATCGGTCACATTCATCAAAGAGGCGATCGATGATTCTCACTCTGATCTCTATTGTTCGCAACATCCACTTCAATGCATTGCCTGTCACTCGTCGGCTTGTTGTGAAAAGCTCGTGGACTACCTGCGTTCACGAATAGTGACTACTCATCAAAGTGTGATGGGAAACGACAATGGTGCCGTGCTATCGTCCATGGTGTTAGGCGATCGCGCGGTCGATCTTTCAGATGAAACGCAGCAACAGTTCAGGGATGCTGGTCTGTCTCATGTATTGGCCGCCTCGGGCTATAACCTGACAGTTGTGGTTCTGATAGTTACTTTCGCCGCAAAGTTGATTTTGCGTTCCCATGTACTGATTTCAGGCTGGTGCTTGTTTGGTATCACTGTGTTTGTCCTTCTGGCAGGCGTCTCTCCTTCGATCTCTCGGGCAGCTGTTATGTGCACTATTGTATTGCTCTCTCAGTGCGTACGTCGGCGGCCGCACATGCCAGCCGTTCTGGTTACCGCTTTATTGTTAGCGGCTGTTTGGAATCCCGGCTCGCTGGCCGATATTGGGCTGCAACTCAGCTACGTGGCGACGGCTGCGATGATTTTCGGAACTCATGCCGTGACGAAACCTGTTTCTCGCTTGCCTCCTCGTATTGGGCAATTTGCTGAATTGGCAGGCACTACGTTGTTGGCTCAAGCATCTGTTTTTCCTTTGCAGCTGTTGTATTTCTATGAGTCTTCTATCTATTTTCTCCCTGCTAATATAGTTGCGGCATTGATTGTCCCATTGATTTGCTCGCTGGGATTTGCGTCAAGTGTATGTGTTCTGATGGCGACCCTGGTTCCCTGTGCAGGCTGGCTGGCTTTGCTGTTAGATCGTATTAACTCGATTCCGCTGGCGGTATTAATGTACGTCGTAAAAGGTATAGCGTTGCTACCTGGCGCTGTGGCATCGCTTGGTGCGCCGCCCTTATACGCGGTCATTGTGTTCTATGGGGCTTTGGTGGCACTTTTTATATTTGGTTGGCGCAGGCAGGCTCGGGTGTGGGTGCTTACGGGTCTGTTGATTGGAGTTATCGGTCTGTTGGTGAGGGAAACACTGGAGAAGGAGTTAACCATCACCGTCGGACATAACAAGATTCTGATTCGAAAAGATCGCACGGCGACATGCGTCGGCCGGCCGAATCCGCGAAGGTTGCGACGGATACTTTCATATTATGGCGCTCGACTGATTAAGTGAAGTTTTCCTGCAGAAATGCAAAATCCAGGAAGACGGAACTTCCCGGATTTTGCCTCACACTTGGGTAGAGCTCCCGTTTGATTATTTACCTGGTTTGATCTGCCAGGGATTATTTACAGGATTATTCCACTGGTTGTTCACCGCGCCGGGTATCTTTGTGCGTACACGGTCGGAAAGTTGTTTGAGCTTAGGCAGGTTCTTGGATTCTTTCTCCATTGCCTCGGCGTTACGCAAATGTTCGTTGGCTGCGTTGAAGAATCCTCTGGCGTCTTCTCCGTTGTTAGCTGTTGCGCATTGTTCCGCATATGCCATATTGGCTACGCACAAATCTCGGGCTAGCTTTGCGGCGTAGCGCACATCAGTTGGGCTAAGGTTCTCGCCCAGCGATTGAAGTTTCTGGTTTCCGTTTACAATGAATGAAAGAACCGTCTGCACTTTGGTTCGACACAGGCCTTGAACCGCTGAATAGACCTCGCCGACATTCTGCTCACCATATATGGTGTCAAGATCGGCTGTCACTTTTGATTTGAGATCTTCAAGTTGCCTTACGTAAGCGTCATCAACGGTGCGGCCGTTCACGGTTTCATTCTTGTGACCGGCTGCCCATACTCGAGCGTGTTCCAACGAGGTTACCGCACTGTTCATCTGCTCGGCGGCGGTGCAACCAAAGTCATATTTCTTGTCTTCCAGGAAGTACGCGGAAGGAGTGAAGTCGGTAACGTCCAGCCGGCTACCCTGTTGAAGGCGAGCTAGGCCGAGTCCATATGAGAGAACGGCTGTGCTGCGATCTTGTTCGACTGGATGCAGATTTGTGCGCCCGAGCGATTCTACCACTCGCATCTCCAGTAGAGCGGGATTGGAAAGACCAAGCTGTTTCGCTTTCTCTGCCGTTCTTTCAAACGAAGCGACAGTTTGAGAAGTGCTGTCGATTGTGCGCAGATTGGTCAAATCACCATCGAGCACTTCGCCGGAATTGTTATAACCATCGAGACCTGTTTGTCGAGCGAGAAGGTTCCAGCCACGGCCAATTGCAATCGTTCCCAGAAATCCTATTGCTTTATATTTTCCTGGCAGTGGTGCAAGCGCGGTAGCAGTGATACCAATAGCATCAATAGTGTTAGGACGAAGAAGCAGGCTCATGTCGGCTGAAGCACCAGTGCCTGCGAAATAATCTTGGGCACGGGCTCCGGCAAAGGCCAAAGCTGACATCCAGATTTTAGTTCTTGGCTGCATACCGGAGAGAAGAATTGCTGGAATGGCAACACCGTCTATCAAGTATCGGCTGGTGCCTTCATAGGTCGGCTTGTAACCGAACTGTTTGCCGAGCATATAGTCCGCGCCGTAGCCAGCCGCCAGTGTAGCAGCTGAAATACCGAGACCTTTGGCGAATCCTTTGATTGTTGTTCCGCCAAGGCTTCCGTGATATTCAGCTGCGCCCCGTTCTTTCGCGGCGGTCAGTGCGCCTTCTTTCGCTGCCATAGTACCGCGTGCTGTATCTAGCAGTTTGGTTGCTTCAGCGTTTGCGTGAGATCTGGCGGCATAATTGGTTAAGTCTGCTGCTTGTGGTGTACCACGAGCAAATAACTTCTGCCCTGCTGCTACTTCTTCGGCAGTTCCGAGCACGGCTTCAACTGAAGCCGGACTTCCAGAAAGACCTTTCTGTAAGAAGAGGAGGCGTTGCTGCACCACTCCCAGTTCAATTTCTCTTCCGGCCATAACGGCCAGTTTTCCGTCTACTTCGGCAATGGCAGTCGTCATGGAAGGAACTGTGAGTCCCAGCGTGCCAGCTTGTTTCTGTCTTAAGTATGCGGCGTAATTTTCTAGCTGTTGGACGACTGCGGTATCTGTTGCCTCAAACAATGCTCCCGGTGTTCCGCGGGGTCCTACTTTTTGGAGCACCTCTTCCGCTGTGCCCACGGAGCCAATGTTTTGAAGGAAATGTTTTTGGGCGTTCAGGTGCGCCAGGCTGTTGCTTACTGGCTGTAGCGTTAACAACTGCGCTTCTGCAGCTTTCAGAAGAGTGTTGGGAACGGCGGCCACCGCTTCCAGCTGCGAGCCGGCAATCTGGGCTGCTCCGTGTTTGATGGAGTACGCTTCCGTGGCGACGGTCATTGCGTCTGTATGCTGTTTCAGCCCGGCCTGCGCAGGGCTGACCTTTTCCCATACTCGCATCAGCCCGGATTTTGGTGCGTCGACGGGCAAGGAGAGCAGCTTTTGGTCCAGCTTATACATCGTGAAGTTCGTAGCGGCGCCGGTGAAAGCACCTGTATACAGGAAGCCGGTTACGCTGCTGCGTGGACGTTTGCTGGCTTCTATAATTGCCAATTGGTCGGCATCCAGCGGGGATGTTCCAGGATTATTTGGCTGGCCGATTGGTCCGTTGGGATTCGCGAAACCAGGGCCGACTACTGGCTTGTTCTTGTCAACGTGATCCTTCCAGTCGTCTCCTTGGCCGGGATTCGGCTTCTCGGCGGGAGCTTTTCCGTCGCCCGGGACCACCACTGGTGCAACACCCGGTTGTGCACGCCACGGCGGAACACCGTTGCCGCCGTTAAGATTTGGATTCTGGTCCATCTTGGGATTTACCTGAGGCAGATCCTGTGCTGCTGGAGCAACTTCACCCCACTGTCTGCGCCATGGTTGCTGGCCTTTTGCTGGTTGTTTGTCTGCGGTTCTCTCAAGCGGGGCAACGTCGACCAGGCTGACCTGGAAGGGGTTCTCTCCGTTGCTATCTTTTTTGGCAGCATCAGTTGGCTGCCCTAGTCTGCTTTCACCCATAATTAGAAACTGACCTCGTCATTCAAAAGAAACTGATTACGTGCCGCCAAAACCGCTTGTGGAAGACAATCGCTCAGATGAATATCTTAAAGATCGTTTAGCTTGTGGTGAACTCGTGTTATCCGCTATGCCATGGGAGAATTCCCAATCGTGCCAAGAGGCGAAGCAGCTGCGAGCGTTCCGCTTTGACAGTGGCGGCGCCAATCTCGGGCGCAGTTGTAGTCGGGACGCTACTGGCACCCCGCAGCCTTTGCACTGCTCGCACTAGCCCTCACCTGTGTGCCTTGGGTCCAACGCCCCAGTGCGAGTTAGATTCCTTCTCTAAGCACGAAAATTGGTGGAAACTCTCAGGCTCGAGTTTGGAAACCTTGAAAAACAACTAAGCACAGCTCGACAGCTTGACCAGACACCATCTAATTTGTCCATCCCGGTCTTTATATGTAGTAAACGACGGAAAGGGACCTTGCCGCGAAAAACGGCACCCAATGTTATGCATTGGTGCCGTTTCACAGCTTGTGGGGGGTGAAAGCTTCCGCACGGTAAGGACGGGAAGACTGTGAAAGCTAAACTTGGAAGTTATTTCTCACGTCATTTGAGCTCAGCCAACTTCATTGACCAGTACGCCTAATATGAAATGAACTCGGATGGTGCCTTATCCTTTTCCTGTATGCGGAAGTTTCCGTTTGCTCCCGGCTTGGCGAACATGCTTCTCGACATTGCGCCCAACTGCACTTGAACGGTTGAACCGCTCTGCTTGAGCTTTTCGTTAAGCGCTTCAACATAGGCAGAGACACCAGGGTTTCCGTCAGCGTGTCGGGCCGCACCGAGATGTTTGGCCACCAGTGCTGAATTGTTGCTTTGAAGTGCAGTAAGATCAGCTGACAAGTTTTCGTTCAAGGAACCGGCACCGTCATTCATCAGTTGCTTGTCGAGTATTGCTAATTCCTGCCGGATTTTTTCCGGCAGATCACTCTTCTCTGTGCCTTTCGAATCCGATTTTCGTTCCGTGGTTTCAGGGCGGCCATTCAACCCGTCTTGCTTGCGAACGGTATTGTCTGCTGGAGTGCCAAGCCCGTCCTGTTTTCGTCCTGTGGTTTCAGTGCGACCATTCAACCCGTCTTGCTTTCGAACGGTATTGTCTGCTGGAGTGCCCAGCCCGTCCTGTTTTCGTCCTGTGGTTTCAGGGCGGCCGTTCAACCCGTCTTGCTTTCGAACGGTATTGTCTGCTGGAGTGCCCAGCCCGTCCTGTTTTCGTCCTGTGGTTTCAGTGCGACCATTCAACCCGTCTTGCTTTCGAACGGTATTGTCTGCTGGAGTGCCCAGCCCGTCCTGTTTTCGTCCTGTGGTTTCAGGGCGGCCGTTCAACCCGTCTTGCTTGCGAACGGTATTGTCTGCTGGAGTGCCAAGCCCGTCCTGTTTTCGTCCTGTGGTTTCAGTGCGACCATTCAACCCGTCTTGCTTTCGAACGGTATTGTCTGCTGGAGTGCCCAGCTCGTCCTGTTTTCGTTCCGTGGTTTCAGGGCGGCCGTCTTGTGAACGTTTGGCAGGTTCTTCCGCTCCCGCGTAGGAGAAGTGAACTTTGACTTGGGGTTTTCCGGTTGCTTTGTCCACCATGGCGTAACTATGTGCGCCGGCCTGATCCTTGATGCGTGGATCTGTAGCGATGGGTTCCAATTGGAGATTAGTGCTCTGCTTGTTAAACTCGGAAACTAACTTCTCAACACCGGAATCACCATCTCTCCGGAATGCTTCGGAGAACACCTTATCCAGCAACTGGAAATCTTTTTCTGTTTTAGGCACTCCTTCTCTGGTCACGTCCTTGATCAAAGAACCCAATTTTTCATAGTTGGATGCACGAAGAGACTCTGGTTTATAGTCATCCGCTGCTGGTGCCTTTATTTGCTCTAACTCATTCTTTTCTGGTCTGTTCTCTGTTTTGTCTGCGATTTTGCTCTCCGTACTGTTCTTTTGCGGATTCTCTTTCACTCCTTCAGGCTGTTTCAACAGGAATTCAGTGTGCCCCATTCTCTTGCCGGTGGAGAGGTCTACCAGATCGTACCCTTTCCCGAGGATACTCTTGATATGACAATCACCATCGCTGAGCAGCAGTGGCGGTGTCATCTTGGAAAGAACCTTGTTCAGTGCAATCTGGGCATCTTTAGTGGCCGAGAGTCCGCCCGATTCAAACGCTTGTTGCATGACTGTCTCAATGGCGTGTTGAGCTTTTTTGTCGGTTGTGAGATCTACAACCCCTTGCACAATTTTCGCGGCTTCTTGCGATGACATTTTCTGCGGTTCGCTCGTCCCCTCAGCGCTGGAAGCTGGTTTGCCAATATCGGTAAGTTCAAGCGGAGGAATAACTGAATCTGGCTTGGTAAAGGTGTTGCACTGCTCAATGGGCGAATCATAGTATTGCATTACGTTGGAATGTAGACCGGTTTCCGCACTGTCGGTGGTAGCCGAATAGTTGTCCGATACAGTTTCAAAATCATGGTTATCCAAAGCGATTTCCTCCCCTTATAGTGCTCGTGAACATACGTTGGTTTGCGGTTCTGAAGCACAAATTCAATCTCACCCCGGTCACTGTCAAAATTAAGACTGACAATGGCGCGTTCTCACTGAGCAAAAGTTATCAAATCGTTCTCCCGCGAAGATAACAATCGAGGTTCTGTTCGTTGAAAAACACCGGCTTTTCGGTGTTCGACATTTGATGAGCACTGTTATATGGATGGGATATTTGTTCAACATAATGCCAAGATCGAATTTATTGATGCTCAAGCCGCAGGACTGGAGCTAAGATTTCAAAGGTGCGACCATCGCTTATATATGAAGACCATGGAAGATTTGGTAACTATGGTTGACGAAACGATGCATACGCTTGTGGCCGACAACGAAATTGGTGTGAGCATTCTCACTCGCGGGTGTTCGTGCGTTTGATAGTCGTGATAACGAAAATTTACTTTCATATTGACAGGTCGTCCCGGGAAGAGGCTTCTACCATCTTTCTAGCAATTACCCGTGTGCTTCCTGGTGGATACTTCCAGCCGGAATGAATAGGCTATATTTGGAATGGGTAGGTAGCCTTAGTAAGGAAGGATCAGGCACGACCTAATGCGCTCGCCCAATTTTGCTCCCAGTGGAGCAGCCCTGCATGGCTAAGATTTTGCTTGTTGAAGACGATCCAGTCTACAGCGATGTAGTAAAAGATTTTCTCGAAAGAGAAAAGCATCTTGTCGAGGTTGTGGAAAATGGATTGGATGCACTTGAGTTTCTGCGTTCTTGCCAGTTCGATCTGATCATCCTGGATTGGAACATCAAGGGAATCCCCGGGGTTACAGTGTGTGCCAGATATCGGATCTCTGGCGGAACTACACCGATTTTGATGTTGACAGGACGAGCCGAAATTGAAGACAAAGAGCAGGGGCTAGACTCGGGAGCCGACGATTACCTGGTCAAGACCGCAGAGATGCGTGAGTTAGCCGCCAGGGTGCGTGCGCTGCTTCGCAGACCGGCTGCAGTGTCTGGAACTCTACTACAGACTGCAGATATAGTGCTCGACACCCCGAAAGGCACCGTATCAAAGGGCGGAAAACAGCTTCAGCTATTCCCGCGAGAGTTCGCCCTTCTGGAATATCTTCTTCGTCATAAGGGTCAGGTCTTTTCGCCTGAGGCTTTGCTCGATCGCGTTTGGTCTTCAGACATAGAGGCATCACCGCATACTGTGCGCACATGCGTAAATCGCCTGCGTGCGAAAATTGAATCACCTGGCGCTGCGCCAATCATAAAGACGATTTATGGATTTGGTTATAAGATTGAAGACTAGCGAGTGTGGTTGACATAAATTTCACTTCGGTAGTTTGAACCAGAAGCGGGTTGGAGAGTCAGGTTCGCTGAGTACGCCGATAGTACCGCCATGCCCCTCAATAATTGCTTTTGATATTGCCAGTCCTAGACCGGTTCCACCAATAGCCGGTTGACCGGCCTGCTCATACATTGCAAATATTTTGCCACGAAAGTCTGCCGGAATACCGGGTCCGTTGTCTTCCACTGATACTTCAATCCATTCGCTGCTCTGAGCTGAACTGATTCTCACTACGCCTCCTTCCGGTGCGTGCTTAATTGCATTTGAAATCAGATTAAGCAGTACTTGCTCAATTCTATTCTCATCCACATATGATTCAAGAGGAGTTGAACTGTACTCAATTGATATGCTCTTCTTCTCGGCCAGCACTTTCGAAATTTCAACAGCCTTTTCAATTACTGTGTCAATTCTGCAGCTAGTGAACGATAATTGGAGTTTTCCTGCGGCAATTTTTTCAGCATCGAGCAGTTCGTTGATCATGCCTATGAGTCTTGCACAACTTCGTTCAGCGTTACGCACGCGCTTGCGGCCTTTGTCGTCCAAGGCGCCATAGTTCCCGAGTTCAAGCAGTTGCAACGTGAGGCTGATAGCACCTATCGGTGTTCTCAACTCATGGGTAATCAGCGCCACAAATTGTGTCTTCAGCCCCTCTGCCCGACGTAACGCAACGGCCATGTCATGAAACATACGGTCAAGATGGGCAATTTCGTCGCTGCCTTTCACTGGCTCATGCAAATCCATGTTGGCCGCAAGCCGAGTTGTATTTTCGACGACAATATCCATTCTTCGTGCAATGCCGCGCACAAACAGCTGCGTTAGCAAGGCTGCAACAAGAATGTTGAAAACAACTGCAACTACCAGCCACTGTCGAACCTGCAAACGAAGCGAAGCATCCAATCCCCGGCGCATTTCTTCCATACGCCGCTGGCGTTCTGTGAAACTTTCCATAAGCGAGAAAAATTGAGTTATGGATCGCGAAAGCTCATCCCTGATTTCTACGGTCTTAAGAACGCCGAGAGGCGACTTCTCAGAATCGAGCGTTCGTTTGAATCGTTCAAGTATGCTCAGTGCACGGTAGCCGAATGTCTCGACCTGAGAAATTGATGGTTTTCCGGAATTCGGTTCTTCATCAACCAGCAAACTCAGGGTCATTATCCTTGTGTGAATTTTGTCGCTACTGTTCTGGTACAGCATCTCGGATTGTTTGTTGCGAGTCACACCGTAGGCGGCCAATGCTGCACCGGCATCATAGAAGTGTTTTACTAGAGAGTTCGCCTGCCCGGTCACATTCCTGGCGTGAGACTCTTGCCACAGTTCATATTCAGCCCTCTGCAACAAATGTGCAATAGTAATAATGATTCCTAACTCTATTGACAAGAGGGCAAATACCAACATAGATGCTTTATGCCAAAGTTTGAAGGTTTTCACGGATGCTGTCCCTTCGGAGGCACAGCATTTGCAAACTTCTGCTTGTATTTTTCAGTATAGAAGTGCAATCGTTGCACGATTATTGCAGCCTCTTGTCGTTTGTTTGTTCGCGACAAAAATTCTGCGTACCTCGCTGTGATGCCGAGCAGAACTTCTACATCATTCTTATGATCCGCAGCATTGCGAGTCCGGTCAACAACGGCCATTTCTCCGGCCAACAAACTCTTTTTGAAGTAGGAATCGGCCACTGCCGGATCGTCAGAAGCGTGAATTTGGCACAGATGAAGATAGGCCTGGGCCAAAAGTGCCGAATCCACCAGGGTATGGCTTGAAATCGTAATCACACGCTTTAAATTGCGGTCAGCTTCTCTGAATTTTTTCAACGCGATCTCACACAAGACCAATCTACTCAGGGGCACTGCCAATCGGGGATCGTCGTCGCCAAAGGCAATTTCCTCTGCGAGCAGCGACTGATTTGCAACTGATTCTGCCTGAGCAAAGTCATTCTTCATAGAAAGTAAGGTGGCGAGTTGACGCAAACACACCCTGCGTGGAAGCGAGGTGTCCGGGTAATACCTGATACAGGTTCTCAATAATCTTTCAGCCTTGGAGAACTGTTGCGCTCGCATATACAGTGAAGCCAGGAATTGCATCGGGTCCAACACGCGAGGATCTTCCGGCGAAAACGCTTTAGCGCGTATGTCCACGCACTGTTGTTGCAGGCGAATTGCTTTGTCTAATTTATCTAGAGCCGCACAATTGCGAGAAGCGCACAGGAGCACTTGGGAATACTCCAGAAGTTGTTTCTCGGTTTTGCTCACGTTCTTGTGAAGTTCGACCAGTGCGTCATATCGTCGTTCAGCTTCAACATGTCGCTTCAATGTCATTAGTTCTTCCGCAATGGAGCTTTGTGATTCCATCTGAGTACCAGGATCATCAAAGTTTTTCTTCTGAATTTCCTCAATCAGCAGCCAGTTCCTCAGCGACTCGGAAGTCTTACCCTGAAATGATAAGTAAATTGCTATTTGCCTCAATGTGCCAAGCAAAGCAGGATCATCCGGTCCAAATTTCTTCTCTTGCAGTTTTAGAATCTGCCCGTAAATCTCTACCGACTCTTTCAGTCGCCCCTCCTGATATTCAGATTCCGCCTGCTGATTAAGTTGATGAATTCTTATGGCAGTTTCGTCTGTGTTTTGTCCAACTTGATTGAACACTGCGTTCAATTTGCTTGAGACAAAACCTTTAGAAGCAACTTTATGCGATTCCTCTAAGTATTTGTGTGACTGCTCATATTGTTTGTTATCTCTGGATATCTGGGATAGCGCCAGTAGCGAACCTACCCATTGATCTCCCACCACGCTTTCGGGGCGTGCTGCCATAGGAAGTGAACGCAGTGCTTCGCATTGGGCAACCGCCTCAATGAAGCAATCCCGACTATCGTTAGCGTGGCCCAGCGCTCTATGAGCCAGGCCGGCCCCGTACCACGCAGCGCAGACCTGGAAGCGGTTCAAGAGATTGAGGCTGGTTTTCTGGTTGTCGAGAACTGCAATCGCTTGAGTGAACGACTCCAGAGCAAGTGGATATTTCTCTTCCTCCAGGCAGCAGTCGCCATGCGTTAATAGGCTCCCGATCAAACGAAAGTCATCATGTCCCAGTATCCTGGCTTCCTTTACAGCCTCCTTAGACAAATCACGTGCGCGAGAGTATTCGCCTTTGCCGTAAGCTTCTCGGGCGTTGACAATGGTCTGCTCCCAGAGGCGAGCGTGTTGGGGCGGATTGTCACTGCAGGAGTTGACCAGGGGCAGTCCTATTAGAAGGACGCTTAGAGTTCTAAGATAAGATGTCATTGGAGGTGTTGGCTCGTTCCCGTGGCTGGAATTTGCGGCAATGGTCCATCTGCTTTCCTTATACCCTGGCTCGTACGCCCCACAGCAATTGTCTCCCCGATAGCGGGCTACTTATCACGTCTTCATGGCATTATCGCCGCGCAAAGCTGTGAGCATCTAATGGCATCAGGGGGAACCTGTCGGGACCTCTAAGTGGTCATCCGGATTCAAAAAAATGACCAGACCTATGCAAGATGTTTTTGAGGATATCTAATGTCGGAACTGTTACTGCAACCAGTCTGGAAGCCCGCTCTTCTTCGGTGGTGTATCTAACTGCTGTCGATTTTGTACTTCTGCTTCGGACAGCTTATGTTCATCATAGTTTAAATTGAGAAGCGCGGGAATTCCTTTGGAAAGAAACGGTACTCGTTCCAGCGGCGCATCAAGAAGGGTGCGCAAGTACAGCCCTCTGGTTTTGATCTGTTCTGCTTCGTGATTGGTAAGCAGAGCGAACAATCCTGATTGATCCGGCCGTTCCAAATCCGAGCGTTTAAACAATAAACTTTCGCCGTCATTTGCAAATCGATTCCACAACTGTGGATCATGAATCAGGCACAGAAGGCAGCTATCGATGATCCATGCGGAAAAATTATCTACGTAGGGACCAAAATGACGAGCGTCTCGCGCAGGATGTTGATAATTGGGATGACCCCGCTCATTACTCAAGTAGCCGCTGAGTTCCGGTACGAACATTCCATCGTAGTCTACAAGAACAAATTCGTCATCCCGAATAATGATATTGCCATGTTGCAGATCCGAGTGTGCGATGCCAGCCTCTCGTAGCGCCTGCATCATCGCATAGAATTTTTCACGCAGATTGGTTAAGTAGCCAGGCTTATGTAGATTCTGTTCAATGTGCATGTTTAGGGGTACTCCTTCAACCCATTCCATTTTCAGGATTGGAAACCATTGCCCCGCTGCTCTGATTCCCTTTTCTAAATACTGAAGAGGAACCGTATAAGTCAGATTGTCCGCACATATGAACCTGCTCGTTTTTGTGTAGCGATCCTGATGATCTTTTGTCGGAGCGTTGAAACATCGAACGGCCCAGTCTCGTTGCCCGCACCGCATGCGATATACGCTGGCAAAAGCTCCCGTAGCCACTTTTGGCAGACCGAGTCTGGTTTGCTCGGTCTGGCCGTTCCTCAGTTCTTCATCGGCGAAACAGACGCGGGGATTCTGAATCACCTCGTTGAAATCTTGCAACGTTGGCCAAAATATGCGCTTAGATGTGTCGGCTGCGGCTGAGGTCGGTGAGTGATGGCCGGAACCTCTGGCAGTTTGTTGTCCTCGGGCGGAAGTTGATCGAAGTGGGGGAGTCATTCCCGTTTGTGTAAGCAATTCTGCTTCAACTAGTGAAAGCAGCTCGCGCACCAGGTCACCGGAGCTGGGCTTGAAGTTGCCCTTCCATTGACACGACATGCGCGTGGCGGGACCGCCTATCTTGTATTCAAACGTGAATTGCATGGCAAGCTCATCTGTCAATTCGGCGGCCTGTGCCCTGGTGCCGTAGTCAGAGAACTCAATATGCACTTCAACCGAGTTCGGATCCTGGCGATTAATCGCGGAGATGCCTTCCCAGCGTAATACCTTAACACCGCCAATTGGATCAACTAGAAAACCACCTGGTGAGATAACTTCGGATACTACCTTCCCGGGATCGGCCCTTCGTGGAAGATTGTAATATCGCGATGGAATTTTTACTTGTCCTTGATCTTGCCACTCACTGCCCGTGGGGCCTGAATTGGAATTTGTTTGGACTGTGCTTGAAATCGCACACAGCGATGCGGTGCCTTGACTCAATGCAGTGGGTGCTGGCGAGCCTGATGGTAACCCGTTGGCCGGTTGCTGAAAAAGCTGATTTGCCTGAGAAAGGGCGCCTAATTCCGACAAACATTGTTGTGTGATTGAAGAGATTATCGCGTCGTCCTGGCCGAAGGTAGTCGGCTCACCGACCCATTCTCCCCATACGCTGATATCAGAATGGCGTTGCTCTACTCGCCAACGCAACCATATACGGCGGGTGTCCACAGTTATATACACACCTTGAGTCGTGTTAACACAACAGTTTTGGACAAGAATTCTGACTTGTACGATTGACGGGTCGCTGCCATCGTGCACTCCATACCATCTAAGTTCACCTGCACCGCCGCTCATCGAGCCGCTGGCACAAGTTGCTCGAATCAAAACTTTGTTTGCATTTACGGACGACACGCTTGAATAAGCGGACGCCGATATCGTATTTGTTAGCGCAATCCGCAACCAGTCCTCTGTATATCTGTTTTTTGTCAACGCATGACACAGCGCCCATACGCATGAGGTGATCGCGATTAACAGCACTGGCTCAAGACCGGACATCACATCTTTCCTACATCATTTTTGGCCTGGTTTAACAATTATTCGCAGCGTTCCGGCGCGACTAAATCATAAATTGTTTACATTCATTCCCTATTATTGAATGGTTGAGACGGTTTTCACCGAGCCTGACACCTACGTCATATTCTCAAGGTCAAAAACATAACATACGTGTCATAACATGACGAAGGCGCCATCTCGATGACGCAAAACATATGACACATCAGTCATATGCCTTCCTCTTGACCTCAGTACCCGCGTGTAGCCCACATTGCAGTGGCAGACGCCTAAAATTTCCAAAGCTAAGACCGTCCCTTCTCCAAGTGCTGACAAAGCGGTAAAGGCACTAACAAATTTCCAACAACTCAGCGCTTTACTTGTCTCATACATCGAAATACTTGCAAGTGAGCAGGAGCCTCATCGTTATAGGCAAAAAATCGAGCGAGGGACACGATCTCTTCAATACCAGTGAAGCAGGTCCTGTTGCAACAGTACTGCAACAGACGTTCTTTATCCTCAATTGAAGCGGCAAACCAAATGAGCTTTTTCGCGTATCCGGTATACGTGACGCCTTGCTGCGACCAAGACCGTGGCTCCGGTAGTTCAAATATCACTCCACGATTCTTCCATAAGTGCTCCACTCCTACTCCAACAAATATCTATAACATTGAAGACATAGAGAGCGCATTACAACCATGCAGCCCGAGAACGGGTCTCTACCTGGTTCGGAGGATAAACCTCCAGTTCGTTAAGAGAGTAGGATGCCGAGAAGCCCGCAGCAGAGATGTGCTGTGGGCCTCTCATACTATGTAGTCCATTTGTTAAATGCTATAAACATTGTCTGTGTGCGGGAAACACGAATTGTAGTATTGGGCAAGAACGGATTAGTATGAATGTGTTGAAAGCGAGTTCCCCGGGAGACAAAAACGATGTCAGAGATGTACGAAATCGGACAGGCTGCAGAGAGCAACAAGCAGGTCAACGGATTGTCGCTTCTGTCGGTTTCCGATCAGCTGTCTGCTAAGCCCCAGGGCTCACCCGTAGCTGACTTCGGCAGAGCTTTCGCCCACACTCTCGTTCAGGCTCCGTTGGAAG
>JAKFUT010000271.1 GCA_021732565.1 Candidatus Obscuribacterales bacterium
TTGCACCGTGCCATGCCCAGAGCATGTGCTTGACGTCTGTTTGTCTCTTCCCATTAGCCCGTTTGTGTGATACAAAACGCCGCATCCCCGTGGTGTCGCGTCACATCTGAACGACTGGTTCCCCGTGGCCCGCCCAACAGCAATATAACAAAGGAGAAACCTCGATGCACAACGACTCGACCTTTCCGCGCACGCTGCGCATCGGTATTTTCGTGTTCAACAACTTCGAGCCGGTCGATGTGTGGGGCTTTGTCCAGGCGTTTTCCATAGCACGGTTCATAGGCACGAGCTATAGCGATCCGCCGCCGTATCCGTTCGAAATTGTCTTCATTGCGAACGAAACAAATCCCGGCATCCCAGGCGCGGCACCACAGCCGGTGAAGAGCTATAACGCTCCCCGGGTCGTGCCGGATTTTTTTCGCGACGATGCGCTGACCGAGGCCATTGATCTGCTCATGATACCCGGAGGGTCAGGCACGGGAGACCTTCTACTGAGTTCCGATCCCGCACCGGTGGAAGAGCTTGTGGCATGGGTGCGCGCCATGGACGCGCGCGTGTCGCTCATGACATCCGTATGCACGGGAGCAGCCATACTCGCTCGCGCCGGCGTGCTTGACGGGCACCCTGCGGCAACCAATCACCAGGCATTCTCCTGGGTTTCTTCGTTCGGTCCTCGCGTCTTATGGGACAACGTGTCCCGCTGGGTCGACGCAGGCCGATATGTGACCTCCTCCGGCACTTCCGCCGGCACCGACATGGGTCTCTACCTTGTCGCGCGATTGGCGGGGAGAGCCGTCGCGGAAGCTGCCGCCCTGGCAGCCGAATACGATTGGCACCGAGATCCGCAACAGCCAATTTTCTATCCGCAGCAAGCGGAGGTTCCGACGACAAGGCGCTAGATTCCGATTCTCATGCGCGGTCAGATAACGATTCTCCGATGAGAAAGAGATTCCATGGTGATCAAATCACCGAACTCCCAACTAACGAGTTCGTCCCGGCTAACGGCGGTACGGACCAGCAGAGCTAGCCGTAAACATCATTGCAGCCCCGCTCGACCTAGCGCTGCGCTGTCAGGTAGGACCGCTTCGGAACCGGCTTGTAGGCGCCTTTGCTCACACCCATTTGATTCAGTACAGCCGCCGTCTTCAGTACCTTACGCATGATGCGAACATCGCGAGCATCAGAAGACGATTGCATTGCACGCAGCCGTTTGAGGCTGGTGATCGCTGAAGGAATGGAGAATTCAGAAGAGAACTCTCTTATGTTGCTAGCGAGGTCGTGAGTTTCTATGCGACGGTGCCCGATGTTTCCGAGCAAGTTGACCTCTTCCAGACCAGACACGGAACGATCTGCAAGCTGCATGTGAGTACCGGGTGTGAGAGTCAACTTCTTATTGAATAGCGTCAGGAATACATCGCCTGTGCGTGAGTCGTGCATGTTGTAGAGCGCAACTGACTCAGCGGATGCGACCACAAGCACCACCGCTCCCCTAGCGATGGATATTGTACCGAATGCCGTTTCCACAGTCATATTTTTGTCTGGTGCAAACAAAACACTACCTGTTCGCATTGCAACCGGATACTGCCCGATCTGCTCGATGCCTTTAACCCGCGGTGCGGTTGTCGGCGATAGATGTTTGTATTCCATTCCCTCATCGCTGGAGTAGATCGCGGTAGGCGTTCCTGCCGGTCCATTCATATAGGCAATCGGAAGTTCAGCTGCTTCTTCTACCTTTGCGTCAAAGACCACGACGTCCTCCGGTGCCAGGCTTCCACCGCTTAAGAGTTCGCCGGGCACTCGTACCGGGCGAGTTCCATCGTTGATGCCAGCGAATACCGTCACATTGGAGGATACACCGCCAACCAGAGGTGCACCAGTGGTCCCAATGGCTCCGGGACTCGCAGCGGGTACTCTCGTGAATTCATTGCTATTTTTCGCAGCACTGGAAACATCAGACGCTTTCTCATCTGCAAATATCGAGGGGAAAAGAAGCGGCACTGTGGACGGTGCGCTGACGTTTCCACCAAACGAGTCAAGCACGACGCCGCCAGGCGGATCTGCTTTGAGTAACACGTTTTGATTCAGAGTTATCGTACGCATAACATTCGGCGTCGAGAAAATCACATCGCGACCATGAGCGTCAACTGTTGCTGCCGATGCTCCCGCCGGGCCGACAACGATGATGCTGCCGGAATTGGGGCCGAAGAAGTAGTTGCCCGGAGCCGTTGCCGGACGAACATTAAGTCCGGCCGGTGCGGTGCCTGAAGCTTTTACCGGAGCTGCTCCGATAATGACGGATACGGTGCCGTTGGACGATGGCGTTGCCATATCAACAAGAGTATTGATCTGAGCACCCTTGCCTATGACTATGGAGCCATTAACGGCATCGGTATTTTGGATGATGATGCTGCCACCGTTTGCGGTGAGGTTTCCATTTATGGTCATCTGCCCGCCGCTGGTTTGCACCAAAGAGATAGATCCCGTAGTGCTGTTAATCGGCGAGTTGGTTTGAACGGTGCTAGTGGTCAACATGCCTGCATTGGTGAGAGCAAATGCACCACCGCTGCTGGACGATGTGAGGTTCAACATGCCCGTATTGTTGAGTTGCACAGTGCCGGCACCACCGGTGTTGGCGGACATACTCTGCACGGCGGTGTTCAATGCATTTCCAGCCGACCCGATGTTGCCGGTTCCACTGGTCAACGTCAGGTTTGCTGCGGTCACAAGTCCCGACCCGGAAATGGAACCAGCGCCGTTGGCTGCGATTCCGATAGAGCTACCGACCGAGTTGATGGCGAAATTCAGAGCGATGGCACCGCTGTTATTAGTTTTGAGATTGACGGTTCCATACAGCGCAGTGATCGCTCCGTTCACTCCAATGCCGCCACCGCCTGCGGTGAAATCGACCTTGGACCCGTAACTTCCATTTACTTCGCCGGTACTCAGCAATCCACCTGCTGTAATGTTCAGGGTCTTGGATCCGCCAAGTGTAATGGTTTGCCCCGCACCGGTATAGTTGCCGTCCGTGATGATGGTCAAATTGTAATTGGACGCATTCACCGGTCCGGCGAGATTAACGCCGCCGGTTTGCCCCGCACGACCCACCACCAGTGTTCCAGCGGAGATTGCATTTAACGTGGCCGGTGTAATGTTGAATCCAGCGCCGCTTCCGCCAAGAAATACGGTTTGCGCATCATTGTTGGAATTGACGGTGACACTGTTCGACCCGGCAGAGATAGCTGAACCGGTAAGGTTGAGTGCTGCTGCTGTCAGGGACACCGGTCCGTTGTAACTGTAGATGGCGCCACCGTTGCTGTTGCTTATGATGCCGGTGCCGCTTGTTTCCAGCGTCGCTCCGTAGGAGCCGGTTGCGGAGCCCTTAATTGCGATGAAGCCGTTTGAGGGTCCTGCGGTCTTCATGGATAACTTGTTGCCGCTCACGGCTCCTGCGCTGACTATGTCGCCGTTGGCAATCCAATCCAGCACTCCAAACCCTGTCGGGCCGGAAGCCGTCATGTAAGCAGTATTGGCTATGCCTCCGCCGTTTGCGCTTACCTTCAGATTTCCATTGCCGTATTGATAGATGGAACCCGCTGTCGATACCGCACCGCCTGCAGTGATAGAGAGCGGCCCGTTGTATGAACTAATACTGCCGATAGTGTTGATGTCGCCTGTTGCGGATAGGCTCATGAGCCCGTTATACGACGCGAGGTTACCGGTTATGTTCAACGTTCCGTTGTTGGCGGTTAGCGCCAACGAACCGTATGACTGAAGGTTTGTGGCAGGCGACAAAATTAGCGTTCCGCCTGCGCTGAGATTCAACCGCCCTCCCATATAGTTGTATACATAGCCAGGTACCATGATGTTGGCAGTGGTGTTGGTGGTTTCCAGCGAGAAGCCGCCATATGCATAGCTGTTTTGCAACGTGACGGATGAATCAGAGGAGAATTGAGCCACACCGCTAGAATTTACCGTTAGTGAAACGGCCGCGGCACCGCCGGATAAGATCTTAAGCGGGCTAGCAGCCCCAATTCCCCCCGAGCCAGCAGTAAAGGTCATGATTGGTGCGGTTATGGAACCGGAACCGGGTACGGTGATGATACCGGTGCCACTAGTGAAGGACACGGATGTGCCCGCCTGGATCGAGGCTGCGTTCTCCAGCAAGATATTTCCGGTGGCATTCAGCTCAAATTTTCCATTTGCATGGCTGGCGTCGCGCAGGCTCATCGCTTGCGGGCTGGCAATGAACACATTGTTCCCTGCGCTTGCATTGAGCCGGGGTGGTGTACCAGGATCGCTGGGAAGAGATGCGATTCGAATGGCGCTGAACGATGATGTGCCGATGCTGCCGACCGCGCCCGATTTGTCCGCCTCAAGGGTGATGGTAGTACCGAACAGGCTAACACCGCCGGTAGATTGGCTGATGTTGCCGGAGTCTGCAGTCAAATGAATGACTTTTGCAGTTATTGTTGATCCCACGTTGATGTTTTTCGCGAACAAATTGAAGGACGGGTCTGAAGACGAGCTTCCCGAAACGTTCACGAGCTGTGCGTCACTGGTGAGAAATGCCGCTTTGGTGCCCGAGTTAGCAGTGATATTCACTGGTATCGTATTGGCTGCATTTCCAGCAAACTTCATCGCCGCCGCACCTGAACCAATACCATCGGTTGCGGTGAGGGTGACGGAAGGTCCGATCAAAGTGGTGTCGGCGAGGTTGTTCTGGGTGATGGAAGATCCCGGTCCGCTGGCTGTTAGCTTCAACCCTGTTCCAGAAACTACCTGAGCTCCCGAAGCAAGAATGATGTTGCCTTGGGCGGTGACTTCCACTTGTCCGCGTACGTTAGAAACTCCTGTGAACAGAATACCACCGGTATTACCACCAGTGGCAGAAGTCCCGATGTATGCGTTGCCGCCGGCCGATGCGGTCAACGTGATCAGCGTACCGGAGGAGCCGCTGCTTAGCATCAGAGCTTGCATGCTGCTGCCGATGTGGCTAAGCCCCATTCCCGGGACCGCGCCGAGATTGCCTGTGGTCAGTTGAATGTTGCGGCCGATTAACGTAACAGCAGAGCCTTGTTGAGTGATTGTGCCCGTTGTACTCGTTGTAGTCAGGCTTAGCGGATTGTTGCCCTGCACCGTGACGGTTGCGCCCGGACCAAGCGCTATGTTGCCGGGGCTCGTCAGCTTGAAACCGCCGGCACCACCTGCGCCACTGACTCCGGTCA
The DNA here is from genome assembly GCA_021732565.1 of Candidatus Obscuribacterales bacterium. GTDB lineage: Bacteria > Cyanobacteriota > Vampirovibrionia > Obscuribacterales > Obscuribacteraceae > JAKFUT01. Next base: position 5,226 of record JAKFUT010000271.1, read on the forward strand.
GATTGATCGAACCAGCCGTGTTGATGAGAACATCACCACCTGCCAGCGCGCTCATGTTTGTGGCAGTGACTGCAAGAGCGTTACCTGCCGTGCCTATGTTACCACCAGCCGCCAGGTTTACCGTGGTGCCGGCTATTCCAGTCAAGCCAGTGAGCGATCCAGTGCCTCCAGCTTTCAAAGACGTTGTTGTCGGAGCACCCAGACCACCGCCTATGGTGTTGCTGCCCCAGCTGATTGGTCCATTAGTCGTGCTGAGATTGATGGCGCCAGATGGTGCCGAGATGTTGCCGCTTACTGTTAGAGCGGTTCCGCCGGCTATGTTGATTGCTGAACTGAATGCGCCCGTTACTGTACCCGTGTCTACGGTTCCGCCGGCATTGACTGTCAGAGACTTCGAGCCAAGCAAAATTTGCTGCCCGGCAGCGGAGTAGTTACCCGCAGTCACGAAGGCCAGGTTGTACGGACCGACCTGATTGGCGCCTGCACCGGAGACATTCAACGGTCCGGCTACAACTATTCCACCACTTTGCGCCACACCACCGACTGACAGGGTTGCTGCCGTAATCGACTGAAGTTGCGCCAGCGTGACATTGAACGCACCGCCTGTGGTGCCGCCCACCGAGATGAGCTGCGACGGGGAATTGGTGTTCAGTGTCACAGTGTAACCGGCTGCTTGCAGCGCTGTCCCTGCAAGAGAAACTCCTGCGGCAGTTATGGAGGAGTTGCCATAACTGTAAATAGTCGTTCCCTGTGCATTGCTGAATGTGCCGGTACCCGCGGTTGTGATGTTGATACCACCATAGGCTGTCGATGTAGCGTTTACAGCCACGGAACCGTTTGATGTACCGACGGTCTGCAGCGAAACTTTGAGTCCGGAAAGCCCGGCGTTAAGAGCGATGTTTCCATCGGCCTTAACGATAACATCGCCGCTGGCAGATATCTTGGCCGCGCTGCTGAAGCCACCACCTGTAGAGTCGAAGCTCAGGCCTCCGTTGAAGGCGCTCAAGGCCCCATTCACAGCGATGGACCCGGCGGTGGAAGTCACTTGAATGGCTCCCGTTGAAGCCATAGTAGTTCCATTCAAATTGATGTGGCTGCCCGACACCGTTAGTTGCCCGTTGGTGTTCAACGATGTGCCGGCCTTTGTGGTTACGCTGCCAGCGCCAGCTGCGCTTAGAGTCGCCGTGCCACCTACAGTTGCACTAGCTTCTTGTGAGATATCACCCGCTGCGCCGGTAGTTTGCAGCGTAAGATTCTTTGCGGTTATAGCACCGGTATTTGTCAGGTTACCTGCTGACGATAGCAGCACCAATGCATTGCTCGCGGAAATTGTGCCACTGTTTGATGCTGTGCCGTTGTTGGAGATTAGCTGAACGTTCACTCCCCCGGCATTGATCTTCGCTGTCTCGTTAAGATTGCCATTCGATTTCAGGATTACGTCGCCACCTATATAAAGTGGAGCCGCCACGCTAAGGCTGCCATCTGCAATTAATTGAAGCGCTCCGCTTCCGGAGGTCATGATTGCGGTTGGTCCTACACTGATATTGCCTGCGCTTCCTGTTGTTGTTTGCAGGCTGAACGCGCCGCTTACGCTACCGTTGAGTACGGCAGAACCGGTTGCGGTCATCGACAAGGACCCAGCTGTATACAGGGCTCCGGAGGCTCCTTGTGAAAGGACAATCGGGTTCTGCGCCGAAACTACGTTCAATGTATTGTTGGCGTTCACCGTCCCGACGAAATTTACCGAACCGTTGAGAACTGTTTTATCGGAAGTGCTGGTGTTCGTAATGCTCACGGTGAGAGGCAGCAAGAAGTTGTTGAATGTGAGCGCCACATTCTGCGGCACGTTCAGCGCTGATATATCCGTAGATATATCGGTCTGCAGCAGAATCACGTTGCCACCCACAGCTTGATTTGCGCCGTTAAGCTGCAGTGAACCGCCAATCAAGCCTGCATTTTGTTGCGCTTTGATCGCCGTGGCGATGGCTGGATCTGTCAGGTCCACACTGTTCAGCGGTGCCACTACACTTGTTCCGATCAGGCTGTTACCGCCAATGCTGATCGACGTCGATGAGGCGCCCCCTGTGTCGAAGCTCACGACTGAGTTCGTTCCCTTTGAGATCACAAGACTTGTCGGAGCAATAGATGTGATACTGCCGGTGCCGAAGAAAACCTTGCCCCCCGCAACAGTGGTGACGGATACATTTGGCGGAGCGACGGTATTGGTTCTGCCGCCGGTGTTGCCGAGGAAGATGTCGATTATGCCGCCGTTCGGTGAGTCAGCGAAAAGCAAGTCACTCTTGCCGATGGCAATCTTGCCGGCCAAGCTCTGATTGTTCAAAATCAACTTGCCGCTGTGCGCGATCACTTGTGAATTGTCTATTACAGACAGTGTGCCCGCTGCGGTTGTTAGTTTGAGATCGCCTTGGGTCGTGCTGAGATTCCCGACAGCCAGATCCGTGTCGTTCTTGAAGTTCAGCGTTTGGACTTTGCCGTACAAGTTAGTGACTGCGCCGGTGTTGTTGATCAATGTGGACCCGAGCGAGTTCACTTCAATCGTTCCACCGGAGACTTTTGTATGCAAGGCGCCATCAGCGTAGGTGGAATAGGCTCCGCCCGTTCCGCTGTAAACATAGAGGGTCTTGGCTGTTACAACGCCGCCGGTTTGCAAGACGGTGCCGTTACTTACGAAAGTTATTCCTGCAGGATTGTTGGACCCCTGCAGCAGCACGGTATCGCCGGTGACGTTTTGACTGAGGTACAACGAACCACCGTTCGCTGCGGTGAGTGCAACTTTGTCTGTGGCATTAATCACGCCATTTACATGCAGATCTCCCAGTTCTACAAGGATCAGATTGGTTCCGGTGAAGCCCGTATTCAACGTAAGCGCATGTGCTGAGTTATCGTTATACAGATAGAAGTTGCGTCCTGCGGACGGAAGGTTGATTGTGGTGGCATTGCTCACTAGCAGGTGAAGCGCTGCGCCGATGTCGGTAGCCGCCTCTAGAGTGAGTATGGGGCTATCCACAAATGAGTCGGTTTGATAAATGCCTCCGCCAGACTTAACTGTTACTGAGTCGCCGGCGACAAGATTTCTGTTCAAGAATACGCCTGCAGCGCTGCCACTGGCATTCAATGTTATGTTGTGGTTCGCCTGAAGTGCTCCGGTTACAGTGATTCCCGGCGCAGTTAAATTGAAGTTGTTGCTGAGAGAAGGCAGTTTACCTGCACCACCAAGGGTGACAGCCTTCGTGCCGGTAACCTGAACATCCCCGCTGGACTGTACCACCAGATTATCAGCGGAGGTAGTGCTAACGATGACACCACCGGTGCCGGAGAAAGCGCCAACAAATTTTGTATCCAAGTTGCTTGCTGTGATTTTGGAGCCGGCAGCCCCGGTATTCAAAATAATGCTTTCCGATGCCGATAGAGTACCAACCCTGATGTCGCCATTTGTCGATTGCAGAAACAAGTTGGCGCCGCTGAGATTGCTCAGCCCCATACTGTCGGTTATATCACCGTCAAAGGTAAGGCCGATAATTCCGTTGGTACCTAAGGCAGTTACTGAATTGTTGAACGATATGGTCTTGGAGGAAAGCGCGATTGCTCCTCCCTTCAGTCCTCCGAGGATATTAGTATGTCCCGTGGTGGTTAATGAGAAAGAACCTCCCTGCGACTTCAACAGATTGAAACTCGGCGCGATTTCGTTGAGGTATACGCCTGCTACGCCGTTAGCAGCCAGGAATGGAGCATCTACTATAAGTGGAGAGTCTACTTTACCAATGTTACCGAATGAGGAATTCAGATTGACGAAGTCTGCTTTGTATTGTCCGGTTGTCGCAATATCCTGACTGGAAAATGCCAGAGTGCTTCCGGGAATGAATTTGCCGCTGGCTGCTGAAACTGATCCGGTATAAATGGATCCGTAAGGCATAACAGGTTGACTGTTGGAATCAAATGGCGCCGCGTGGGCAGACAGTGCCACCAGATACGATGCACCTGATCCGACCGAAATGTTTGGCAGATAGACATCGCCGCCGGTATCGCTGGGAGACCCCAATACCAGCCATGACTGATTTCCTCCGAATCTGCCATATGAGAATTTTGCTGCATTGTCTCCTGCAGCCATAATGATGCTGCCAGTTGGCCTTGTGGAACTTCCTCCGTTGACAATCGATCCAGAGGTGACGCCAGTGGCAACTATATTGCCTGTGGCTAGCACAATCAGGTCGCCATTGACCGTGTAAGTTCCGCCTCCTGCGTTGATCTGCGTGGCGAGATTAACATCTCCCCCGCTATTTTGAATTATGGTGACCGGCGAGGAAACTACTACCGAACCGTTTCCATTTGCAATGTTCAACCCGAGCTGAGTCGTCCAGGTTAGGTTCGCGAACGTTATGGGCTTGATGAAATAGCTAACGTCGTCTTTCTTGGTGACGAAGGTAAGCGAGCCGCCCGACACAACGGGAGGCTTTCCTGTCTGAAAGCCGTTGGGGAATGTTGCGCCGGTACCAGTAATAGTGACGGTGTTGCCTTCCATGCGAACAACGCCACCTGACCCGAATGCAGCGACCGGGGTGAGATTGAAGCAGGGGTTACAGTTGGGACCGTTGTAGTTTATGTTTGTTTTGTTTAGGGAAACAGCGGTTCCACCGAGCGCGTTCACCGTGCCGCCGATAGTGATGTCGCCCGATGCAATAATGTGAATGTTTCCGCCGTTGGCCGGAGTGCCAGCCTGGTATGAAGCAGGCCCCGCTTGCGTCAGCACTATTCCACCGGTAGTATTGGAAGTGGTACCGATGGTCGGGAAAAGAGATGGTAGCTGAATACCCTGTCCGTACTTGAGTCCAGTAGCTTGATTGGTAGATGTACCCCCGGTGCCGGCGCTGCCGCTCAGGTCGAAATACGCTGTGCCTAGATCGGGACCTTTGCCGATGCCTAAGAAATCCTGTACACCGGAAGATCCACTGAGAACTCCAGCCAGGTGGGTTATTGGACCGACCGAACCCTGCGAGAACGTTTGGCCTCCCAGTGTCATTTGAGCACTAACAGAGGGATTGAATTTGCTCGGAGTGACTTTGGCTTGCAGATTGAACTCACTCTCACCCTTAGAGTTGTTGTAGTTGAGGTACAGCGACAGGCTTGAAACTGGAAACTCCGGTGTTGTGGCGAAGGTTAACGGGTTTGTGAACGGCATTAAGCCCAGTGTGAAGTTGGCGATTGTGATGCTCCCACCCAAGCCGAAGTTTGGACCAGTGAACCCCGTAGTAGAGCCGTTAATATTAAAATCGAGGCTGAGTCCGAAGTAGACGTTGGTCGATCCGCTTTGACCGTCCCGGCCGTTGAGGCCGTAGTCGCCAGGATTGCCGCTGTTGTTGCCGATGGACTGAATGTTGCCATTCACGTTGACGGCGCCACCCGGTGCCACCAATACAATATCGCCACCGTTACCGCCGACTCCACCAAGTCCGCCGACACCGCCTAAGCCCCCACTGCCACCGTTGGCGCCCGTTACGCCAATATCGAATCCGACGCCTCCACCAATGCTGTAGTTGCCTTCGCCGACCTGTCCGTTCACGCCACCCTGAAAGCTGACACCAACTCCGCTGGTGGCGCCGTCTCCCGCGTTTCCGCCATTACCACCATTGCCGCCGGCACCGCCGGTACCACCGGAACTGATCACTCCGGAAGGTGCAATGCTGATGGTGGGTGTGCCTAATGCAGCGTTAGGATCACTCAGCTTAGCGTATGTCGGATAGGTGTTTGTCAGTGGGGTAACAGTGAGAGAATTTCCAGAAATAGCAGTAACAGTAACTCTTTCGGAGACAAAACTATTTGCGACCAGAACCTTCTGACCGACCTTAAATCCAGTGGTCGATGTAATAGCAAGAGTGGTTCCTCCAGCACTGAGGAAGACATCCTTACCAGCTGCGACACTGTTGAACCGAGCGCTAGTCAGTTGGGTGACGCCGGTGATAGCTCCTCCAGCCGGGTTGATTTGGATATCGCCCGCTGAGGCTCTAAGGGAAATGTTGCCCCCGTTGCCGGCACTGCCACCGCCACCACCGGCTCCTGCTGTACCACCTTTTCCACCAGTGCCTCCGTCTCCCCCGACGCCCAGACCAATGAACCCGAACACTGCAGAAGCACCGCCGGCTCCGCTACTACCGGTACCTCCGACTCCTGCATTCCCGCCATTGCCGCCATCTCCGCCGTAGGCATGAACGTTGCCGTCAATGGTGAGCGCTGTCAATGTAGCGACTGTTACATCACCGCCACTTCCGCCAGCTCCACCGCCGCCGCCGCTACCAGCGCCACCACCATCGCCGCCGGTACCACCGTCACCGCCGCCGAAGGCGCTCGTGCCGCTTGAACCGGTTACGCCGGCATTGTTTCCCAATCCACCTGCTCCGCCAGAGCCACCGGCTCCGCCAAATGTATATATGGATCCATTCAGGAGTACTCCGCCGGCAGAGGATGAAAGCGTTAGAGCGCCGCCAGAAGCGCCGTTGCCGCCACCGCCACCACTGCCACCGCCACCGCCGTTGCCTGCGCTACCGCCGCTTCCCGAAACAAGGTTGCCGCCGCCGTCACTACCTGCGCCACCAGCCCCGCCGGCCCCGCCTCTTCCACCGATGCCACCAAAGCCGCCCGAGGAATCGATCGTTCCACCGGAAATACCGCCGACTGCTGTTATTGTCACGCTTTGTCCCGCGCCACCGGCTCCGGCTCGTCCACCGCCACCGCCGTCGCCGCCGTAGTTGCCACTACCGCCACTACCTCCAACACCTGCGCCGTAACCGCTGCCGCGGTCTCCGCCGTCACCGCCCTTACCGCCAGCTCCGCCGGAGCCTGCAGAACCGCCGTCACCGCCGTTTGCGATCAGTTGTGTGAGATTAACAAAACCGGCTGAGGTTGAGATTGATACTTGTCCACCACGACCACCGGCTCCGCCGTCTACGCCGTTGCCCCCCTTACCCCCGTACCCGCCCGTGCCGCCCGTCCCAGCCGTACCTGCGACGTACATGTCGCCGCCTTTTCCACCTTTCTGACCTTCTCCACCAGCGCCGCCATTTCCACCTTTACCTCCGGCTCCGCCTTGAGCAAGGATTGACGCCACCACATTGCTACCCGTTATCATTGAAATGCTACCGGCATCGCCTCCGGCACCACCTGCGGTGCCAGCACTGCCAACTCCCCCGTTGGCCCCCGCGCCGCCGTCTCCAACCGGTACACCCGCGCCACCGTCTGAGCCGGTGGATCCCGAAGTACCAGCGTAGTTTGTGCCGATGGTACCGGCCGAACCCGCGGCGCCAATTCCACCGGTTGTTAATATAAGTGCCACGTTCGCGGAACCGGCCGCGTTCACGGTGACAGCACCACCGCTACCGCCAGCGGCTCCCGCGCTCGATCCGTCGTATCCTGCAGTGGTCACGTTACCAACTGAGATGTTGCCTTTGCCAGCGATGTGGTTGTCATTTTTAGCAACCAGTACTATGGAATCTCCATAGTTGGTCAAACTAATGCCCGACATATTGATGTTGCCACCACTGGATGAGCCGGCTGCAAGAACTTGGCCACCCGCGAAGGTCACTCCTGCGCCGATCTTGATAGTGCTGGTGGTGCTGGTACTGCTGGCATCGATAGTGCCATTGCCGGTGATGGTTACGTCACCGCTGGCGAGGGCAATGAAGTCCTGACCGGAAGTACTGAACTGATTACTCAGAGTGCCGCTCAGATCGCTGGTATTGGAAGGTATGGCAAGCGTCAGAGACCCGTTGCCATTGACGAATACAGGATCGTTGGTGAGATTAGCGGAGCCGATGTTCAACTCGCCGCCCTTTACCTGCACGGATGTAGCAGCGGAATCCAGGTGAACAGTGCCGTCCAGTCGATCGACATCGATGTTGACACTATTGGTGGGGCTCACAAAGTTGATTGCGTTTGCAGCAACTGTGCCGCCGGTCAGTCCGATTCCATCCAACATTGTCGTCCCGCTAGACTGAACAAGGTTATTGCTGAAGGTCACGTTATTGAGCGCCGAAATTTGTCCGAGCGTATTGTTTACGTTCAAGACTTGGCCCAGCAGCGCCTGAATATTGACCGAGCCGTTGATGCTTTGCAGAATTCCGTTTTGATTGTTCAACGTACTGGTGACTGCATTAATATTGCCCATTTGTGCGGCGATTACACCAGAGTTCACTAAAGATGACATCGCACTGATGTTAATGTTTTGAATAGCCGTCATCACTGCAGAGTTCGCATTGGTGACAGTGTTACCGGCAGCGATGGATAGACTTCCTGCACTGGTAATCTGACCCTGATTCACGAAATTGTTGAGAGCGGTGAACGAAAGACTCAGGTTGTTAGCGAAATATGCAGGATTTATGTTGAGACCGCTCAGGCCACCTTGCGGCATTAATGACGTAATCAATCCGCCTTGAAAATTACTAATGTTGTAGGCGCTGAAGTTGGCGGTCGTAATTTTCGGATCACTGGTGAAAGCGACTATGGTTCCTTTGTTGGTTAAGTCTCCGCCTAACACGAGTCCGTTCGAGCCGAGTTGACCGAAGTCAATCGCCAAAGTCTGATGGTTGCTTACGTTGAGTTCAGTGGACGGCGTCTGGCCGCTCATGACCGATGCGGTTGTGGCAGGCGAAGTCTCAGCCGCAAGGGCGGCCGTAAGTGGCATGCTCGTTATCGAAACCGACACGAATGAGTAGATTAGGAATTTCGCTTTCTTGCCGACTTCTTTTGATTTCATGAACTGCAACTCTCAACGGTAATGACGTGACCCGCAGGGAGGCGGCGGGTGGCAAACAAACAGTAACCCGGGCTTCAAGACTTAAACAGGGTCATTTCACGATATTGAATGGCACATTTGCCACTCGTTACATGAAAATTTCGCGCGATTCCAAATCACCTCCATCTGTCCAGACGATTGTTACTAATAAGCTTACGGATTGTGAATTAAATAAGTGACGCCCTCACTGGGCATGGGGATCTCGAGACGGACTTTACCTCGTCTTGTAACAGACGGGTACGACTATTGTTGACGGTCCACCGATTGATTGATCTGATCGACCGTGCGGTTAAAGAAGCGAATGGAGTAATCCTGTCCTGGCACTCATTGAAACAAGCGGGACAAATTATCTTGCTCTTCCGGTTCGTTGAAGGCAAAAGATCCAAATGCCGCCAGGTTACTGAATGTTACCCGAGGGGTGGTATTTAGTGTTCCTTGTGAGGAGGAAACTATTATTGCGACTTAGGTGCTAAGTGGATTAGCTTCCGGGTTCGTCGGTTACTTCACTGCAATTGAACCAATGTTGACCATCTCGCCGAGTTGAACAGACAAAACAAATTTGGCGAGACATGCAACCAAAAGACACTCGGGTCTACATTCCGTTACTGTGTCTACCTGGTATCATGTTCCGGCTTAGCGATAACAGGATCGACGAAGAGCAACGTTAAAGATAAGGAATCAGAATGCAGGAGAATGGCGATTGCGTCATCAATTCCATCAGTGCCAGGCAAAGGCTCCGGTCATGCTCGTTTTATGAGCTGGTCACACAAACTCGGTAAAGTCGACGACCAGGGAGGCCACGATTTATGCAAAAAGATTATTCGCTTGAGCGAGAGACGTGCCAACGCATGAATGCTGTTACACAGTTCGGTTTAGAGCCATATATGGGTATCCGGGTTGGAGGTTCGTCCATGGCGGCGATGAGGTGCACTATGAGTAGAACATTATCAATTATCCTGCTTCTAGCGTCAATTTTGGCGGTAGTGAACCTGCAGACAGCCCAGTCCGCAGAGGACCTCAATAACCAGTTGGCAAAAGCAAATACGCTCCTCGATGCAGGGAAAGCGAAGCCGGCAGCGCAACAGTTGCGCCAAATAGTTCGCCTGAATCCCAATAATGCAGAAGCGCACATGCTGCTGGGAGCCGCGCTGGCATCGCTGGCGGAAGACAACAAATACAACGAAGCAATCGCACAAGAAGAGTTGGCGATCAAGCTGGATCCCGAGTCTTCCGGTGCCCGCAGAATCCTGGGAATGATATATGCGAACCAACAAAAATTCGACCAATCGCTCCTGCTGTTGACTGAAGCAATCAAGCTAAAACCATCAAGTTTTGCGATTCAGCGTGATTTGGGCGCTGCATTAATGTCCGCAGGAAAACTCGACGAAGCCATTACGGCGCTCAAGAAAGCAAGTGAACTGAAGCCCGCAAACGTTGCGGTTCACTCCAAACTTGCGTTGATATATGCCAAGAAGCAGAATTACACTGAAGCTATTAAATGGGCCAACAAAGCGGTAAAGGCGGGTAGTAAACGAGCAGAACCCCACTTGCTCCTCGCGAACTTGAAACTGGAATCCGGTGACAGCGCAGGAGCAATTGAGCCCTTCAAAGCCGCTATCGCTGCCAACGGTTTCGACTCATTTGGATGTCTGAACCCGATGACTGCAGCGAGCGCTTTCTCCGGTTTAGGCTGGGCCGTTGCCGCAGACAAGAATGCATCGAAAGCAAGTCTGCAAGAGGCTTTAAATTATCAAAAGAAAGCCATAAAGGCATCCCCTGGCTTCATTGACGCATACATTCGCACCGCCGATTTGTTGACGAGACAAGGCAAATCTAAAGATGCCGAAAATCTGTACCAAAAGATCTTTAAAGCCAGTAAAAATGCCGAAGTAGGAATACGTTATTCGAAGTTTCTCAGCAAAGCAGGCAGAACCGAAGAAGCTCGCGCTGTATTGAAAAAGGTTCTCGAAACTTCTCCGGCAGACAAGGAAGCAGTAGAAGAACTGGCTGCCTTGGAGCCGGGAAAAACTCCCTAACCCAAATTCAACTTGCCGGCACAGCAGTGGCGTTACCATTGCGTAATGACGAACTTTTTGCAGCTGGCTTATTTGATACCGCTTCAGATACCCCTGCACCACTCACGCCGCGAACAACTTCCCAAGGTTGTACTGTGGTCAATGAAGATTAGACCAAATCCGTTTCGCCGGTAGCAGGAGCCATACTGGTAGTCATTGGCAGAACTATAAGCCACGAAGTTCAAGCGGTGCTGCTGTTTCATAGACACGTCTCATTCCCGTCAACGATTCACGCCTATCGCCTGGCAGAATGCCCCACGACGGACTCACTCATTTGAATTGCTTGCTGCAGCGAAATTGACTATGCATCGGTTAACCGATTCTCTTGTGGAAAACCGGTGTGACAGAAAGCTCGCGAAGCACTATGATGAGGCCTGTTCGCCGCAAGAAGTAGGAGCACGGAGCAATGGTCTATTCGGCTAGCCTGGTGGCAAAGTGGGCAGATCCACTTGTACCGAAGTTGAGGCAATGCTGGTTGTTACCGTTGCGCAGGGGAGTTTCATCTTCATGAACACGTCTTTAGGCAGCGTTATGGAGCAGATTAAGCACTGTGAAAAGTTCGTCGAACTATGCGACCGGATAATGTCTTTGGAAAGACTGCAAGAGGCACAATTGCCGCAGAAAAGATTGCGTCTGTTAGACGAGAAGTTAGCATTGACGAATGAATTGCAAACTGTATGTGTTGAGCATGAGTGTTTAGAAGCAGCGTTGAATGGCGAGGAAGTTCTTGTTGAAGCATTGACAGAATGTGAATTGAGGGAGTTCATAAAAACAGCAGATCTTCGGAAGCGTTTGCTCCGAACCAGCATTGGTAAGCTAAACAAGCAGATTGAAGCCGTTGACAAGGATAATGAAAATAGCGCCAGAGAGCTAGAAGCGTTGTATCCAGCAATGGATTCCTTTATTCACGTCGGGTTTGATCCAGATACCGCTCGCACGAATCTAGCGGCTCTGCTTGGTGAAAGGGAACGGATCAGAGCAGCGATCAAAACCGAGATGTCACAAAGCAAAGTTCAGAGAAAGTGAGCCACCCAAATGATTGGATGTAGCTGTCCAACTCTGCCGGAGAATTTTGTAACCTCCAGGTGGTTGTATTTACAGTTCTATTCAGCTCGATCGGACAGGAAATGTAAGTCCGAACGTACGAGAGACTAATTGAGCCTCAATGAGAGTTCTTTCGAATTGGAACGCGGAGAAGTGTATATCTTTCAGAAGTTCGAATTGCAGTTGCCGATCTGCACAATCATGCCATAAGATTAGACGAACCATGCAGTTGACTGCTGTGTGAATGCACCTGGTTATACTCGCATTCTTCCTCAAAATAGGTACAGCCACAAGCCTCACCAAGACCTTAGGCGCGGATGTTGATGGTGTCATTCACATTCGCCTACGAAATTTGCTACGGATTCCCCACTATGCAATTGTCGGTTCCGATAATCCGACCGTAACTTTCTACAAAGGCGCTGTAATTGAACTCACGCCTACAAACTGCAAGAGGATAGAGCATGTCTGATGATCTAAGGGACTTCTCTACAGATGTCGACGAGGATAAAGAACCGTATTCGTCTGCGAGGCTTTCGATCCTAACCGATGTAGGGCAAGAGTCACCTCTAACCAGGTCCTCAACTGAAGCACCGCAAGAAATAACATTCGCCAGGATTCCGGGATATGATACACCGCCTGTGAAGCCTGCGCCGTCAAAAGCGAGTCCATCGTCGCGGGAAGCAAAACCAGCGAGTAAAGAAAGCGAAGATACACCAGCTGCCAAAGAAAAGCCGCGCGAATCAACACCTGCTGTAAGCAAAACGCAAAATGAAAAAGAGTCTTCCGCTGAGAAAAAAGGCGATGGATCTTCAAAGCCTGAACGGAAAGACAAACCGGTAGAGAAACCACTTCCGCCAAAGCCGGTTTCCGATGAAACACGCAGGTCAATTGAGCGCATGGACAAGGCCCTGTCTGACAACATCGCCGACCGCTCCCAACGTGACCAGTTTAAGCAAGATTTGGCATTCTTTCAGGGCCGTGTGGGCAGAGATCTTCCGGAACAAGAATTTCGTGCCACCATTGAAAAAATAACAGACTTGCTTAATGCAAAGGACGCCGAAGGCGGACAAAGCCGAGAACGCCGAGTCTTAGGTGCTCGCGGATTGATGTACAATCTGGGTCATCCGGAAATGTTAGGACAAATTGGTTCAACGTGTGGTGCTGCAAGTATTGAAAGAATTCTCTGCCAGAGTAAACCGTCTTTAGCCGCCGACATGATCTGTTCCGTCCTAAAATCAGGTGAATGGACTGGTCGCGATGGCGTCAATATTACTGTACCAAAAGGAAACTTAGTTCCTGAAGGTCCCCAGTTACTGGTGCCACCTAAAGTCGGCGAAGGACAACTTGGTAGCCATCCATGCACTTTTGCATCCCAAGTCTTCCTGTCCACCATGGTGAACGAAATCGGTCAACACTTCAAGCCGGCCCGGAAATATGAACGCACCAAGGATCGAGAAGAATGGGTCTTGCCCGACGGAAAGCGTGTTGATTTCGCCGAAAGAGGTAGTACCGGCATCCACGGCGAACTCTCCATGACAGGCGGGCTCCCATCAGCCGTGGTGATAACTGCATTGCGTAGAATTACAGGGCAAGATGGTCGCATCATTATCAACCCGGATTATGATATAGACAAGATTCCCGATCCTAAGAACCCTGTAGACGGAATTCGAAGCGACGGCATTGAGAAAGTACGATCAGTGGCTGAGTTGCAATCTACTCTTCAACGTCTGCAACGAGACGGCAAGTTTCCCGTGGTGGTGAGTATGTCATCAGCAGCCGGGTTTGAAGCCATGATGATAAATCTCGGGCGTCCACCCGGCAAGCCGGACAAGGATGCTGGTTTCGTGCCGGATCATTTCGTGACCATCCATAGTTACACTGCTGGACCTCCCGCACGTGTAGAGATGCGAAACTCTTGGGGCAAAGATTTCAACGCTTCGCTGCCGGTTGACTTTCTGTTCCAGTCTCTGGGAACACGAAAACCTGAACCTCGCAAACCACCCAAACCAGAGTCGAAGTAATTCGAACAAACCGAGTCGGGCACCGACTCAATACAGGATTTCTCGCTACGTGCAGAGCAGTCTCCAGATGCTCCAACAGAAGGCTGCCATCTCAAACGGTTCCCATTTTGGTCGATTCATGTTACCGACACCGGTGATATCGTATTCGGTGATAATCTTGTGATCACCTAATTTCTTTCAATCTTGGTGACTCGTCCATCAACTTTGCGGTAGATGGTGCCGTTGGGACTGATAATCGCTTCGGACTTCCCATCAACCGAGGTCATGGTTAGATCTCCAACCTCGTCGATATCTATTTTGCCCATCTTCCCACCGGTGGCGGAGCCTTTTGGATCGTACTGCTTCCACGTGCCGTCCGAATCCTTTTGCCAGTAGTTGCCATTTTTCTCGGTGACTTTGCTCAGACCATCCTTATCATGCTCAAACTGCTTAGAATCGCCTCCCGGATAATCCACTTTTTTGACCTGTCCTTGTTCCCCCTCAATAGAACCTATCTTGCCGTCCGGTCGAGTAATCATCGTATGACTTGTATCAGCCGTTATTCTTTGGATATTTCTTCAAGGCTCTTTAAGCACTTGCCGAGATGGTCAAAACCCAATACGTTAGATCTCAGTCGGCAAGTATGACGCCCATATTCGGTCCGACAAAAGGCCCAGGCAGTGCAAATTGGGAAATCCTGGTCCTTGTTGCAACCCTGCAAGTCTCGGCAAGAATAGTTTCGGACTGAAGCCATCTACCCAAAGATCCGGCAATATTTCGCACTGGAATCTTTGAGTAATCCATGAATTGATTGCCGCAACATTGTGATGGCGAGTGCTAACGTACTCGGACAACTTGGAGTCAGTAGGTAGCTCCTTGAGTGATAAGGCCTTTTTGACTGACTCTCTGAGTTTTGCAATGCACTCAGGTGGCTTATCGAATAATGGCTTGAGAAAGTCATCGCAAACTCCATGCTCGAACAACTTTAAGAACCACAAATCATCGAACCCCAATGCAAAAACAACGCAGTGAAATTCTTGCTCAGTTTCCGCAAGATCTTCGTCCTCAAAGGCGTATTTGAGTTTCATTTTGACTGGGCCGCTTCGAGGAATTATCTCGTCGCTCCAATTTATCTCCGCAATGACATAGCTGACGCATTCACTCTCCTCTAGCCGTTCTTTTACGTGCCTGGAAACTACTCCGCGGTCAGCTCGTTGAATTATTGCTTTCCGTTCTGCAACGCCTTTGAGACTAAAGTAAGAAGGATCAGCAAAATGCTTTATATCCTTCACTACATCGGAGCGCGAGTAGTAGCTAGGCTGTTTACTTATCAGCATAAGCTGGGCCTTGTCAGATCCCCGATCAAGACCTTTCGCCTCAAGTACCTCCAAAATTGCCAGCGCTATGGCGCCTGCCGTCTCGCCGGTCCCGACAACTCCAATTACATTTCTTGGTTGCAACTTCCTTGAGAGATTGGGCAATCCTTCCCAAAAATCACGTCCATCTGCCATTCTCGTGTTTGGAGAATTTCGACCACCTAACCTCTTGGGTCCGCCGTTTCCAGTAATTACAAGCCTACTTCCAAGAATAGAATCTTTGTCACAGGCGCCAGTTTCCATCCGCCACTGAAATTTTGTCAACGTTTGCAATTTTCAATGGAAATTCTGATCTATCATGCACCCATTTCAGATATTTCACGAACTCCTTATGAGTTGGGTATTTGTCCAAACGGTGCAGCCAATCGACGGATTGTTTACTGTCAGCCAAATATGCAGACCATGAAAGCGTGTGCATTTCGCTGTCTATATCTGCCTGTGCAGAGAAAAAACTTCGCGACTTGTACGGAAACCCGATATCGTGTTCTGGGGGCGTCACCAAGCATTGCAAACCATCTGTGTAATGATATTGACCAGTCCAATGTGCCCCTATCTCATGCCTTTCAATGACCACACATTCAGGCAGTCGTCTGTCTCTCAAACATGCGCGTTTCGCTCCCAAGGGCTACCCCTTTCGGACCCGCTCCCAGAACTAACAATGGCAGTTTTTTGGGCATTCGAATGCCTCTTCTTGCGGTTTTCGGGTAGTATTGTATTATAAGGGTGTTTGAAGGATGGCGTAAGTGTCCACTATCACCAAACAATATCCCATTCTAATGTCGAAATACTTGATAAATGAGCTTTCGATGGAAGCCTACTGGAAGCGCAAACAGCCTGAAGCTGTGTTGTTGGACTGGCTGAATGCGGGCTTGGGTTGCAAAGTTGATGTAAAGGGTAGAGCAAAGGATACTTGATACTGGTGAGTTCACTCAAGTTTTCATTCGTGTACCGATGGACCTAGATTCGAAATTAAGAGAACGAGCGGATAAACTTAAGGTGGAACCAAGTGTGTTGATTCTGGCTGCGTTACGCAGTCAGTTTTTGGGAAGCAAAAGCAAATAGCGATTGTGATCGGGATTGACGAGTCCATTGAATAGTGACACTTTCACACAAGGTCTCCTTAGGTAATTTTGCAACACACTGTTGCAAAATTGCGCGTTAGTCCGGTCCGGCAATGCAGCGAAACCTTTTAATCGGACTTGCGCAAAGCGAGAAACTTATCGTGATTTGTTGGGTGGGCAAAGCAGAGGAATTATCAACGGATGAAACGCTACTTCCTCTGGCAGGATTTCTAAGGCGCCTTGAACATTGCCGACAAAGAACTTTGGTAGCCCGGGCTAGCATACGTCGAGAAAGAGCAAAATGGAAAAGAACAGCAAGTCCAGAGCGGAGATCTTTCCGGAAAAGAGTGCTTTCAAATCCCTGGATTTTTTCGTAATACGGACGCCGTTGCTTCCCGTCAGTCATTATTATTCGCTTTCGGAACAACTGTGCGCAGCGCCGGACATTGAAAAACTGATCAAAAGTGATGGACAGATCGAAAGAGCATTGGTCGTTGGGAATCCAGGCTTTTACGCAGCAATCAAGAAAACAATCGACAAAGAACACCATGGTCAAAAGTCGTCAAAAGATAGTGAGAAAGTGCT
>JAKFUT010000117.1 GCA_021732565.1 Candidatus Obscuribacterales bacterium
TCCCTGTGCCAGGCTCGCCAACTAGCAGCAGCGCTCGCTCGGAAGCAAGTGTTACAATCGCCCTTTCCACCAGCGCGTCATCGCCAAAGAATTTGCGCGTAATAGGAACTTCGACAGTCTTGCCGTCTATTTTGGCCTTGACGGTCTTGCCGCCAACTATGTATGTGAGCACCACGCGCGGTGACAGCCGCCAGGGTTTCGGCGGAGTCTCTGTGTCATTCTGCCGCAGCGCCTCCAGCTGATCGGCATGCCTTATTTCAGCCGGCTCACGCAAAACATCGGCATTGGGTTCCCTTTCTCCGCCGTTCTTAGCCATTTCTTGAACCTCCATCTATCTATTACGTTTGTAGTAATTACGTTTATAGTACGTTCTCAAAACGGCCACCACTAAACAAGGTTGAGTGTTTTCAACAGCAATTTCTTATCAATTTTCTCGTTAGACAGAGTCAGATTCCGCGGCCCTTTCGCTTCAAAAACCGACAGCGGTTGCAAAATCATTTTGCACTTCTCAAAGTGAAGAAGTCCGTAAAGAGGCGGACGGTCCGCACGTATATACTTGTTCAACGAATTATAGAGCGCCTCTCCTTCTTTACCCGCGCCAACCATGGCATCAAAGGAGACACCCATCGCCTCCACGGGAAATACATGGGGACCCTCATTGTCCGGACGACCAGGTGCGCCGATTTGCCAATCATGCAACACAATTTCATCTTGCAGCTCAATTTCAAGATCAAGCGGGCTCGTTTCATGACGGCGTATTCGTTCTATAATCGAATCGCTGCTCCAGCTCTGAAACTGTCCCCACTCTGTAAACACCTGACTTGTCGTCACTTTCGAGTGTTCAGTGAAGCTGACTCGCCCTCCCCCGCTCTTGTCGAGCGCCAGTGCAACTTTCTCAAGCAGAATGCTCTTGCCTTCTAGAAAAAGAATTGCACTAAATTTCTGTTTTTGTGGAAGATGCAAGTAAGCCTCGGCGGGAAGATCAGCGCCGGGCTTAAGCGGAAACACACAAGACCACACCAGTTTAGATCCCACAGGTAATAAGTCACAGGCAGAGACGGTGCGCAACCGAAAGTCGAAGGCACAGAAAGCGCCAGCAACTTTCTTGCTCACACCGATTGTCACCACTTCAAGATTCTCCACGGGCGTATTGGGAGGAATCCATATCAGTCGCTCAAAGTCTTTCTCATTGTCGGCTCGGATTGCACGCGCCAGTGAACGCGTTAGAAGCCACGAGCGATTCAAAAAGAAGCTCAGTCGTTTGCGCGAGAAATCCGGCTGGTTGCGAGTATAGCGCCCTAGTTCTTCAGACACGCTGCGCAGCGTTGACCCTAGGCGCAAGAGCCCCATTCGAGAGGCTTCCTGAAAAGCAACAGTCAACGTGTTACGAGTTGATTCAGAAGCAGTGGTCAAGCCGCTGAACAGAAGCTGCTCAACACTTGCAGCCAACTCGTCTAATAAAGGCAAGAGTTTTTTCTTGTCAATTTGCTGTAACTTCAAGCCCGACACCTCTTAAAATCAGGAATCATCGTCGTCCTCGCCGTCCATCTCGGCAAAGTCTTCGCTTTCGTCTGCATCACTTTCTTCATCATCACTCTCTTCTGCCTCGACTATCGGGTCGCAACCGTGGTCCATAGCTTGCAGTATCCCGCCAACTGTTTCCAGAGTGAGAATTCGTTCAAACACACGAAGGCTAGCTTGAGCTCTGAAAAGATAAGCAGCGGTTTTTGAATCATCGGCTCTAATCCCATCGACTATGGCGCCGATTAAATCGGCAATATGATGCGCGCCTATTCGCTCAAACTCTTCGCGAAGCATCGACAAAACATTGAGATCCTCTGAACCAGCCGACCGCAGGCCGCGCAGAATCAGATCGTCAAATGATTTGTGTAAGTGATCAATAGCCTGAACAATTTCAAGTGTTTCGAGCATGGAATTCTCGTTTTCTCATAACGCCTGAAAGAGATCTACCCACATGCCGTTTAGCCTGAAACACTAAAATCGAGGTCTCAACCATTCCTTTATCAGGTCGTCTCGTTCACGCTTGAACACCTTGTAATTTGACTGATCCTCATCCTTTTTCGCGATAGTCATGGCCACCCTCAATACCTTAGAAACGTGTTGCGATATAGGGTCTACCTTTCTCGCTCGTCTAATCGTATCCAGGAACAGCTTTGTCTCTACCTCAGCTTTACCCTGCATTTCATAGATTTTGAACTTCTGGAAAGCGATGGATACCTTCATCGGCCCTGTACAAATGTTATCTGCCAGGTTCAGATATCGCAGAGCCGACTGCGGATCTCCCAGAAGGACCTCAGCCTGAGCAAAGCAAACATAGGATTCTATCAAATATTCATTTCGCCCCAACCGTTTTGCAAAGTCCACGGCCTTCATGGCAAATCGATGTGACTCCGCGGGACGGTTGAGTTCTCGAAAGTGAACGCTGAGACGCACGAGCCAGTGGAAATATTCAGCTCGATTTTGAATTGGCGGCGAAATTTTTGCTTGTTCATCAAGTAAACTGGAGGCTTGCCGCAGCTCGCCTTTTTGTCTCAGCAAACTGATCAATCGAAGCTTGATCTGGCTTGGCAACCCGTCCACTTTAGCCAATAAAATTCGGGCAGGTCCCGCTGACGGTATTTGCCAGGTCTCAGCCCGACTGAGAATGTCGCTAAGAATCTCTGTGCTTGTACGATAGCAGCCTGCATCCTGAACAATCGCGCTAAGTTGCACAACCGTCGAGACAATTCTTACATCCTTCGAATTTGATCGCCATTTCTGCCGCACAGTAGCAACCGGTGGCAAAAATTTTTCGACGTCTTCTTTGTCGCCACATTCCAGATAAAACTCCTCAGTTTCTCGAATGAAATCGAGGAGGTCTACTATCTGTTGATCGGGCGCAGGGGTAGGCAAAAGGTCGCAATAATGCTGAATCATCCCCGCAATTATGGCAGCCTCTTTGAGCCCGGCGCTTACATCAATCTGGCTCATGGTTCGCCAGAGACTCAATCGATTTTGCAAACGCCTGGTATGCTGAGATGTAGATTCCAACACATCAAAAGCCTCGCGCGATCGACTGAGAATCCAGAGGCACTTTGCATGAGCCTGGTAGGAGGCGCACAGTTCATCTTCGTTTCCTTGCCACGAATATATTGACTCACCCTCTCTGGCAATATCGAGACAAATATCCGGGAAATTTTCCCGCATAGCGTACACAAGTAGCGAATGGCGAAGAGACTCTGGGCGAACTTCCAGCTTCCGAAATGTCGAAAGAGCAACCTGAAGCTGTTCTCTTGATTCAGATTTCCTCCCTAAAAACGAGAGCACCAGCGATCGTTCACGGATATATTCAGCATAAACATCAGTGCCGAGCAAGAAATTTCTTGCAAACTCTTTACCAACGTCAAGAAATGCCAACGCCTTGGACCATTCTTGATCGCGAATAGCCTCGACGGCCAGTCGAAAACGAATATCAAACGCGGCTCGTGGAAAATTCTCTTCGCCGGCATTTTCAATTTGTTGAAGCATGGAGCGCAGTATGTCTACGAAAGGCTCCCTATACGGAACCAGGCTCCCCAGGCACAACAGTCTTTCGATTATCATGTGAACATCTTTGGAATTCTTCTCATTTATAGCCCGCCCGAACCAAGTCATGCACCTGTTTGCCGCAGACTTAACAAGCTTCGCCACCTGCCCCCTGTCTGTATCTTCCAATTCCTTGGCCAAGCGGATCTGCGCATCGATTACATCAATGGAGTCGGCATCTTGGTAGGAACTGAGCCAGGAGGTATAGTAGCTAATCGGGTCTGCGTGCGAGTCAGAAATTTCCTTAAGTGTGCGTAGTCGGCGGCCGACTTCTCGGGCTATAGACTTGGTAAAGATGGCAGATTGAGAATCGTTCTTGGAAGAAGAAAATACATGCGTGCAAATAAGGATGGCGGTACACAAAGTTAGTACGATTGAGGTCACCTTTTTCAAAGTAGAATATCTCTTCCTCGCGCTGGAGCCATTCAGTGCCGAGCGTATTTTATTGACCGCTCCAGAGGCAACGAACTCGAGATCAGCACCGAAATCTCGCATAGACTGATACCGCTCATCAGGACTCTTGGCCAGTGCTCGTGATAGAACACATTCCAACCCTGCAGGAATAATTCGCTCGTCAATGTGCGCCTTCAGTGGCATATGCGGTTCCGACAAATGTCGGGTCATCACCACCACCGAAGTATCTGCATCAAAGGGCGGCACCCCCGTTATCGTTTGATAGATAACACATGCCAGCGAATAAATATCTGAGCGATGGTCTGCCTTTTTTCCCGAGCATTGCTCCGGGCTCATGTACTGTGCGGTACCAATGACAGCGCTGGTGGCAGTCAACTGTTGATTGACCACACCAGCGGTGCCTTGCTTAAACAGCGACAAGCCGAAGTCGATGACTTTTACCTGGTCATCGTCAATTCCATCTTGCAACATAATGTTTCCGGGAGAAATATCTCGATGAATAATGCCGGCCGCATGGGCGGAATCCATCGCTGAGCAAATTTGGATGCCAATCTTCAAACATCTGTCCAATTCAAGGGTTTCGCCATCACCTAGCACTTGCCGCAGAGTGCGTCCTTCCAAATACTCCATGACAATATACGGTTGGTTCTGCTGCCAGACACCCTGACGGTACAACTGCAGAATATGCGGATGAGAGAGAGTTGCCAGAACCTTAGATTCACGCTCAAAGCGCCCCCTGCTCTTCTTGTCGCCAAGTAAAGAGGAATGCAAAAGCTTTACGGCCACCAGTCGGTCTAACATCTGGTCTCGGGTCTTATAGACCGAGCCCGTTGCTCCCTCACCGAGGAGCTCGATGATGGAATAACGATCGTCTATCAAGGTTCCGACAGCGAAGGACGTAAACACGAATTTGCGCGACCTGCAGCAGCTGACTCGGATAGGATAATTAAGGATGTACCCATTCAATCCCATTGAGGAACAACGACGAGCTCCTATCTGTAACCTCTAGATTTTTCTCGCTCTCGGGACAATCTCGCCCTCCATAGTCGTCTCCAGCCCGCGATCGAGAACAGGACCGAAGAGACCCGCTCAATAGGCGGTCACAATATCCCTCCGCGCTCGCCACTAGCCCAACTTTTCGCTTGCAAGGGAAAAGTTGGGCTAGTAGCGCGCCGGCTAAGAGGCAAACTTCGTTGACGCTAATTTCAGTTTCTCCTTGAACCCATCGTGTTTCATACATCAACCTCGCGCAATTTTTACTTACGCCGCAAAAGAAGTTCAGAAAGAGCTTGCGACGCTTCCGGTGGACGAAGTGCTCGTTCCTGCGAGGGTTGCAGAAAGGGACCAGGCCCGAATTGCGTGCTTGAGACCGAACCCGATTGAATACCGTCGCTACCAACCATCATATTAGTGTTGGTGATTGTGTAGAGTTTAGGGCCACCCCTACGATCCGGATTGCCAGTTGCCTGATGAATGTGCAGACGAACTACCGCTTTACCGTCACTATCAATGCCTGTTTCCCAACGAACCCTGTTGCCGTTACCATTTTCCCAATCGGAGTATGCATCTTCGATGCGGGCTTTGATTGCCTTCAAGACATTTTTTATCAACCTGGGATTTTCGGACAAAGTTGCCAGAGATTCCTGGACAGAGTGCAAATCACCCTTTCTCAATGCAACATCAAGACGGTTCAATAACTTCTGCTCTGTTTGGCTAAGAAATGCTTCTCTCCTTTGAGCGTCGCTCAATTGGTCTGGTCTATCATGTTCGTGCTGAGGGCGCTCTATGGTAGTTTCGCCGACGACTTGAGACAAGGGACTGTCGGGCAAATAAGCAACAGCGGCCTCCAGCTCGAACGCACTATCATAATCACAACTCTCGGCACTGGTGCTGTTGTCAAAATCTTCGAACTCTTCAATCATCGTATTTCTCCACTCGTCAAGGAACACCTCAATTTATAGCGGTGCGACCAACAAAGCCTTGACACCAATGCAGACGAATATTAACTCTCTTCTCCCGGTGCACATTGCCAGATTCGCCATGCTAATCGGCTTGCACGGATCCATTGCATTATTGCGACCCGGCGAAAGAAAGTCCTCCCGAATGCGATGGTAGTATTCGCTGGAGTAGGCATATCGCCATAAAAATTATGACTGCGTTCCTGAACGTCTGGCCGCCTCTTCCAGATCTTCAAGCAATGCGTTTCCAATTCTGCTTATGACGGCTAAGCGCGTAGTTGCACGGGTCATACCAACGTATGCAAGCTTGCGGTTGACGTCTGCTGAATCATTTTCGCGATGGACTCCACACATAATTACGTCGGGAAATTCCAGGCCTTTAGAGCTGTGAATAGATGAGAGTATAACCGGCTCCACTGCATGCGCGAACCGACTTTTGGCAGTTTTATCTCTGGTATCGCCGAGCCAAAAAACAGGAATACCGGCATTACCCAATGCCTCACGAAGTGCACTTGCTTTGTGGAACCCGCGCTCCCAACTCGACGGGTAGAGAATAGCGATCGACTTGGGCGGCAAACCGGGCTGATACCAGTCACGAAGTAACTCAAGACATTTCTCAACTTCCTCCTGCGGCGATGCCACCACGTGCAGTTCCGGCGGTAAACCGCTGCGCTTGGCTGCTTCCGGAGGAATCACAGCATTTTCATCTTCTTGATCCGGCACTTCATCAGGGCGCAATTGGTTGCTGGTAAGCAGAAAGAAATAAGCAAATTCCAAAATCTCACGAGTATTTCGATAGTTCACCCTCAGGATGCGGGTGCGCCCGCGAGCCTGAATGCCAGCCTGCTTCCAGCTAAACTTGCGCCGGTATATATTTTGCGCAGCATCGGCCACCACCACCAGATCGTCACTGTCTTCTCGCAACAGTTGCGTCGCAAACTGCAACTGCGCAGTACCAAAATCCTGCGCCTCGTCGAGAAATACACCATGATAGCGGCGGCTGAGGTTTCCTCCTGCCGACGACTGTACCGATAGCGCCTGCAGTGCAAGGTCGGCAAACCGATCTCCACCGTCTTCATAGCCGGGATGCTCCAATCCAGCTCCGGTAATAGCGTCGAACATCAGAGAATCCAGCGTAACCACATCGACATTGGGATAATCTCTGAGCAACTTTCGTAATTCACCAGCCAGTGATTTTGTATAGCAGGTGAGCAAGTATTTGCGGTGAGGCCAGCACTTTGCCAACAACTTGGCTCGATACACCAGTACCAGGGTTTTGCCGCTGCCAGCCACTCCGCGAATGATACGGTGCCCCTCGCCCAGACTCTTGGCCAGAGTTTCCTGTTGAAGATCCATCACGCGAATCAGCTCATCATCGCCAGCATCACTGTGGCCCGCAGGAGCGAAGATCTGCAACTGCTCGGTTGAATCACTGGAAGACAGGTGTGTGCTCGCTTTGGAGACGACGGTATCAATAACGATATCAGGCTGAATCAATCCACGAATGATCTTGATGGCTTCGGCAGACATCTCCCCGTCAAACTGCGGCGGACCGGCAATGCGAGTAAACGCTCTCATTAAAACGGTTTCGTTACCAGCGGCCCCGGCATCGATCTCTTCCTTGAACATCGAACAATCGAGCGGACAAATTTTTTCTACACCCTTTTGCCGCGCTTCCTCAAGGGTCAGCGCCGGAAAAATCGCTCCTGCTACAATGTTGAGTAAAACAGAATCCATTCGCAATTCTGCTTGCAAGCGCTTGCGCAAGAGCTCGGAGAGCTGCTCAGCGCGCCGCAGCGGGTTTGTCACCTCACATTCTCGGCCATCACGCACAAGACGAACATTGCCGCGAATGGCACCCAAAACATTTTGATCGTCTACATCGAACACTTCGAAAACGCAAATTCCACGATCGGGCAAGAGAACTATGAGATCAGGTCGCGAGTTTTCCTGGTCGAACTGCGCCTCATACCAGCAGACCACACTCTCATCGAGCCCCACTAAGAACGCGTTTGCGATGCGCCTTATTGATGAAGGGACATCAGCCCTGCTTTTCAGATTGTCTGGTATTAGGTGCGCCATTAACCCTGATTGCCAAATAGATCCCACATGGTTGGTGTATCGCTGTCACAACCGTAGGCAAAATTGCTGCAGCCGATAAAGACTGCGTCGCCAGCTTGCACAGCCTTCACTGGTGCCCCGCAGCCACAGTTGAGTTTAAGTGTTTCCACAAGCGATTGCAAGATATCACAATCGAGACTGCGCCTTTCGTGTCCATTAGAACAGGAGAGCCACCACTTACCATCCAGAATTAGCGGACGAACGTTCTGCCCGCACTGCAGGCAAAATCCCAGTAGATCCTGAAAATCACGGTCTGCCTCCGCAGACGGTGGCGGTAAGCTGACAGCGGTACCAAGATAAACTTCCCGATGAATTCTTAGAGAGTCAAAGCCAGAAAGCCTTGCTACCGCACCGGTCGGTGAAAGCCCTCCTATATAGGCAGTATGGTCATCAAGAAGCGCACAGAATCCACCGGGTCTGGTCATCAGCCGAAGATCAACAGGATCATTCTCCAGTCTTCGGGCTTCGTCAAACTGACAGAACACCGTGATAGCACAGTGCCGCCGCGCAGACAGTTGTAAAGCCTCGATTACCTCCGTGCCGGCTCCGAATCCAGAAGGAAAGTTCAATCCGGCCTTCTGCTGAACAAATGACATGTCCGAAGCCAGCGCGGGCTGCGCCGCCGCCCAATCATTGAACCATGTTACCGGGTGCACACCTGTTTCATCGCTGAGAATCTGCGGTGACAACTCTACGGTAGTTCCATGTCTCCTGAGCAGCGCGAGTAACTTACGACAGGGCGAAAGGGCTGGATGATAGCTCTCAATGAAATTGACGTCAGCCAGCACGAAAAGCTTGCCCCGCGCACGTGAGGCAGCCACGTTCAATAACCGTAGCGCCAGATCTTCGTCAGTGCCAGTCAGCGCACTGGCCTTCTTTTCCGGAAGCGCATCGACAAGATCGAGAAAGACCACGTCCGATTCTGAGCCTTGAAATTTATGAACAGTGGCAATCGATATTCGCTTTGCCTGTTGCTCTTCTTGCAAAGCCGCAAACAGTAGGCGTGACTGCGCTCGATACGGGGTTATAACAGCTGCGCTTTTCACCCCCGCAGATAGCAATTTTTGCACCACGCTAACCACCACCGCAGAATGCACAGGATTGGTTCTTGAACGCGAGCCCGGCCGCGGATCAGGCGAACAGGCTGAGCGCAGAGCGCTGCTATCGAGCAGCACCAAAGATTCTCCGGGCCAGGGAGCAATGTCTTTAATTCGGCCGACACGCTCAGCCGTGCCAGCTCCATCGCGCAAACGTCCCTCATAGGCCAGCCAGCTCACAACCGCCGCTATCCGCGGTGCCATACGATATTGCTCCTCCAGCAAAGTGACCCTCGGTTCCGGTCGCCCGGCCTCAATGTTTCCTTTGATGCCCGTCAATTCGAATGCATCTTTTCCCATCCAGTGTTTCACTATCTTTTCGTCGCTGGCATGAATGGGGGGCAGCTGCCTGAAATCACCGAAAAACAAAATTCGGCAACGGGCTCTGGTGGCTGCGGCAAATATGAATGGAAAAGATACCATGGAGGTTTCATCGACTATCACCGCGTCGGGAGACCATGTGGTTACGTGTGGATCGATGATAAAGCGCGAAACGGTGGAACCTAGAATCTGTGCTTTACCGACTAGAGCCTTACGGGCTTCCGCAATGCGAGTTCTTATGGCTGCAAGTTCCCGGCGAATTTCGTTCAGTTGCTCCTGTAGAGATTCCCTCGCCACAAGAAAACGCAATTCAGCAACAAGCACTTTCATGCGTTCTTCCAGGAGCCGCTTCCTGCCGATTAGCTCAGGCTCAAGTTTTGCCAGAACACCTTCTACAAGAATTTCCTGCCTCTCTCGTGCTTGCTCAAGGTAAGGCCAACCGACCCTCAAGATCTTTCCGGAGGGCAGCATACTGGAGGTTGCACAAAACGCATCATGAATGCGCAACATCGCCACGTCGACCGCAGCATTTGAGTGTGAAAGCACGAGCACCTTCTCGCCTTTGGCAGCCAGCCCGTATGCCACTTGCGCAAGGGTGGCAGTCTTACCCGTGCCGGGCGGACCCCATACGAAATGAAGGTCGCTGCCACTGCATCGCGAAATCGCATCTTCCTGCCAGGCGTTCGGTACTAGCGACGGATCTGCGCCGGAGTGCATGTCTCGTTTGACTAGAGAGGACAAATCCGTGTCGGCTCCGCAATTCGGTGTGCGCTTTCCCAAAACACATTCCGATACCGGTGACGGTGCAGCAACCTCATCACCGATGAGCTCGAGCAAATACTTGCGCAATGCAATCAGAATGAAAGATGCATCGGAAAGCAGCCGCGCACGGGGGATATACTCTCCCAGAAAAGTGTCTATGCTGAGCAGAATGTGAAAGTCCTGGTAACCTACAACCACACCGGCAAACGTTTGGTCGCGAGAGAGCGACAGCTGAATAGGCGTGTCTGCCGGCAGTATAACATTCTGTTCTACCTTGAACGAATACAAGTAGCCTTCATCCAACGATGCAACATGAGCACCATCTTTAATGTCAAATGATCGAAGTTCCTCCCTCGACGCGGACTTGATTTCAGCAGTCAGAGCCGTGCTCATGCCGCCTAGCACATCTCGCAAATTTTCAGACATCGCTGATTGACGCTGAAGGGAGGGGCGCCACAAAGAGGATTCGTGGCCGCACTCGGCTAGATTCCTGAGATGCCTTAGCGGAACTCCCGATCATCGATTTGATCGAATCATTCATATCGACGAAGGTCCTCAATTGGCCAAAACCATCCCACTGGCATCGTGCAGTGACCGATACTACCGCTTGGACTGGAAGCTCGACGGGACCATAAAGAGCAGCCCGCACCGCTCTAGCCACGGTCAGGCGAGGCACCGCACCGATTAGGGATTGTTTAATCTGCTGCTCGAACTCATTGCGGCTACCAACAATCATCACGGTTCGGCACCTTAATCACCGAAGAACACAGTTGTGAATATTATGCCCCGAAGACCATGAACCGCTCGAAGCTCCGAGCCGCTTACTCAAGTCTGTGAGACTAAAATCTGGCAAATGGAGATGTCAAATTTGTATCCGCACCCGTGGAAATATATTATTGACGTGGAATAGTGAATTTGCTGGAACGTCCAATTACTGTTGACATCGAGGGAGAACCCATGACGAACTTCAGACTCGGCCTCACATTGAGCATGATTGCGGCAGGGTTATTACTGGCCGGGCAGCCGGCATTTAGCAGTGATATTGACGACATGTTAAAGAAATATCCGAATCCAGCCGCCGGCACTTTTCAGCAAGATGCAATCTCTGGAAAAGAGTCCACAATACTCAATGCCATTCGTCAGCACGTTCAAAAAATGTATAACATGATCGGTTCAGCGACCACAGCCGGCAAACTGACACCAGACCAAGCGGCAGTTGAGAACCAGAAAGTTCAGGCAGTGGAAGTCAGCTTGAGGGCGCTGGAGCAGAGCGCCATCCAAAGGCCGGCTGACAACTACACCTTTGCGTCGACTCTCTTTACTTACAGCGACGAACTCAGCTACGGCGATCTTCAACAACTCGTATCTCAAGTGGGCACGGCAGAAGCTGATCTTGGCGATATACTCTCGAAGAAGCAAAAGCGCGATTCGGAACTGGCTTCGAAGACTCCCCCACCCAAAGCTCCTCCGGCGCAACGTCCTTCGGCAGCGAAACCTTACAGACAGAACAATCCGGCTTCAAACGCGTTGTACTAAGCTCTAAGCTACCTGCAATCTTCCGGTGCCGCTGAGCCACCGTACTGGTCGTTGGCCGGGGCTGCGCCCGGCTGGACGCTCTTTCTGACAACTCGGTCTGCCTTGCCGTAAACCAGGTCCGCTGCGCGAAATCGGAGTGCATGCGATAGTCCAGGGGTTATAAATGCCGAGAGCCTGTTAGAAGCCTGGCGGCTTAGAAATCTCCTCAAGAATTTCGCCTGTTTTCTTTGTCTTGTTCAGGCGAATGGCAATATCAGCCTGGGCAATAATTCCGACAAGCTTATCCTTATCATCTACGATGGGAATGCGTCTCACCCGGGCCCCTTCCATCAATTTGATTGCCTTTTTCACATCATCTTCAGGCCGACATTTGATTGGCGCAGGCGTCATCACTTCGTCTACGGCTGTCGTTTTCACGTCTTTGCCTGCGCCCAGCACTTTCACTACCACGTCACGATCGGTCACGATGCCGACCAAGTGCATCTCATCCTTGCTATCCACAATTGGAATTGGACCCACATCTTTATCGCGCATAGTTTTAGCAACCACGTCAATGGTCGCGGTTGGCTCACAACACACCGGATTCGGGGTCATGATGTCTCCACATTTTGTCATTGCCGCTTCCTCCATACTCATGAACAAACCTCACTACAAGCTTCCCCACAGCGCATCGAAGAAACGTACATTGCCAATAGATGCATAATTGCCTGGCTCACAAGTAATGTTGCTCCACTTGCACAGTGATGAACCTGTTCGACTGCTCGAATATATAGACAAACCAACAAACGGCATGTGCCCAAGTAATTAAGCCCGCACATCACCGATACCCAAGCTCATCCAGGTGTTTCCAGATGGAACGTTAGTATTCGATTTGCAGGAGTCTGTCACATTTGGCGGCTTTGTTCCGCACTCACATTTGCCAGTTCGTTTAGCTCACAATGCTCCAGGGCACAATTCCAATGCGACGGTGCACCGCCGATGCCTGTGCGCGCCGATGAGGAGTTTTCATGCAGGAAAAGAAAAGCCAGGAACGGAAGGTCAAAATCCCGCTCGAAGAAACCGCCACAACTCGCGAAGTAATGGACTCCAACAGGGCCCGCGTCCTGTACCCGCGAGATGAACTCAAGCCGCTTCGTGTTATTTATTCGGACGGCGCAACGGCCGAGTTTAAATATGATATTGCTGATAACACCCTTCTTGAGATTTCGGAACGCAACGGCATCATCTGGTCTCGCGTTACCACGCCGGACGAACAGGGCTTTTGCCAGTGGCGCTCGAGCGATGGGCAAGACTGCCATATCCGTTTTTCAGTGTTGCCGGATGGTACATATCAGCGGCAAGATCCATCCGGCGTAATTGAAACAGTAACGACCGGATTCAAACGATTTGTCGCACGTCCCTTCCCGTCAGGGTTTGACCCTGTCAAGACTCTCAGCGTTCTGTTTGCCGAAATAGACAAGAATAGAGATCGCACGCTGACCCGTACCGAGCTGGAAGCCGCACTGAGCGACCTATGCGCAAATCGCGACAATGTGCGACTTATCGCCATGTTGAAGCACTACTTCGACGACATCATTCGCACCCGCGATGATCCAATGCTCATTGAATCTGGCGGACTCACAGTAGAAGACCTGGCAAGATTTGAGCGGCAAAAAATATTAGAGCAGAAAAAGCTGGCGGAACCACCGATTCATTTCGCTCCTTTTTTCGACGAACTGTTCGCCTCCATTGACACTGATAAGGACGGAATGACTTGCCTGGATGAGATTGAACAGATCTGCAAGGTTATGGATCCGCATCTGGCAAGAGCAGGATTCTCGGTGGATGCATTCCTGACTGCAGCCACACCGGCTCCTCTAGCGGGCCGCGACTTGTTTCAAGAACATCTTGCTCGATTGAACTCTCAAGCACCATCGTCCGAATACGAAGTGAATTTGAATGTGGCCGAGACGGTCCAGGAGATTCAGGTAGCTTCAGCCCTGGCAGCCGACACGGCGGTGAGCACGCAGACCAATCCGGAAGCATCGAAATTGGCACCAGCACCGCCTACGACACCACAACAAAGAACGCTAACTTATAGCCTTGCCGGAATTCTCTATAACTTCACGACGAACAACGGGGACCTGTCTCAATTTGACATTCACGATCGAAATGATTGGGTTTACAAAAAGAACTTTATGCAAATTTGCGAACAAGCCTGTCTCAATCACACTCACTCTTTGATGATAAGAGGCGGCTGGTATTACGATGAACAAAAGTCGGCAGCTTTGATACCACGAAACGTTTTTGCAGACCCGGTGAATCCCGGCGACAGTGTACGTGTGGAAGCCGTCCGTCAGGGATCGCTTGGCGACCCGGTATTTCTGGCCACGCTGGCGGGAACTGTTGCGGCCAATCCCCCGTCCATTTTAAAATCGGTAAAGCAGAACGCCGGTAAGACCTGTACCATAACCTTTCCCGGAGCACCAAGCTCACCACTTACGATGTCCTGGCTCACGGCGCTGGAGCTTTCATTGTTTCAGCATGGCACTGAGCATGGTATCTGGTGCGCGTTCATGCAAAAAGCGTATGAGACGCATCTGGCGCTACATGGTCTGAAGCGAAGCAGCGTCCCGGACGGGTCAGACGAGTCCATGACCGCAACAAACGGTCCTTTTGAACTGCTGGCCAGTCGAAAGGCAGGCTGGCAACTCTTCCGCAATACTGGCGAAGAGGAAGTGCGTGAGATTATCCAGCGCCATCAACAGGGCAGGCTTCCCGTGCTGGTATGCACCGCACCGCTGGAAAGCTGGATTGGTGGAATCAGGATTCATCCGTCTCACGTAATGGCGCTGGTCAGGCTAAACAAAGAAACCGGACAGGCAATTTTACGCGATCCACTTGCATCTGCTGCGCGAAGATCACCGGGGGCAGAACAATCGGACGCCAGTATCCTCACCGTCACGGTGGAACAACTGCTCAAACACTTTTTAGCCATTAGTATTCTGCGGTAACCGGCCCCGGTCCGTTGAAGGTCCAACAGCTCCGTTCGTCGTGACCATTCGCCAGGAAGTGGTATCAGACGAAAGTACATAACACCGAGATGAGGACCGATGAAAGCCAACACGATGAGCAGCAGTTCCCGGGAAACAGAGTGCACCGCCCGGGTCGCAAAGACTCAAGAGTGCCGGCAGGATCTAACGCTCGATATACGCTTCCACACGTCCTGATTTGACTGCTGCCACAAGCGCTTTGTGATCGAGTTCACATTGATCAGCGTAAGCGACCGCGAAATCAGCCATAGCCTTGTCGAAAACATCCTTTGATCCGAGATAGCCGCCGATACCGGCCGAGTCACCGGAGCGGGCGTGCGCCCGTGCCAGGACCCAACCGAATGATTTTGCTACCTCCAGCGCTCGCGCTGGTGTCCAAACTTCAGGTGTGGGAGACATTTTCATGTCCTTAAGTTGACGAAAGAAAAAGTCGCGCCCTTTAGGTCCCCGTCCCCATCCCAGAAAGATGTCACTGTGAGATTGCATTACACGCTGTCCTTCGACCACACGTTGTCCTTGATTATCGTGTTGGCTCTTAACGAGGTAAGGCTCCAAAACAGAACGACGAGCCTCTTTGACCTGCATAATGAGCGAATCATTGTCGTCAGCCATTAGCAACACAACGGCGCAGTAAGTGCCAACACTGCCAATGCCTACAATCTTCATCGCCACATCCATTACGGTATAGCGATCGAGTAAAACCCGTCGAGCCTCGTTAAGAGTTCCTTTGTAGTCCTCAATTACTTTCTTTGCCATGCTTTGATATTCAAGCTCTCGCTGATCATCGGTGTGATAGATAAGAGGAGGATTGTCCCTGAATACAGGGTGTCCATTTTTCTCAACGGTCAGTTTCGGAAACAAGTTTTCACGGGCGGATTTGATTTTAGCCCTCTTAACAGCAGCGATCGCATCGTCGCGAGTCTCTTTGTCCTGCATTCCACCAATGAAAGTGTCAAGATCCATCTTCGAGTACCATACATCCAGAGCTGTCATCTCGGAAAACTCGCGCATAGATTTTCGATAAGCACGAGCCACAGTCTCAGCAGCATCCCGACAAACATCCGGCGCAAAGCCATTGACGCGACAGGCCAGCACAAAGCTCGTGGCTAACCTTCTTAGATCCCACTCCCACGGTCCTGCTAATGTCTCGTCGAAATCATTAATGTCTACGATTATGTTTCTTTCGGGCGTAGCGTACCCACCGAAATTGAGCAGATGGCAATCCCCGCACAGTTGCACTTGTAATCCGCTAGTCGGAGTATTAGCAAGATCCATCGCCATCAACCCGGCCGAGCCCCGGAAGAACGTAAACGGCGACTTCAGCATACGACCGTAGCGCAGGGGAATCAGATCTGTTATTCGTCCGCGGTTTGATTCCTCTAGCGCGTCAACCGGATCCTTTCTATCGGCGGGCGCCAACCAGATTCTGTGATCCTGGCGAGGCACCGAGTTTCGCAGGAACTTACCTTGCTCCTTACGCTCGGCTGAACTTGTAAAATATGTCGCAGCTTCGACCTGTTTTTCGCGATTTTTCGTGACCATGATGTTCTCCTTACTAATACACGCGATGGTGATCTTCTATCCGAGTGATTGCAATCCACAAGGTTGTGAAGCGCAGGTCGGGCGCCAGTTCAAGCATAGAAGAAGTGCTTGCAGGAGACATCATTCTCCTGGACGAGGTACGCCTCTCCCTAAGAAGGATGCTCCATCCACGGCCGCCCCCTGTAGCCCGGATCTGCGTAGTTTGTGCCACCGTTTACCATTCTCAATCTAATCTCCTTCAGTCTAGCGGATTACTAAGGGATAAAAGTAAAGACCGCTTGCGATGATCGAAAGTCCATCACGCGGCTGAAAACAGCAATGTTACCCGCAGAGATCGTCAAACGCAGACTGTGCCTTTTTCGGGGCCGCTAGCTGCCCTCTCCTTGGGCTCTTTGGCGGAAGAACTGCTATTTCTTTACCAAGTGCTTTCCTCGAAATGCCCTGTCGACGGCATCGTGTACTATAGTGCAGTGGCACCGGGTAGACTAACACTTAAAACCTCAGCCGACATGCGGATATTCAATTTCAACCGGAGCAGTTTCGTGACGCAAAAGAAAGCCCCCCGCACATGGCTAATGGTTGAGTTTGACATCGACACCGAGCACGAAGACATGGCTAGCTGGCTGATGATACATAAGTTGGGTGCCAACGGCTGTGAGCTCTTATCGCCTTCCGCAGGCAGGAGCACAGTTCAAGCAAGTTTTGAATTGGATCGCCTCGATGAAACTCAGATGACCTCAGTCAACGCTGCCCTTGACGAGTACGGGCTTGGGAAGAGCGTCGGTTCTTTGCGTACGCGTAAAATCGAAGAAGAAGATTGGCTGGCTGAATGGAAGCGGGGTTTCCAGCCATTGCCCACGGGAGAACGTCTTCTGGTTTGCCCGCCATGGCTACAGCAAGAGTTGACGGACGAGCAGCGAGCTCGGCTCATCATTTTGATCGAACCAGGCCTCGCGTTCGGTACTGGGTTTCATGCCACCACCCAGTTTTGTCTCAAATCTCTGGAACGCTTGAAGCAACAAAGACGAATTCTCGATGTAGGTACAGGAAGCGGAATCCTGGCTATCGGGGCAGCTTTACTGCTAGCAGATGCAACTATCGTCGCCGTTGAGATAGATCCTGAGGCGTGCCGAGTAGCGGCCGAGAATCTCCGCATCAACAACGTAGACCATCGCGTACAGCTCATCGAAGGCGAAATTGAGACCATCAAAGATCAAAAGTTTGAAGTAATACTGTCGAATTTGACCTGTGAAGACAATGTCGCCTTGCTCCCCGAATACTTGAAATTGTTGGAACCAAGCGGACAGATTGTAATGTCTGGTATCTTGGAAGAAAAATCCGCCAAAATGAGGGACGCAATTCAACAAAATGGACTTACAATCGTGCAGGACGAAACTAACAGCGGGTGGGTTGGACTGGTGGTGGCAAATATGCCCCAAATACAATCACTGAACTTGCATTAGAGGAAGGGATGGATCGAGAACCACTCCATGAAACCTTCGATTACGAGACGGCACAATTTGTCGACGGTCTGCTTGAACGCCTCGTAAAAGAGCCAAATTTGTTGGATTCCTGGTTTGATCGACTGCCTGCCGAGCTTAGTTTTGTACTGCGACAGTTGCCCAGGGATCGCGAGCTGCTTCGACCGTTTCTAGGATCAGTGGCGCCTCTCATGCTGAAAGAAGAGAAATACGGGTCGCCTCTCAATGACGGCGACAAGATCGATCTCTTTCTTGATGTGATGGGAAAACCTGAATGTTTCGATTGGATCGTGCGTGCAATTCTCGGTAAAGATCCCGAAGAACATGATGATCCCGACGCCCCGGCCTGGCTTGAAAAAACTCGCGACGGCATGAACGCCCTTGAGCTGCACGAGTTTGAAGAAGCACATGAACTACTAACAGCGGCGCTGGAGGAGAGCGACAGGAACACCCCGGACAGCCTCTGGAGTTTCGCCATAATGCGAGCTCTGGTAGCAGCGTGCGCAGGCACCGGGCAGTTGATGGAAGCAGAACCACTGGCGGTGCGTTGGATTAAAGCCGGAGAAGAAAGGCTGGGGAAGTGGCATCCCGATTTATCATACCCCTACTCGATTCTCGCGCACGTACGTGAGCTTCAGGATCGACAAGCGGAAGCCGAAGAGATGCACAATCATTCGGTTCAGATTGTTGAGCGAAGCAAAGGCCCGGAACATGCGGATCTCATTCCGTCGCTAGACTCCCAGGCTTACTTCTATTCGCGCCGGGATGATCTCACTCGGGCCGGGGAAGTGTTTCTGCGAATATTAGATATTCACGAGCGCAACCCCGATGCAAAGGAAGAAGATCGCGAAGAATATCTGGAAGCGCTGCTGGAGATCAACTTGCGCCAGAAGAATCACTCTCAGGCAGAAATTTATGCCCGACGAGTGCTTGAATTACGCAATGTAGCCGGATTGGCAGACACGGCTCAGTCCGGAATAATCATGGGACTGCTAGCCACTTGCTTGTTGGCTCGGGGAAGATTGGCCGAATCGGAAGTGGTGTTTGAACGTTCCATCGAGTTGATGGGTCAAACAGCGCTGGAAGACAATGAAAAGGTTGCATTTGTATTTGAATGCTTCATTCAGGAGTTACGCAATAACAATCTGGATGCCGACGCTCAGGAGTGTGAATGGCTAGCCAGACGATTGGTATACAAGTCTATAGAGTTTACAAGCCAGGGCTGTGATATTTATGCCCGCACGGTGCCTGTAATTATTTCTGCCGACGTTGTTTATCGACTGTGTCCGCTGGATACACCGAGGATAGATGACTGCGGGTTTCTGACTGAAAGCGATGATGAGGTGCATGCTCATATTCATGCACGATTGGTAAGAGACCTTCAGCAGTTTTTTGCGCAAATGGATTTTCTGCGCGTTCTCACTGATATCGAAGACTTGCAAGAAGAATTTCTACTAACTATCGAGCAAGAATTTCTTCAAGATGGTATCGAAATAGACTTTGCTTTTAGAACTTTTGCAGACACGGCCGGTTTTCTGGATGTATTGCGCAAAGTACACGAAGTGGAGGAAATGGCTGTAGAGCAGGGAATCGAGGTACTCGAAGAAGCGCTTAATGACGCACTGGCCTTCTCCGATTCAAACATTTCCGAATTCGTTCGCGTGAAGTACGTATCGTTTCTGGAGCACCACGGGGAAGCAGGGAAAGCTGCCGAAGTAAGGAATAGAGAACTCCAGTAATACATTCAGAGCCAACCAGTGAGATTGGTTTAGCGCCTGCCACCCTTCCCTGCCTGAACTGGACGAAGTCGAATCATCTGCAGGTCCGGCAGAAGTGCAACCAGTTCACGTCTTCCTCGCAGGAAGCAATCAGCAGGCAAAACGTCAGGAAGCCAACTATCGCCCGAAGCTCGAGCCACGGGCGCTCAAGCTTCGCAATCGTAGCGATGGACCACGGATCA
Organism: Candidatus Obscuribacterales bacterium; assembly: GCA_021732565.1. Taxonomy (GTDB): domain Bacteria; phylum Cyanobacteriota; class Vampirovibrionia; order Obscuribacterales; family Obscuribacteraceae; genus JAKFUT01. The sequence goes on from JAKFUT010000117.1 coordinate 19,810, forward strand.
TTTGCGGATCGCCGCAGAAGAGATCCAGCCGGGTGAAGAAATCCGGTTACACAGTTTTGCCAGCGCCGCAATTTGATGGAGTTGGAGGTGCGGTATCATGGAGTCACCATGGATTTCGCAGGCTCGTTCTAACGGCTGTCCCGGCGTTGACGTATGGCGCTGGACGGCGCTAGTCGCTCTAGCGATTCATGAGGGCTGAGAACCGACGACAAACGTGCCTCTCCACCGCCTGCACTTACTGCAATTCAGAATTTCTCAAGGTAGTATCGGGAACGAATAGCGATTCTGCGATAGCTGTAAGCCCCAGCAAGCCGTTTTATTTCATATGTCTAAGGTAATGGAAAGGTATGGGTTGCAGAGAGCGGAAACGCCCCTTGAAGAGGCTCATTCCTCAACAATTTGTTAATGCTTGTTTCATAATACGTTAAGTGTGATACTTTTCATCCCCCTTGGGGGCACCGGACGGGGGCGGATAATGCCACAAACCCTTGCTCTGTATGCAATACCAGGAACAGCGGGGTGAAAATAAAAGCATGGGGAAAACCCTAATAATTTCAGGACGTATCAGATCCACCTACTGTAGGATATCCAAACGTCAAATTTTTCCTCTTAAGGAAGCTTCTAATGAGTCATTCGGGATCGGGCGGCCACGCCCACGGTTCGCACGGCGGACACAGTAGTGCGGTTATGGGTCATCCAGACCAGGCTGCAAACTGGGGTATGTCGGCGCAGGGAGATAAGCGAAAACCGCTCGCCCAAACAAGTAACCCGTTGATTGTAATCGTTATTTCGTTCGTACTGTTCCTGGCACTTATCAGCCTGCCCTGGCTGCTGGATCACATTCAGGACGCGCAGGTCGCTAAGAAAAACGAGCACGGCATTACCGCCTCAGCCACAGAAAATGTACAACCAGCGGTGCAACAATCGGGAAGTGCGCTGATTGCACCTGGTCAATTGGTACAACAAGCAGCTGAATCATTGAGCCAACGATTTGGTACACCACGGGCACAAAACGAGGCCATGACCTTCACTGCCGCCCCCGTGACACAGCCGGAGATCCAGCGTTCTTCGGCACTTCCACCCTTTCGCCCATATGAATCGTTTCGCAGACCAGCACCGTCTACCAATGTATCCGATCTGCTCGGCACGGAACCAAGCTCAAGTGGTAGTACTACAGATGGTGTAGACCATTCGAGTTACGATTCCTATCAACCGGCAACTGAGAATGAATCTGCCGCCAACATTAATGACTACACGGGAAGCGGAAGCCCGGCACAGTCAAGTTCCGACTATGGTACGCGAGCATATATGCCGCCACCCTTGGCACCGAACCATGTGAGCAGCTATGCTGCCAGACAGCAACGACAACTATCTCCTTCATTGCAAGCACCGGCAGAAGCAATGGCTCAATTATTGGCGGGAAAAGATGTCTCACTAGACTCTTATTACGCCAGTGTCTACGGTGGAACACCAATGCAAGACTTAGCTCCCACCGCGGATCATTCTTCCCAACACAACATCGATGCAACATCCCATGGTGGCAGACAGGGAAGACAACCAGGCGGAGTGTTTGAGCGCCATCAGATGTTCGTGATGCGCTGATCCGACCATTTCCTCCTAATTCACGAAACGACAGCTGTGTCTGTGTCGGTGCTTGTTGATCTGCTTCTCCTAGTCAAATTCTTGGTCCATTCATTCACGGCCCCGCAAATGAATGGCGTTCAAGTTGGGAAGAATTTGGACAAAATCCTCGGCTAACTTGGAGACATCAGGTTGGATGAGGAACACACAATATGGCAAGTGTCGCAGAAGCAGACTTAGCAGAACAGAGAACTCCCGATGACAGAGAGCATTCTGGACGGCCGGAAGAGGCGTCCGTGATGGATCGCTTTCAGGAAGAAATCAACCGAGCAGGATTTAGCCTTGCAGACCAAAGATCCCTCGACAGCCGAAGCTCGTCAAACCGCGCTTTAACCGAGTTTCCATCGGAGCGCTCCCTCCTGTGGTGCGACGAAGAGAAGGAAGTTGAAAACAATCCGCATCCAGGAATCCGCATTGGCAGTGGCGGCGACGATCCCGATCCAGGAATCCGCATTGGCGGTGGCGGCGACGATCCCGATCCAGGAATCCGCATTGGCGGTCGCGGCGACGATCCCGATCCAGGAATCCGCATTGGCGGTCGCGGCGATGATCCCGATCCAGGAATCCGCATTGGCGGTTCACAGGGACGGCAACGCGGTAGAGACTTGGCCCCGTCAGAACTCAAGTTACCCGGGCT
>JAKFUT010000205.1 GCA_021732565.1 Candidatus Obscuribacterales bacterium
GAACCGTCTCAGGAATATGCGGTGTCTTGGGAAAATCGACGAATCAGGATGCAATAGCTTCGCACTGCAACCACACTAAAGCGCAGGCGCAGAATTGCTCAATAACCACTGAAAAAGACCTTCCTCGTTTAATCCCCTCACCAGAGAATCATGTCCTAGCTCAGGATACTCAGTCAATCGCGCAGTGGCACCAAAAGCACGCAACTGATCAACAATTGATCGCGAATCCGTCACAGGACACGCCCGGTCCTGCGATCCGTGGATGAACCAAACGGGAACTGTCTTCACCTGCCCGGCAATGAATCGCGCTCGCTCGGCATCGATAAACATGTTGCGGAACAGCTCCCTTTTGTCGTCCGGGAGATTCGGCGGCCAACCATGTTCAGGCCAGCTTATACCTACTGCAATAGAAGCGATGGCCGCAAACCGACCAGGGTGCCGCGCCGCTAGATAAAAACAACTTGTTGCCCCCATAGAATATCCAATCAAATAAACACTGGCGCAATCAGCACTAAACTCACGCACAGCGCCGTCTATTGCTTGCAGCACACGCTCTTCCATTGCTCCATAGTACGCACGATACTCCGGCGAACATTGGGGAAAAAGCACGACCGCCGGTATGTTAAGGCTCTCAAACACCGCCTTCAGCCCACCCTGCAAAGCGTCAGCAGGATCGGTGCCCCTTTCTCCCGCCCCATGAAGAAAGACTATAATCGGCAGCCCGGACGCCCCTCGGTCTGCCGGGATACAGGCATAGTGCCCTGACGATTCAGTGCGGCAAAGTAAGAATGGCACAGTCTTGTTCCCTTCTCGGTTTGTTACTTGACCGACATTGTAGCTGTTACTCCAATGAATTTCACAATTCCATCCTCGCCGTGATTTCAGCCAATTTCACAAGGTACTCCATTCATTGCATTCACAGTGCGGGATGACGTCCGAAGACAATCAACAATATTAAGCAGGTGAACGTAACGATCACTACATCCCCGCGGAAATGAACCAGCTGTGTTAACTTAATGTCTGAAATTTGAGTGAGGCTACAAACCATGCAGAATGCTGCAGGAAAACAATCTGTTTCCACCACGTTCCACGAACGCATCGGACACGATGCAATGCCGGAAAAGTCGAATCTTTCACCGGTGCATGTCTACAACGAATGGGATCCAGTCGAAGAGATTATCGTCGGCGCCCCTCAATACGCTGCGCTGCCGCATAACGACAAAGGATTCGAAGCGATTCAGCGATCTACTAAAGATCTCTTTCAAGCGCTTTCTTCAGGAGCGTATCCGCAGAAGATAATCGAAGAAACGGAAGAAGACATTCAGTTGTTCATTGCCGAGCTACAGAAATTGGGAATTATCGTTCGTAGACCTGACCCGATTCAACATAACGATGACATCAAGACTCTCGATTGGGCAGCCTCGCATTTTTTCTGCTATTGCCCGCGCGACGTTTTGCTTGCGATCGGCACCACAATTATTGAAAGCCCAAATGTGTTTCGCTCACGTTATTTCGAAACATTTGCCTATAGAAATATATTGGTAGACTACATGCTAAAGGGCTCCAAGTGGATCTCTGCTCCCAAACCGCGTTTGCTCGACGAAGGTTACAATCTGTCTGATCCGAAAAGTTTGGCATTGCGCGATCTCGAACCAGTGTTTGACGCGGCCAACATCATTCGCGCCGGCCGCGACATTTTCTACCTGGTATCCGATTCTGGTAACGAAATGGGTTTACTGTGGCTCCAAAGCATTCTTGGCGACGACTATCGCGTGCATGCTTGCCGCAATCTTTACTCCTCAATGCATATCGATAGCACACTTGGTCTCTTGCGTCCCGGACTAGTATTGATCAATCCTACCCGAGTCACACCGGACAATATACCGGAACCGTTGAAGAAGTGGGACACTCTTGTGGCGCCGGAGATGGTGGAAATCAAATACTCGGAAATGGGTTCATTCTCTACCCCCTGGCTGGGTATGAATTTGTTGATGCTCTCGCCCACACTGGCAGTTGTCGACAAACATCAAAAGCCGCTGATTAAACTACTAGAGCAGCAAGGAATCGACGTACTACCTTTACTGCTTCGTCATGGAAGAACACTGGGCGGAGGTTTTCACTGCATCACACTGGATGTCCGAAGAAGAGGAAGACTGGAAAATTACTTCTCCTAATTTCCGCGGAGTTATTGACTGACTCAGGTATTTCGTCGAATTAGCCAAACATTATGACTCGGACAGTCCAAACAATTTATGCCGAAATTAATAATTCCAAATGCACTGGAACTATACAGACAGCCAGGGTTTGCTATAACCGGGCAAGATGCCGTAGCGCGTCAGTTTTATCAGGCTCGGTTTCTCTGGCTTCTCGAAAAAGGCGATGCAATCATATTACCGGAGGAGCCGGCGGCTGGCTTTAGAGAGTATCTGGCGAACCTGAAACAGTTCGATCAAGATTCCGTGTCGATTTTACCGTGGACCTGCGAATCGGACCAGGAGATTGGCAAAGCGCTCTGCGAGCCAGTTCTGCTTGAGCAACTAAAACGGATTATTACTCAGCCAAGTATATGGAATATTGAAGCCTGTTACTTCAATATTGCAATCTTGCAACTGGCAGATTCGCTCAACATAAAGATTGATCCAGCATGGCGCAGGCTTGTGCTTGAAGACGCCATTCGCAGGTTCAACAGCAAACAAGAATTCAGGACCATCGCTCAAGCCTATAATTTGCCAATTCCTGCCGGCACAATAAGTTCAACCGCATCGGATCTAAGCCAAGCAATCCTGAACTTGCTGCCAGCCACCGGTCAGGTCATCATTAAGCAAGATTTTAATGGCGGCGGCAGAGGAAACATCGGAGTCACTACCCATAGTGTCGCAAAATTTGCCGGTGTACAGAAGGTCATTCATATTCGTAACTCGAGCGCTAACGCTATTGCACACGAAGCGGCCGACATATGGAATGACCTTACAGGACCGCTCAACGACAAACTCATTGTCGAGACCTACTATCCCAACCAGGGCACTTTCACAGCGGTGCTCCTGGTTGGCAAAGAAGATGAAGCTGCCGTAGTAAGCTATAGCGAAATACGGATGGAAGCAACCTGGATTGGTGTGGAGTTTCCCGCAAGCGCTCTGGCGAGTGCTCAAATACAAGACCTCATCTACAATGCCAGGATATTTGGCGAAGCATTAAAAGCACGCGGTTATCACGGCTACCTTTGCTGCGATGCCATTCTCACGTCTGAGAACAAGCTTCTTTTCACCGAGTTAAATGTGCGTCCCGGAGCGGAGACCAACGCGTATGAGGTTGCCCGACAGATTCATGGACCGGATTATTTGAAGAATTCAACTACGCTTACAAGACGTGGACTGCCCATGGCTTCATCATTTCTTCAAACCCGCGACCTGCTATCTCGAAAGGGCTTGTTAGTTAGCGGGCAGCGCCGTGAAGGGGTGGTCATTCTTACAATTGATGATCGGGTCTCACGCCAGGCTGAATATCTTGTCACCGCGCGAAGTTTGCCCGATGCATTGGCAATCGAGAATGAACTGCTGCTAGCATTGGAACCGCAGACGTTGCTGCAGGTCTGGCCACCTGAAGCCCAACTCCTTGAAGGAACTTCATCCATTGCTCAAGACCATACGCTTAACTAACGTCTGATCGACTTGCCGGCAGTCAACTTCAGCCGTTTCGTCGTTGCTCCTTGAAGTTGTGTCCGAGTTCCATCAGGACGCCGCTCGACCATGGTTTTCTCCGGTTTGATAGTTCTTCGATTACCGTAGCATGTCATTTTGCTTCCTGTTTTCGTCTGAACATGACAATGCCGCTATCCAATGCTGCGTTAATTAGCAATCAGTCAGACAACGACTCTCCCTCGAGACCGGGATGACGGGGTCGAACGTATTCAACCTGCGAACATACAACTATCCATGCTAGCCGGGAAGAAGCGTGACACGAGTAGATGACGAAAGCGCAACAGTGATGCCCGAAGAGCAAGGTATTCCAGATTACTGTAGATACACTAAAACTGAACCTGGTTGATGTACACAAATGATCCAGGGTTATGAACAGCAATCCTTGACAACAACATTGCCACAGGGATTGAGGATGGTGTTGTAATATTGCACATCAGTTCCGGATCGGACATGTGGGGATTATTCCAATGACTACACCAAGAATTAAAGCTGTGGACGTTGCTGCAGCTACCGGCGAAACAAAAGATGCACTGGATGCGGTTACTGCAAAAATGGGCCGTGTACCCAATGTTTTTCAATTGATGGCAAATTCGCCCGCTGCGGTGAAGGGCTACCTCGCGTTTAACGAAGCCCTCTCCCATGGCGTTCTAAGCCCGAAGTTAAGAGAACAAATTGCAATCACAGTCGCGGAAGTCAACCGCTGCGAATATTGCCTCTCTGCTCACTACGCGATCGGTAAGTCAATCGGTATGACTGACGCAGAATTGGAAGCAGCACGCGAAGAGCGGGCCTTTGATCCGAAGAGCGACGCCGCGCTGACCTTTGTGCGGTCGATGTTGAATCGCCAGGGTGATATTACAGAAGCATCAATCGATACTCTAAAATCAGTTGACATGACCGATGCAGAGATTGCAGAAATTATTGCAAACGTGTCGCTGAATGTTTTCACCAATTACTTCAACATCTACGCTAAGACCGAACTCGATTTCCCGAGAATTCCAACTGCATTCCCGGCTTAATTACGGGTTCACCGATCAATCTCGAGTCCAATTATTGCCGCCAAGCGGCTGATGGTGCCAGTACAGTAACATTCAAAAGTAGGAGGGACGCCCCGAAAGCGAGGGCGTCCCTCCTACTTTTGACGTTAAACGAATTACAAATCACGATGTCGGCGCGACCAAGGACCTACTTGAGAAAGCAAGCATCGAAGACACATTCTATATCAATAGTCGTTTCCGCGATCCTGGTTGACCGGTGCGCAAGAGGGGAGGCGAAGAACGCGCAGCGAGCCGGAAAGCAAGGAGCGAGGAGATTTACTGCCGTACTGTCCGGATTTGTTCGTGGTGAGGAGTGGGGGCTACGAAGAAACAACTTGATTGCGTTCTGGAACCATTGAAGGATCGGAATTGATTAAGACTTTGACGTAATGTTCTGTACGGTCATCCATCAGGTGTATAGCAAAGTCGCTTTGCAATACATTGTCTACCATAACCGCTCTCTGGCCCTCAGTCTTCGAAACAGTTATGTGGTAAACCGTGTCACGATAACGGTAATGCACTTTAAATTCGTTCCAGTCTGCAGGAAGTTCCGGTGCAAAGCTCAGCCTGTCAACGTTGAGTCTGAGCCCCAGAAGAGATTCAACAATCAATCGATACATCCATGCAGCTGATCCCGTGTACCACGACCACCCCCCACGCCCGGCATGGGGTGCCACTCCATAGATATCGGCAGCCACCACATACGGTTCGATCTTGTAGGTATCGACCGCTGCTGCACTTAACGCATGATTAACCGGATTAATCAAAGACATCACTTCCCAGGCACGAGCACTGTCTTTGGAAGCCGCAAACGCCATTGCCGTCCAGATGGCCGCGTGAGTGTATTGACCACCATTCTCTCTCACCCCGGGCACATACCCCTTGATGTAGCCGGGATTCAGTGCCGATTTATCGAAGGGAGGATCTAACAACTGAACCAGGCGATCGTCTTTGCGAACCAATCGTTCGTAGACAGCATCCATCGCCTGGCGCGACCGGTCTTCACTTGCTGCGCCCGAAATTACGGACCAGCTTTGCGAAATTGAATCAATTTGACACTCTTCATTGGTCGCTGATCCCAGCGGTGTTCCATCGTCGAAGTAAGCACGCCGATACCATTTGCCGTCCCATCCATTCTGCTCTATATTATGACGAAGCTGAGCAGCCTCGATTTCACAGCGCTCCGCAAACGGATCATCCGAGTATTTACGGGCCAGGGAAACGAAACGTCTCAATACCTCATAGAGGAAAAAGCCCAACCATACGCTCTCGCCAGTTCCCTTCTCCCCAACCAGATTCATTCCATCATTCCAGTCGCCGCAGCCCATCAGTGGAATTCCGTGCACTCCAAATCTCAGCCCGTGCAAAATGGAGCGCTTGCAGTGTTCATACAAAGTCGCCGATTCGGTAGAGACTCCGGGAAGGTCAAAATAGGAATCATCTTGTGAGTTCACAGGACGGCCTGTAAGAAACCCTGCCTGCTCATTCAAAACACCAATGTCGCCGGTCATCAGTGCATAGCGGCAGGTCGCCAATGGAAGCCAGAGATAGTCATCGCTGATACGAGTGCGAACACCGCGACCGGTAGGCGGATGCCACCAGTGTTGAACATCGCCCTCCAAGAATTGTCGCGAGGCGCAAAGCAAAAGCTGTTTGCGCAACAGTCGTGGTTCTGTGTGAATCAGCGCCATTGCATCCTGCAACTGGTCACGGAATCCAAAAGCACCGCCCGATTGATAGTAACCACTTCGAGCCCACATTCGGCTGGCAATCGTTTGATAGAGCAACCAACCATTAACCATCATATTAATAGCCACGTCTGGTGTTTCGAAGTGAACGGCGCCCAGCGTGCGCTTCCAATAGTGGCATACCTTTTCGTAAGATTCTCGACGAGAAACTTCGCCGCGAAACCGTTGAATCAAATTGGTAACGTCATCCGCATCTTGGCCGATACCAAGCCTGAACACTATTTCGCGATCTTGTCCGTCAGCAAGTTCCAATTGAACTTGAATTGCTCCACATGGATCTAATCCTGCGCCAACTTTATTCGAGAGTCGCCCGCGCAACATGGCCGCCGGGTTGGCAGTGTTACCATTGCGTCCGAGAAACTCTGTACGATCGCCAGTTACACTGCGGTTTACTTCATCAACATCAAGAAACGCGATACGGTCTGGAAACTCTGCGCTGTAGAAGTTGCGGGCCAAAAGGGCCCCGCTTCCGGGGTCTAGTTCAGTGGTGACATGCATGGCACTCTTCGAGCGGAGATCCCCAAGCAACCACTCAATATATCCTGTTGCAGAAAGCCGTCGCGTTCGTCCGGAGTTATTGCGTATTCGCAATGCAGCCACCTTCACCGGCGCATCCAGTGCCACATATATCAGTAGTTCGGAGGTGATACCGTTTTCGGTGTGTTCAAAAACGCTATAACCAAAACCGTGTCGAGTTAAATAAGACGTAGTACCACGAGCCGGCAACGGGCTAGGCGACCAGAAGTATCCGGTTTCTTCATCTCGAATATAGAAGGCTTCGCCCGCGGCATCGGTAACCGGGTCATTATTCCATGGGGTGAGGCGAAACTCGTGAGCATTTTCAAGCCACGTATAGGCCACCCCGCTTTCCGAGACGACAGTACCAAAGAAAGGATTAGCCAGCACATTGACCCATGGCATCGGTGTTACACGCGAATGGGTAGTGGTAATGACATATTCACGTCCATCAGGTGTAAACCCGCCAATGCCGTTGAAGAGAATGAGGTCGCCGCGGGGTGGATCTTGTGCCGAGCGCGTCTCCGGTTTGTGAAAGCGCGTGGTCAGTAATCGATTCGCTTTCAGGTCTCGCGCCGGGCGGCGCACAAGCTGCTCGGCCAGACTACCTCGACTGTCCTTGATTATCGCCCTGGCAACGGTCTGGAACAAGATACGATCTTCCGGCGAAACCTGCTCAGCGATTCGAACAAATATTCCACCCGGTTTGTCCAGCAAATTTGCTTCTGCGCCGGCTGCAACTAGACCCATAATCTGTTCTTGAATCATTTGACGATAACCCGAGCGATCTTCGTTCCAGACCACCAGATCCACAACCAATCCCTTCAATCGCCAATACGCATGGGCCTGCACAAGTTGCTTCACCAGATTGATGTTTTCAAGATCTCTAATTTGCAAAAGGACTATCGGCAAATCGCCCGATATGGAATACCCCCACAACCCGGACTGCGCTCGACGATTCTTAATGAGCACGCCAGGATCAGCCCGTAGTGAGGAATTGGCATAAATGATTGAGTTCGCCAATCTGGCGTAAAGTTGTCCGTCTGATTCAGTTGCATTAAGCTGTCGCAGAACAACCTGGCTATGGGTCCAGGCCAAATCAAATACTCGGTCTGCCAGCAGCCGATCCTGATATTTGTCCACCAGGGTTACGCAATCTTCACGGCTCTCGCTAACGCCAGTAACGAGATTCACGGTTGCAGATTCTTCCGGCTCCAATGTGATCTGGCATCGCACTGCCACCACGGGATCAAGAACCGATCCCTGACTTCCGGATAGGCTAGCCGTTTGCATCGCCTGAGGATTTGCCGTTGTATTGCCCCGCCCGATAAATTGTAATCGATCGGTTTCATAAGACCACTGTGCATGTGTAGCACCGTGAACCGCCAGCAGATGGAACATCCACGGCACGTGGTCGTTGACGGAACGAGGTCGCCGATGACAGAGAATGGCCTGTTTCTCAGACAGAATTTCACTTTGAACAAATAGATTGCTGAACGCGGGGTGCTGCGCGTCACCGGCCGACAACCCTAACACTACTTCTGCATAGCTTGTTACATCAATTACACGGCGATGTCGAGAACGATTGGTGATACGCACACGGCGCAGCTCTATATCATCTTCGGACGAAACGACAATTTCTGTATGAGTATCAATGTCATGATCTCGTCGCCTGAATTCCGCTTTCGCTTCCGAAAAGATTGCTTCGTAGTTTTCCGGCTGTTTGAGCGTGGGTTGATAAGACGTAGACCAGTAGTCACCGGTACTGGTGTCACGAATGTAAATGAATGTTCCCCAGTTATCGCATGTGCTGTCTTCGCGCCAACGTGTCACAGAAAGTTCGCGCCAACGACTATAACCGCCACCGGCATTCGTCATCATCACGTGATAACGGCCGTTCGACAATAGCTGAACCTCTGGCGTGACGGTATCGGCCGTGTTGAAAAACCGAACGGGCTGCTCCTCGCCGTTGGCAGTGGTACGCAGTTCAACGGCTTCGGAGTTCTGCGCGTGAAACGCACTGGCTCGCGGAACCTTTTCTTGCAGCAAGAGTGCAGTAGAGCGAAAGTAGGGATCGGACTGAAATCTTTTCTGCATGGGTTTGTCCAGCAAGGCATAAGCCAGGGCGAGAAAGCTCATTCCCTGATGGTGCGCCATGAACGATTTTACAATTGCCTTCGTCTGCCCGCGAGGAATACGCGACGGAGTGTAGTCAATCGCTTCATAGAAACCGTATCGAGCGAGAAAACCTTCCTGCTTCAATCGCTCCAAATTGAGGCAAGCAGCCTCCGGCGCAACCATGAGCGCCAAAGCCGTTGCATACGGCGCGATTACAAGGTCTTGGGAAAGTCCGCGCTTGAGCCCTAAGCCGGGAACCCCGAACGCGCGATACTGATAATTGAGGTGCACATCCACGGCAAAGTAACCGGATTCTGAAACGCCCCATGGAACGTTTCGCTGCTTTCCATAATCGATCTGTCTTGCTACGGCAGCCTTACATGTTTCATGAAGCAGCGTGTTAGCATAAGTCGGCATCACCAGCAGTGGCATCAGGTACTCGAACATTGACCCGCTCCACGAGAACAAAACGGGTTCTCCACCAACGGTGGTAAGCATGCGACCCAGCGCGAACCAACTGTCCTGAGGCAAGCGTCCCCGGGCGATGGCAACGAAATTACACAGACGGGCTTCTGAAGCCAACAAGTCATAACAACTGGAGTCGAGGCGCCGTTCCTCCACATTGTATCCAATCGCTAGCAACCGCTTGCCCTTATCGAAAAGGAAATCGTACTCCAAATTTGCCATTTCGCCAGATTGAAGAACTATCTGTTCGATCACCGACTTTCGCTCGCAGGCGCGGCGACTGGCTTCCAACAGTGCTTTGTCCACCTCGCTTAAACAGCTCTGAACTTCAGATGAGAAATTCATGGCACTTAGTGTTTGGAGCTCCTCCCTGCGATCCAAATAAATTGTCGCAACCTCATTCAACGTAGGTATAACATCGAGAAATGCAATGCCAGGCCCGAATTCAGAAATGCCCGGTAACAAAACCCAGGGTGCTAAAAAGTTCAGCTCCGCTAACGCATCAGCACATTGCCGCTTGAGCGCCGCACACCAGGAACTCGCTTCACTACTGGTGGTATCGAATCCTAATGAGCAAAAGCCACTTTCGGGAATTTCACTGCAAAGATCACCAGCTTTCCTCAGAAGTTGTTCCAGCGTGTGCTTCATCGTTTGGAGTGTTGCAGGAGGGGACGACTGAGCCAGTCCCAGAGCTATGACAAAGTTATCCAGAGCGCCGGAGTTTCCAGTTTCACCCAGAGCATCCTTCACAAGGCCAACAACGTCCTCCATCCCCTGAAAACATTGCTTATCAATTATTCTATGATCACCCAGCGTGAGCAGCCCGGCGTTCATCGTAAAAAGATGCCCCGCCAGGTTACCGTTATCTACAGTTGAGATATAGCGCGGCGGGAGCGGCCTCAACGTCAAAGTATCGTACCAGTTGAACAAGTGCCCCCGGTAACTCTCCAGAGATCGCATAGTCGACAAGGAATTTTGAATACGATTCAGAACTTCGCCCACCTGAATATAGCCAAAATCGAAGGCGGAAAAGTTTGCTAGTAGTGAAAGTCCCATGTTGGTGGGAGACGTTCGATGAGCCAGCACTCTAATCGGCGCCTCTTGAAAGTTGTCTGGCGGTAGCCAATGCTCTTCTTGCGAAACAAAGACCTCGAAGAAAAGCCAGGTCTTGCGGGCAAGCTTTCTCAGGAATATCGTTTGCTGTGCAGTCAACTTGCCACTACTCGGGATACGTGGCAAACCTATCCACCAGGCCACTGCCGGCGAAGCGATCCAACAAAGCAATACCGGCAACGCGATTGGCAAAGAATCCGGTCGAGCCACCGCAAGCCAGACAGCTGTGACAGCAGCAATGAGCGGCGCGACAAACATCTGAAGGGAGATGGACGCCAGCGAGTTGCAAGGTTTACTATGTAGAGGTCCGGAAGGATTCCACGATAAAAGCCGTTTGCCGGAGAACAGCACTCTGTATACCGTAACCAAAATAGCATCTGCGGCAAGGTATGCTTCATATGGAAGGCAGATTAGTAAGAACACCGCTTGTGCAACATTTCGAACGGTCGACTCGCTGACACCGATGAGGTGCTGGCCCGGAAGAACATCTTCAGGCTTCTTCGCCAGATTCATAAGCGAAAAAATGATCGGCGGTACAAACAGCACTGAGAGAACACCAAAAGTGCCTACGATGGCCGCATGGACAGGCAACCAAGCCCAAGACAGAATAACCATTCCGGTCAAAGCGATTGGCACTACACTGCGACGAAGATTATCAAAAAGTTTCCATAAGGAGAGTGCTGACAACGGATTATTCTCACGCTGCGATTTCATTGCAGGCACAGTGGGAAGAAGCCATCCAGCCAATTGCCAATCGCCACGAATCCACCGCCGCCGCCGACTAACATCAGCGCCGTAAGTAGCGGGATACTCCTCATACAATTGGACATCGCTCAGGAAACCGCTCCGAACGTAACAACCTTCGAGCAGATCGTGGCTGAGAATGCGGTTCTCGGGAAACCTTCCCCCGAGGGCTTTTTCAAAGACATCGATATTATAAATACCCTTGCCAATAAACGAGCCCTGCCGAAATAAATCCTGATAGACATCTGAAACCGATCGCGTGTACGGGTCTATTCCTGCATCATTCCCATGCATCGCCGCATGATAAGACAAATTGGTGCCAGGCAGACTCACACCGATTCTCGGTTGTAATATGCCATACCCTTGCGTAACCAGCCCTCTTTTCTCGTCGAAGAAGGCTCGATTGAGCGGATGTTCCATCGCACCGACAAACTGTCGCGCAGTATCACGAGGAAACTCAGTATCAGTATCCAGCGTAATTACATACTTTGTACGGGCCAGTACAGCTAAGTCACCGACAATCTCACTGAAACAATCCGCGCTTCCACCCCTGAGAACGCAGTTCAAATCGGCAAGCTTTCCCCGCTTGCGCTCATAGCCCATCCATACGCCCTGGGCCTCGTTCCACTTTCGATTTCGATGAAAGAGGAAAAAGATACAGTGATCGCTGCTCCCGTGCTTCGCATTCAGTTCTTCGATCCGCAGGCGCGCCAGAGCCAATATAGGTTCGTCTTGCGGCAAAGTTTCTACTTCTGCATCAGTAAAATCCGTTAGCAACCCGAAGTGCAAATTTTTATCTCTGTTGGCCAGGTAACGCACTTCCAACGCATCGGTCAACGATTCGACATTATCCGCGTTCACTAACATAGTTGGAACGACAACCAATGTACGTGCATCTGTTGGAATGCCTTCCGAAAAATCCATTTTCGGAAGCGAACGTGACGGCACGATCAAAGTTGCGACCCAGTTTACAAGACTAATCGCCAGCTGACTGCTACAAATTGTAGCGAACAATAGAATCACTAGAAAACGCCAACCAGACAAACTTTGCAAGCCGCCATCGGCGAAGAGACACAGAACTAAAACGACAGTTGTCAGACCAATTGATCCGAGATAACACAGCAACGGAAATCTCCGTGCGGTGTACTGCAAAACATCAACGAGCGTAGTAGGAGCGCTCGCAAGCTGGTCTAACGTCCCCGCCCCGTCGTCGACCAGATAGAAGCCCACGTGACCTTCTCGCTGATCGGTCGACCCGAGATGACGTGTCGCAAGATCTATGGCCAGGTGAGCAATTCGACTTTCCGGTACTTTAGCTTTCTTCGCCATTTTTTCGACAACATGGCGATAGTGATCGCGGGTAGAAAAATTCATTTCTACGTAAACGCCGAGCGGGTCGTTCTTCAAAATTCGTTCGACAATGCTTTGCGATTCCACGAAATCGCGCCAGTCGTAAGAACCAAGAAATCTAAGACTGCCAATGCTGTTGCTTATCGAAACCTGATCGGCGGCCTGTGATTGCGTTTCAATTCTCACTAGCTGATCGATGGTGGAACTTGACTCCAAAAGCCTCTGTTCTATCCATGTCAGACCAAGGGCTAGAGCGGAAGTCTGTCCTGAGAGACGGCGCGACAACTCAGCAACAAAAGAACTACTCATCGGCGGGTTCGAGCGCGCCATATCGGCAATTACTAAAATCAAACTCTTAGGATCGGTAGCGGCGACCTCGATCATTTTGTCAGCCCAGTTATCGGCAAGATCTCGCTCGACCATGTGAGAGCCGATAAGCACAGCCACGCGGCGCAAATTCTCAATAAGTGCCAAACGCAACATGATTGGAATAGCCCAGAGTTCACCGAGCTTTAGTTCGGTAATCTCCTGGTAGGCTGCTACAAACCCGCTCAGATTTTCCCCGTCAACGCGACCGTCACCATGAGAGATGGTGAAAAGCGCAATGTCGTAAACCCTGGGAACACTAGTAGAGAAACCTGTCACAAGCCGGGGCAACTCGCGGCTGTACCCCCTCGGCAAATGCCTTTTGGCCGTACGGATTTGTTCTTCGATCAAGTAAAAATTATCTAGTAACCACTCTCCGGCCGGCGTTATTCGCGTGCCGGCATTAACTGCAGCAGTTAGAGTCTTCGCCATATCGGCCAGAACATTTTCGTTTTCAGAGAGCCGTCTTAGCAGTCCATCTGATGCGTTGTCTGCTGCCACCCGGTGGAGACCGGCCAGATTCTTGCCATATTGGGACATTTGCTCGGCACTGTATATCTCGGATCGCAACGGAAGTTCGTCAGCAACCAATTTTTCCGCAACGTCGCTCAGGCTGAAGAGTCCGCCGAGAAATGTCAATTACGATACGCTGGAATGGGTATTCCTCCATAAGTACGTCATATATTTATCAGTCTTGATTCAAAGATACACCGATTTAGAACATAAACGCCCGAGCCCCGGGATGCTTCACCTTTAGCAGGCAACGACAATTACGTCAGCTACCTGTATTTTTTCGCGCGGAAATGTCTTGCCTTCGTGTACTGATTTGCACAGTATAGCGCTTTTACGTTTTCACCAGAGTTTCACATCAGCCGTGATGGAATGATTAGTGTAATGCCTCCCTCCGGTTCCTCGTCCGCGCTTCTAGTCGGGTCAATTCGCGACAGAAGCAGTCAAGGAGTTCAAACAACTGAGAGAACGCATCGACTCTCGTTGTGATCTGGTGAAATATGCTTTCCGTACGCAATTATATCCTCTTCTTCGTAATAATGACGAGTCTGGGATCGACTGTCTTTTCGGCTCAGGCGGAGAACTCTGCGTCAAAATTAGAATCTGTTGCTGAACGTTCTAGAGATACCCATGTAATAGATGAGGTGCCACTCTTTGAATTTCCAGCAGGAGAGGCGCCCACAAAGACCGTCGAGAAGGCAGCAGAGCGACAAATCGAAAACAGCATACCAGAAGGAGTGCAAGGGGAAGCGACCTCCGGACAAGTAATAACTACGACAAAACAGAAGATGGATGCCTCAAACTCGACGACAGATGTTGCCAGAGACAATCCAGCGGACGCGTGTTTAGTCCCGCCTCCAGAGGTACGCCGGCCAACAGTCGCATTGGCCCTTGGTGGTGGCGGAGCCAGAGGCACTGCTCACATTGGTGTGTTGAGAGTGCTTAAAGAGGCTGGCATTTCTATAGATTATATAGTTGGAAATAGCATGGGCTCCATAGTAGGCGGACTCTACTCTGCTGGAGTTCCTCTGGATGACATCGAAAAGATCATGTTGGATGGTTCTTTGCGCAAGGCATACATGCCTGGACTGATCCCGCCCAAACTGCTAATCAGCCCTGTGGAAAAGTTGCTGCATCCATTTAAGAAGCACTATGCAGGTCTGTGGACAGGCAAGAAATTTGGACAGTTCTTAGAACGACAACTTCCCTCTGGCATCGAAAATGTAGAAGATACTCCAATTCCGTTCTCGGCAGTTGCTACAAATTTGATCGACGGAAAAGCCTATAGAATTAGTAACGGCAAGCTCTCTACTGCTATCCGGGCAAGCGCCACCATACCCGCACTTCTTCAGCCCGTAGCCATCGGCGACAAAATCTACATCGACGGTGGAGTGCGAGCGAACCTGCCAGCCTCGGCCGCCCGCGACACCGGAGCTGATATCGTAATTGCGGTTCTTGTAGATGAACCGCTGCTGAAATCACCAGCCAAACGTTTTCAACACCTGGGCGGAATCGCCGGACGCCTTGGTGATGTTATGGTGGCAGTGGCCGACGCACGACAATTACCTTTTGCTGATCTAATTATCAATCCCGACGTCAGTGGCTTACCTTCTCTCAGCAATCGCCCGGACGATGCCAGAAGGGCAATAGCGGCTGGCGAAGCAGCTGCACGAAAGGCGCTCCCGGAAATCTACAAAAGACTATCACTAGCAAAACGAGCAGGACTGGCAGCGAAAAAATCTACCATTCTCAGCGATCACCCACCGGGTCACCCTCAGATACAAAACCGGTGAAAACGCTGACAGGTAGTTCTGATGAAGGGTCCGTCCGAGTTATTGCTCGGATGCCCTGATCGAACAAGACTCCCGGAAGATTCATTGAAGTCTGAAAAAGCTCGCTCAACTGTTCAGCGGCTGCGCCCCGGACGAGCAGGGATTATGCAAAGCTGCGTTTCCCCGAGGGCAATTCAATAAAGATAGGGGGAAGATCAAGCCCCAAATCTGGCGATGGAATTTCTTCCGCTTGAACCGAGGCCCGGGCCTTGTTGTTCACCCGTTCCAATAAATCTAACACTAGCCATGAGCTGGCAGGCTCGATGCTCTTGTCAATTTGTCCATTACCAAAATTCACAATGTTGCTCCCTGTTCGCCAATTACACTCCAGGTCGAGATTGTTGCTAAAACATTGCGCTTTGGCGAAGCATGATTAAACGATGTCAAGCCAACAGCCCCGAAGTAGTTGTATTTTTATGAGGAGCCGCGCTTGACAAACCGAAAAGCCCGAACACGTCCGGTGACAACCAGACTGAGGACTGACGAAATCGGAAATAATCATTGCAGAAAGGTTTGTGGGCGGCAGTGGTCGATCCGGCATTAACAGGGAACAATGATAAAACCTTTGACCATCGCGTGAACCAAGATGTCCGCTTCACAAGAAATTACGCAAGCCGAGTCGCGCCAACGTGATTTCCGTGCAGGCACACCAGCAGCCTGGTTCGTCAAGAGTATTCAGACATTTTTACGTATCGTACTGCCAGTCCGCACGCACCTCCACTTTCGTCCAGAAGATCTCGAAATGTTTCGCGGGCTAAACAAGGGCAGTGGAATGATACTTACCCCTAATCACGCAGATGAGTTAGATCCGCCAATCTGCATGGAATTATCACGGATAGTCAAGAAGCAATTCATGATGATGTGCAATCGTGAAGCCTTTGATGAATACCGCGGAATAGCGGGATGGGTATTTCAACACATTGGAGTGTTTTCGGTTGAGCGAGGCGGGCACGATTCCCCATCCAAGGAATTTGCCACGAGCGTGGTGAAATCAGGAAAAGATGTCCTCCTCATTTTTCCCGAAGGTGAAATTTACTATTTAAACGAAATGGTGCAACCATTTCATAGCGGAGCGATTGATATCGGGCTAAGAGCAATTATCGAGCAACGGGACACATGCCCGGACTTCACAGCCGTCATAATTCCGATGGCTATAAAATATCGCTATCCGCCGTCCATCAGAAAAATTCTAGAGAAGAGAGTGCAGAAGATGGAACAAAAACTCTCGCAGGATTTGACGGGCTACGAATTAAAGAAACGCCTCGCAGGCATTCTTGCGGATCTGCTTCAGAAACAAGAACTCGCATTTGGCATAGAATCGGAAGGTGACCGATTCGCTCAACTTAGTGAACGCGTAAAATCTGCACGGCATGCCATACTCGGAAGAATTGAGAAGAAATACTCCGATGCCTATAATGCACAATCGCGCACAATTGATCGAGTATTTCAACTGAGCGCAAAAGTTCGCGAAAAGATGAAACAAGATCAAAGCAGCGACGGTCAGGCGGAATACCAGAACGACTTAACTGCGCTGGAAGAAGTTGCCCACATGGTTAGCTGGCAACCACAATACATAGATAGCGATCCTTCTATTGATAGACTGGCAGAAATGGTGCTCAAACTAGAGCGAGAACTCTACGGGATCAAACGCCCTAAACCGCTGGCAAAGAGAGACGTGTTCATCCGCCTCGCCAAACCTGTCGATCTTGGTCCTTATGTCGAACAATACATCGCCGAGCCGCATGTAGTCAGGCACAAAGTTGCCGAAGAGTTGAGACAAACTATCCAATTTACTATAGATGATATCGCTGCGAGCACCACGCATCCGATGCCTTCCGATGTCGAGTCTGCCCGTTAAGGCAACACCAGGCAATAAATTGATCCGTTGTCCGGCCAGACTGCGACGCGAACACCTTGACGCCGAGAAGAATTTTCGGAAACGCGGATCGGTTTATTCGCCCTCTTCGTCCAGCAATTGCGCAACCCGGCATGAAGATGGGTTGTGGAATCGCTGCTCTTCGTCGCTACGGAAGTTCAAGAATAATTGCCAGGTTCGCCAATCGTCGCACAAGCCAGCTAGTTTTCCCGTCAACTGTTCCAACTGGTACTTACCTCGGGTTGAAGGAACATCCTCACATAGCCCCCACGCGGATTTCTTAATATGTCTCTAGTGAGGCAACCGTCTCCCCTCAGAATCTACCCCCGTTATGAGAGGCCTTGAGTCATGAACAACAACAACAGAGAAGACCAGCAAAACCCCAACAACAATCAGCAACACAATGTTGAAAATCAGATCCGGCAAGAGCTTCAGCGGCAAGAACAATTTCAAAGACGCCAACAAATTCCACCGCGTTGTTACCAGAACCATATTCAACGAGAACATCACCAGAATGTGGTGAAACAATAGTTATTCCGGTTCGCGATACGCACATTTTTGGATGCTGCGTTGAACACTCCGCTCAATCTCTAGACCACGGCGACGGAATTGATATCATTTCCGTCGCCGTGGTCTAGATTGCTCGTTGATGCTGATATAGTATCCGCAGGTCCGGGGCAGCCATCGCCCGAGCCCGGCGAAAGCACCAATCCATCGATGATTCCGTATTCTTACGATCAACTTGCAGCCACTGTAACTCTGAAGCCATTGACGGGAATCAATGGATCCGCCAATAAATGGATTTCATAAACTGGTGAGCACCGGCTCGCAGACATCGAATTCGCCATGAAAGATTCACCGTGCGGTCCGTGACATTATCTGGACCGGGAAGGGGATGGCTGCAAACATACTGCATTCGGACGGTTTCACTGGCTCAGCATAATTAAATCGAAGAGTTGCGCCAGTCTTTTCGCCAGTAAAATCAGAACAGATTAGGCGGATGTCAGAAAGAGGAACATCCAGGACAAGGAAGTTCCCGAGTAGCTCGGTAGCACGGTGCCAGCTTAGCCCCGCAATGCTTTACATCAAGATGACCCCGACCGATGCTGAGGTGAGCCGCCCTGAGCAGCAAACGGGATAACCGAGAAGGTCCCGAATGCGACCGGGTTGTACTGAGCACATAAAAATAAACAATGAATATGGTGAACTTAGTGATCATTTCTCCAGTATCTTATGACGGCGTTATAATTGGGGTTCTCCTAATCCATCTGCGCCTATCGGCAGTCGGTGTGTCAATATCACTCTTCAGGATTTTCTTATGACTCTATATGCTCCCGTGAAACAAAATCGCTCGCTGTTCGATAAGCATCGCTCCATCTTAGATAGAGCAATCGAAGCAGTACATAAGCGTGAGTTTTTTGCTCAGTATCCAGAGATGCCCTCACCACAGGTCTACGGCGAAACAGCCGAAGCTGACCAGAAGAAAACTTTTGAGGCGCAACTTGGCTCAAAATTCGATCGCCTGAAACAAAGCCACGATACCTGGCTGACCAGCGATGAACAAAGCCCTTACACACAACAAAAGTTGAGCGTCAGCTATCCCTCGTTTACAGACGTAATCAAATACATAGAGTGCGCTCAAGAGGCATGGTCGGACTGGAAAAAAACCGATACGCAGACACGCGCCGGCGTCTTAATCGAGAGTCTTGAACGCATGAAATCGATGTTTCATGAAGTTGCCTTCAGTACCATGCATACCACCGGTCAAGCTTATATGATGAGCTTCCAGGCAAGCGGACCACATGCAGCTGATCGTGCGCTGGAAGCTATTGCAATCGGCTATCAAGAACTTACCCGCTTTCCGCAACAGCTCAAGTGGGAGAAACCGGCCGGCAAGGTTACGTTGAAGTTGGAA
Organism: Candidatus Obscuribacterales bacterium; assembly: GCA_021732565.1. Taxonomy (GTDB): domain Bacteria; phylum Cyanobacteriota; class Vampirovibrionia; order Obscuribacterales; family Obscuribacteraceae; genus JAKFUT01. Next base: position 19,289 of record JAKFUT010000205.1, read on the forward strand.
AAATTCTCTACCACAGTTCCCAAAGGACTCAGCCTCGCCATTGGTTGTGCTACATTTCCAATTTGGAACACATTGCCTGGTGTATTTGCCAGTTTAATCACTGGAAATCCCGTGATTGTAAAACCGCATCCGAAAGCCATTTATCCGATTGCGATTGTCGTGGCATTGCTCCAGGAAGTTCTCGTTGAACACGGCTTCAGTGCAAATTTGGTAATGCTGGCACCAGATACGGAAGACAAACCGATAACCAGAGAGCTGGCAGAAAATCCGGCTATCAAAATCATCGACTTTACCGGTAGCAGTAGTTTCGGGCGATATGTCGAATCGCTTCCGGGAAAGGTGACCTTTACCGAAAAAGCCGGAGTCAATAGCATCATTATCGACAGCGTTGCCGACCTTGCTGCCATGGCCCAAAACGTGGCTTTTAGCATCAGTCTGTATAGCGGGCAAATGTGCACCGCACCGCAAAACTTTTTCATTCCAAAAGACGGAATTAAGGCGGGCAGCGAGCACGTTCCTTTTGAGAATGTAGCGAAAGCCATAGTAGATGCCGTTAAGGGTCTTGCATCACATCCTAAAGCCGGTCCGGCAGTACTTGGAGCTATACAAAGCGAAGCCACACACAAACGAATTGGAGAGGCTAAAGACCTGGGCGGTAAAGTTCTGCTCGAGAGTCAAGCCGTAACCAACCCGGAGTTTCCAAACATTCGTTCTGCCAGCCCGATTATTATCGAGCTTCCGACCAGTGCCAAAGAAGTGTTTCAACAAGAGATGTTCGGACCAATCGCATTCATCATTGCGACCGCCGACACAAAGGAAAGCCTTGCACTGGCATCGGCCGGCGCAAAGGAGCAGGGTGCCATCAGCTGCGGTGCCTATACCGTAGATGACACCACCATGGAAACGATCGCCGAAGTGATGGCCGAAGCGGGAACAGCAGTTTCCTTCAACCTCACCGGTGGCATTTACGTAAATCAGAACGCCGGGTTCTCGGACTTTCACGTAACCGGCGGAAACCCGGCCGGCAATGCGAGTCTCACCGACCCCGAATTCGTGCTGAAGCGATTCACTCGCGTTCAGTCCAGGGTAAACGGCTAAAAGCTTAATACCTGCGTTCTGCCAAGACATGCGGCGTTATTCGGACCACCTCGGCCCTGCCGAGAGAACCGAATGGCGCCGCGTAATTATTGAAAGACCGGGGAACAACACAATCACGTTCTGAACAAACCGACCATCGATACATCGATATGAAAGCCAACGCGAATCAAACAGAGCGATATGACCCTGGAACGCAATTCACAGATCTCGCCACTAGCACTCAATGATCAGTAAACTAATATGAACATCTCGTTGAGCAAAATGGTCATACTGCCAAATGCATGTCCGTAGCTCCAAAGCCTTAGCAGAAATGTAATGAGTCCGTAATCGACAAATGCCCTAAGTGTCATGATTAGCAGGTTCTGGAATGACTACTCAAACAACTGACCTGGAAACAGCCGCAGCTGAATTGCAAGCAGCGATCCTGCATGCATCCGGGAATCTAGTGGACCGCCAGGGACTGGTTGAAACAATCGCTCTGTCTGCGGTGGCCAGGGAACACCTTCTTGTGATAGGTCCACCCGGTACTGCCAAGAGCGAAGCCGTTCGCAGAATCGCCAGGGCCACTGGTGGCAGATATTTCGAATATCTCATCAGTAGATTCACTGAACCCAGCGAGATTTTCGGACCGGTTGACTTGCGCAAACTGCGCGAAGGAATTGTAGAAGCTCAGACGGGCGGCATGCTGCCCGAAGCCGAGATTGCATTCTTAGACGAGATTTTTCTGGGCTCCACCGCGATTCTAAACACATTGCTCGGTATCCTCAACGAACGAGTTTATCGTCGTGGACACACTACCATTCCCTGCCCTCTAAGAATCTGTGTGGGGGCTTCGAACCGGCTCCCGGAAAGTGAGCCGCTGGCAGCATTCGGAGACAGGTTTCTGGTGCGAGTTTTTACCGATCCGATTTCTGATTCCCGATTGGAAGATCTGCTCGAAGGTGGATGGTCGTCAGACAACAATATTATGTCGACACCAGCTACGGTGGCAAGCATCGATACGCTGGCACAAATCGCGCGAAAGTGCGACATGGCGCCGGTGCGACCTCATCTGGCTAAAGCCATTAGAACGCTGCGCTCTAATGGCGTAAATTTCACGGACCGAAGAATAGTAAAAGTTCAACATCTCATCTCTGCAGCAGCGGTGCTCGCAGGACGCAGCTTGCCAGGCACAGCAGACCTTTGGCCTCTAATAATGGCAGTTCCTGAACGCGAAGATCAGGTGACAGCGCGCCAATGTCTACAAGATATTTTGGAGCAATCAGAGAATAAATGCTTGACGAATGCCGTAGAGGAAATATCGCTTGGTCCCGTTGCTCGGGCTCAACGCATCGCAGTGGCAGGCAGGCAACTGATTAACGACGGACCGGCAGATAATAGTAAAAGCGAATGGCTCTTACGCTTAGAAGGAATAGCCAGAGAGATCGACGCCTGTTTTGCACCAGCTTCACTCTCACCAGCCTTAGCCGAAGTACGATCTCAAATCGTCGCTTTATTGAAGCCATCTGATGAGTCCGGCGGGTCTTAGGTTATGTTCTCCGTCGAATGGCGACCTCGCGCAATTCCATTA
>JAKFUT010000105.1 GCA_021732565.1 Candidatus Obscuribacterales bacterium
AGCTTTTGTGATCTTTCCATTAGGTGCGCTGTCAATTTTCCACTTCATGTCACCATAGCCAATGTCGGTGAGAAGTCCGCCCTTCCGCGTTTCTGTATGGTTGCGGTCAACGTATTGCTTTGTCTCTGTGGTTCCCTCGCTAGTTCTTTTCGACCTTTCGACGAGGTCGATTTTGACTTGCTTTCCTTCCAACGTGTACGTGATTTGGCCTTTGTCGCCATTAACACTGACACCTGTAGCCGGAGGAGCTTCAACATTACCGTATGGACCTGCTTTCACTTTCACGATTTCGATTGTGCCGGGTTTGTACTCAATGTCTACTTTGTTACCCTTTGCGTCCGCCAATTTAATCGGCCAGAGACCTGATTCAAGGGTAGTTTGCCTACCATCAAGGTAGAACCGCTGATCAGGGTTGTCCTTGTCTACAAGCGTGCCTGGAGTATTTGGAAGAACATCCACTTTCTTGCCGTGCAGGGGATGCGTAGCGACCTCGTCTTTACCTTTGGTTACGCGCGCCGTGCCGTCATCTCCAATGACGATCTTATTTCGTTCTGCATCACGCAATGCAATTATTTTGTCGTCTTTTTTGTAGATACGGCTGCCGTCACCGAATCCGATGGTGGTATACGGCCCGTCTTTTGCTTCACTGGTTCCATCTTTCTTCAGGGTTACTTTGCCGATGGTAACTTCGCCATCAGCGTTGACCGTTGCCCCCGGTCTGTCTTTGACGCGACCGGCCTCATCAATTGCAAATGATCTGCCGTTATGTACTACTTGAGTAATCTTCCCCGCACAATTGCGAATAACAATATGCTCTGATCCGTTAGGTCCGTCAGTTTCTTCAGACTTAGAACCGTCTTTTCTAGTAACACTTATTTTGTCTTCTTGCCGGACAACTACTTCAGGATTATCCGGCATTCCGCGAATCTCAACTTTGTCAGCGGTTTTGCCGTCAGCTGAACCCCATGTACCATCAGCCTTTCGGGTCCACACTTCTTTTCCTGTGTCAACCTTACTTAGCCCTTCGATATCTTTTGTCGCTTTTATGGTGTGAGACCCGAACTTAATCGTGATGTCACCCGGTGTTTCAGACGTGTACGAGGAGTCGATGCGCAGTGCTGGTAAGTAACTCTTAGCAGTATCGGCTTCTCGGGATTTATTCATGTCTTCACGGCTTTTAAAATCAATCTCAGATAAGGCTTTTTCGGACCATGCTAGTTTTGCCCGGTCTGTTTCACTTCCCACATTTGGAATATCACTGGCTTCTCGACTCATCTCTCGCTAATCTCCTTGAAAATGAACTTTCACACATATTTGAAACAACTAAACCGTTGACAATAATGATGATCGAATACTTTGCCTTGAAAAAAGATTGCGTTATTGAAAACAAAATGCGGTAAACCCAGTCCGTGAATAACAAGGTGTTAGGAGGAATGAAGGACGATTTTGGAATTCGCGGGTAATCTTTGATCCGGCTGCAAACGCGGTGAAAGGTGAACGCTATTAGCGGGCCTGTCTGCTTGCACGTGCTAACGGCTTGTCTCGCAAATCTCCCTGGAACGTACGGAAGTATGCTAGTGCAGCACCGGTCAAAATCCCGATGCCAATAACACCGCCTGCCACTGCCTTAGCAGTATGTCCGGTGCGTTCGAGCGCTCGTTGCGAGTTCGCAAGAACCTTTCTATGAGCCACCCGTTGAGCCTCTTCTCCGAACTTGCCCTCAAGAGCGTCGGCTGTTTTCTTGAGCGCTTCGGCATTCTTACGATCTAATTCCTTGTCTGATTTTGCGAGTTCTTCTGCATGTCGTCGTAATGCCTCGATCTCTCTCGGGTCGACGCGATCTCTTTCGATTCTTTCACGCGCAAGCCCCTCGCCGGGGCGCAACTCTTTTCGATCAAGCGTGCCATCAACCTTCGCCGTGGAATCCGTGCCGGCCAGTCGGTCGGGTGTGGGAAGCGGCTTCTCAGGGCGAGTCTTTGCTAACTCCAACTTGTTGTCAATGTGTATCTTGGCTGGATCAAGACCTTCCATCTCATACAGTGCATACAAGGCCGGTCTTCCTGTAAGACTTCCTCTTTCCTTGTTCGAGTTGCTTTCATCGACGTAATAACGATTGTGAGTTTGGCGATCCGATCGAATGTTCGCATCGGCGAACATTAGCCGTCCCTCCTTATCATAGGTTATTTGACCGGGTGCGATTCCACTGGCCTTCTCAGCGGCTTGAAGACCAGCCACCGTTAATCGTCCCGTCGCGTCCGTACCGTGGCTCTTGCTGAACCTATCATGTATTCGATTTGCCAGCGCCGGGTCGATCAGCGCGCCTTCGACTCCTGTAATAGTCTTAGTGTGAGTCCAGTGATCGCGTTCGACGCTAACACGCTTTGATTCGCTCTTCTGTCGGGAGATTTCACCTGCGCAATCACCCTTAAAATCCTTGAGTGTCAAACCTTTTTCCTTCAATACTCTGTCTATCGTCGACGCCACTTCCTGCGCCTTTTCAGCTGAGACATAGATGGTAAATGCTTTTGAATGTTGGTTCTTGCTCCCTGGCATTACTCCTGCTTTTTCCGGATGAATTTGCCATTCTGCATCCATGAAATTGGGATCCATCGTCTTGTAGACATGTATAAGACCTTTTGTCCTCAGTTCTTCCAAAACGGGAAGCAGCTCCTTGTGCAAGCGCGCCAGGTCGGCAATGCCGGTGCCCGTTACATGCAATTTCACCTGTTCTGGTGGCGGATTTCTAGCTCTGTTGCTATAAAACCAACCTTGCTGATAGTTTAACTCGATTACTTTGCCATTAACTTCGTATTCTCGCCGACCGAAGTCGGGCGAGGTTCGCACTTTTACTTCCTTGCCTTCAATAACTCGCCTGCGTTCTTCAGCCGGTTGCCCGTCTTTAAATTTCCCCGCACCAGATTTGACATCACCGGGCAGAGGCTTCTCACGAAGAAATGCCTCGTCGGCTCGCGCACCGGGAACTTTACCCGTTCGCTCGGTTTCCGCCAGCTTAGCCCCCTCAGTGAACGTTACCTTGGGAACCACTTCGGTAGAGTGATCCGGGTAGAGAAAGAGTTTGCCGTCCGGTGATTCGAACATGCATTTAAGCCCACGCTCAGGATGGCCTTTTTCCGCATATAGCACTCGATCAGTACCATCAATTTTGACACGCACTTTTTCATATTGGTTTTGCAGCTGTGCCTCTGTAACCGCACTAAATACAGTCTCCCAGTGCGCATTCCTACCGGCCTTGTGGAGCAGTAAGTGATCGCGGTGCTCCCCGACAACATTAAGAGTTTCCCCTTTGTATTTAAGTGCATCGCCGATTTTCGGCGTTACTTTTACATTCGGTGAACCCTCGAGGCTTAGCCCGGGCAAGGCCCCTCCGGCTACCAGTGCTTCGCCCGCTGTTATTGGGACGATGCCTGTTTTGGCATCTATGGCTTCTTCAAACAACCAGCTAGTTTCCGCTTTTTCGCTGCTTGGCCTTTCACTTGTTTCTCGTCTGTCTGTCATAAAGCGTTCTCTCAAACACTGGTAAATCACTGCAGCTTAATACGTCCTACCTTGAGAAAAGATTTGCTTTTTACAGAACACGCGGGTGTTTTCTCAATCGAACTCAATATTTCTTCAATCAAGATTGTGCTCTGCTAACAACAGAAAGGCACGTAAGGAACCGATTTATGATTTCCAACATTGAGGGCAATCCTGATTTGCATAGCGATCAAATAGAATCCGAACACGAACAGGATTGCACATGGGAACAGAGTTGCCTTATGGCACTGGATGGTGCCTATAGTGACGTTTCCAAGCAACAAGACAAGCCCGACACATTACCAGAGCTAGAACTAGCTTCCGCCCACGTGGAGCGAGGAATGGATGGTGCATTGGAAGACCTTCCCAAACTGAGCGGAGAGGAATTGAAGGGCACGCAATACCTGCAAAGGCTGTTAAGTAAATTGGGGGCGCTATATATGCGTCCCACCGCAGATGAGCTAAAGAAATTGCCTCCCCACGACAGGGCTGAGGCCATCCAGCAAAAGATAGTCGACCTCTGCAAAGAAATGCAAAAAGAAAGAGATGCCGGAGTAATGGGACCCGCAACACAAGAGGCATACAACCAATACATTAAGTGGTTGCAGAAAACTGTTCCCGATACTATTCGAGAGCTTGATTCTCTAAAGCTTGCAATTCCTCCGGGGTGCCCCATCCCGCTAGCGTTCGACGCGCAGGGGCGCAGCATGGATCCCGGCTTATACAATGCTCTAGCGGCCGATGAACGATTACCCCTGGATCTAAACATTGACAAGGACCAACCTCCGCGGAATGAGCAGTTGGAAAAATTGGATGCCGTCTACGAGTGGCTAGCTAAATCGAATCTTGCCGTTAAGGATTATCGCGCTAAACGCCGAGACGACGTCGTCAGGAGTCTCATCGACAAGCATGGCTTGCCTGAGAATTGGAAGAGAAAACCAGAGGATGATCCCGTCTCCTGGCGAAGCTCTGCAGAGGAATTGGTTGATCTTTCGGTACGAACATCTAACTATATTGAAGCAATGCAGAGCTTGTACAAAAGCTCGCGAGACTCAGATTTTCCTATAGCGCTACCGCGGGGTACCAAACTTGTAATCGAAGACTCGTCTGGCAAGCAGCACACCGTAACGGATGCATCTTCGCCCTTCTCACTTTCGCTGCTCAAGCATGGCACCATCAAACAAGTAATATGCGACCTACCGCAAGATTTGCGCCAGGAGTTACCAGCGAACCGAGAAAAGATAAATCGGCTGCGTGAGTGGCTCACCACATATGGTGACAAGATCGATCAGGCTGTCGGGGAACTGATGAAGCATCAAAAAAACAAGGATGCAGTAATCATGTTTGGTGACCATGAAGTCGCAAATGGCAAAGCCGTTTTCAACAGAAAAGGCGAATTCATTAAAATAGTGTCGGACAAGTACGAACCGAAACCAAATGAAGAGGTGAAAGATTTCAACCTTGCGGGGTACGACTTTAAGGTCGAAAAAATAGAGAGCGGTCCCAATGCCGGCAAGTTCAAGATCACTCAGACAATTCAAGCTGAAAAGGCGCCCTGGTATGCCTACCAAAACATCAGGGCGTTTGGTGTAGAGCCTGTAGGCAAACCAATGAATCTTGATGAACGAATTTTAGGACCAAACGATTTTGTACCTGTACGCACGGGAGACAAAATCGAGTTGGTTAAAGTGGGCAACCTGCAATCATACAAGCGTGTACAGCAAGCATGGTACTACGGGGAGAAAGGACTAACTATAACGATGGATGCAGCAATGCTTGTTTCCGGAACGATTGAAGTTGGCGCAGCCGTTCACGGTGCGCGCCTTGCGGCCGCTGGAAGTCAGGCCGCTTTAAAACTCAGCACCTCAGGGGCTGCATGGGAGGTCGGAAAAGGTCTTGTTCGCGTTGGTGTTGCCGGATCAGGAATACTCAATAATGCTGGCGGTCGCGACAGTGAATGGGGGCGCACGATCAACACCGCGCGCGGACTCTACTTCTTGGGCGACGTCGGATTAGGACTGGCCAGCACCGGCTGGAATCTCTTTCGTTCGGGAAAAGCAGCAGAGGCAATGAGCACTGCAGACAAGGTGCACACCATAATTAACGGACGAAAAGCTGCTGAGGGTGTGGAGGCAATAAAAGGCATTCCCTGGGTCAGTCAGATCCATACAGGCACGCAATGGGCATTCAAGACTACAGAAGTCTTATTCTTGCCTGTAATTATTAAAGACTTACATCACGAGATCAAGGATTTGACAGATGGCAGAAAGAGAGATTCTTCCGCCGATGCTGTGATTCAGGTGGGTGATGGCCGCGGTCTTCAAAGAGCGCATAAGAATGCGTTTGATCCTGAATCATCGAAATCACTAGAAGCGTGTCGTCTAACTCTAGACCGCTACAAAGATACTCTTGTGCGCGGCCGCTCCGCCGAGACAGTACAGACAATAGGCGAGATTTTTGAGAAAACAAAAACTTTAATGGCGCCGCCTTCCACAGAGGATGAGAAAAGGATTTACCGGAAAGAACTGTTAAAACAGCTTTGTTTCAGACCGGATGAGATCAAGCAACTGATACTGACTCACCCCTCTTCTCTATCCGATCCAAGATTCAAGTTGACCAATCAACAATTATCTGACCTGATGAATCCGGACAAACACAAGGACTTTCCTCCCTCTGTAGCGCGGTTAGCTGAAAAATTTCTGGAGGCGCGCGATAAGGATGTTACTGCTGCAGCGCGCATCGCGTTGCTCTATCTAGCCCGAGATAAAGATGGCAAGATCATGAGCGAACTTGCCACTGCCGAGTTTGAAGTACCGGGCTACACACAATCCATTATTAGAGGCAGAACCAGTCGCCAGCGATTGGTGGCAATTCCTGCTCGCAAATTTGAACAAACGATATCAACCGGCGAGATCGTTCGCCAGCTTCAGTGTGATCTTGAATCTGTTTCCTTGGGCAGCAGGGGAATTGTAACCGGCGAGGTGCTGACGCGAGTCGGAGGTTTGACGCATCAGCAATACGGTGGTGTTCTGCAGAATGTATTGAATAGTCCGCTGACCTCACGCGATGATAAGCTTGCCGCACTTACCGACTCAACTGCATCCAGAATGGCTGTTGTGATAGACGGACTACGCCATCAAGAAGCCGCTTCAACTAAGATCGGGCTTGACGCGGAAATCGCTGCCGGTAAGGCGCATGGGCTGAATTCTGATGCTCTTATGAAACAACTTGAAAGAACTGCTGCGCAAGATAAAGACCCCGATGTTCGAGCAATGTGCGCTGCGCTTATCTACGGTTTAAGAGAACCGGATCTGAAGCGTCGCGCCGAGCTTCTCAGTGGTTTCAACACGCTTTTGCAGCAGAATAAGGAACCCGGAGAGTTTTCGAAGAAAGCTCTACAACTAATCGCAAAGGAAATGAAAACTGTACTACCCGATACACCAGCTCTTGCCGAGAGGGTGCGAGAGACCAAACTAAATGCAGCGCTGTCACTCGCCCTTCTTGCCGAAAAAACTGACCCGGTGCAAAAAGAGATCACTCTTGCAATTGCGGACTCTATCAAGTCCAAAAATACTTCACTGGTTAGTCGGGGCGTTGACGCGTTATTGCCTGATAGAATCGCCCAATTGCAGAAGGCCAATCCTCGGCTTGCCGGCGAGCTTCAGCTTAACCTGCTAGAGTTTGTGAAGAATCCTGCTGACTGGGCACAACAAGATTCTTTGGTTACGCTATTGCCAAAGTTCACGCCGTTCTTTAAGGATGCAAATGCTGAAGTAATGCGACAGCTGCAAGCACGACTACACGATCTGCTTCGCAACAACGAATTGAATTCCAGCTATGCCTTGCATTATCCCGCCATTCGAGCCGCATCCATAAATGTGCTAGCCGAATTAGGAGGGCATGACAGTCTTGATATTATTCGTTCTCACGTGACGGCGAAGACCACAATTACAGTAGACGGCAAAGCTTTACCGGGAGGCGAGCCTGACGCCACCGTGCGTTTGGCAGCCGTCCGAGCACTGGAAAAGCTACGCGATGTGCAGCTACGCAATGTCGTTAATCAACTCTTAGACACCGAGACGGATCCCTCCGTTGCAGGCTATTTGCGCGATGTAAGGTTTACCACAAAACGAGTCGATGCAGACTCAAGACAATGGAAAGAACTTTATGAGTCTACACGCTCTGATCTGATTGGATTCGGCAAGAAGTATCCGTATCTGGATGAGTTTAATCATGAAAAAGCAAGAGCCTGGGTGAAAGAGAATTTTGATTTGCTCGAATCAGCCAACTATCAGCAGCGGGCAAAAGAAGCCGTTGACAATTCGACAAGTTTCCTTTGGCGCAGAGTAAGCAACTCGGAGAGAATAAATAGTGAGGAGTGGAAGGCGTATAAGGCAATTTCCGACGAGCGAATGGTGCAGTGGAACAAGCTCACCGCACTTGCTAAGGACGGCGGAGAAGATGGCAACAAAGCAAAAATGGCATTGTATTACATCGCTACGCAAAGTGGCTCTTTAATGGGCTTTGACTCGGGACTGAATGCGGGTGCAGTTAAAGGTTACTTTGATTCTTCTCATCATCACAAAATATACGAGCATAACTGGAAAGCTTTGGCCGCTCGTGAACTCAGAAAACTGGCCGAAAGTAATTGTGAGGGAAAAGATGTGCTGGCGAAATGCATCAAAGATGGATTGACCTCCAACAAAGAAGTGTCCGGCTATGTCTCCATCGAGCTGCTGGACGCCTGGCGTGCAGTGTTACGACCAAGCACCGATGGATTTTCAATTCCACGGGAAGAACTCGCCAGAGTGATCGCTGAGGCCTTAAGGCTTGAAACAAGGCGCTTGCCGGCAGATCAAGCTGACTACTACCAAAAAGCGCTAATAGAAGATTTGGGGAAATACAAACATCGTATGGTCATTCCTGTACTCCAAGCAATGATAGATGAGCCCGGGCACATTAAGGAGGAAGTCAGAAAAGTAGCGGAAGAAATGATAGACAGTTTGATGCATTCCACTAAGATCATTTGGGATGAGTCGAGCCAAGACAAAATTTCCAGCCCGCTACAGCGTGCCGAGCGCCTGAAGAAAGCTCTAGCAGACAAGAACAACTCCGACACTACGGCGCAAGAAATTTTTGGCGCTTACAAAGGGTATAAGATCAAAGACGCTAGCGATCCCGGTTTAGCGCAGCTGCAGTTGGCATTGAATGACAACAGTGAAAAGGTTCGGCTCTGTGTATCGAAAGTTTTGATGGAATCAGAGTTGCCGGTTAATCATCCGGTAAAAGCAAAAGCAATCGCAGAATTGGCGCACATGGTATTGAATGGTTCAAGGTCTAGCTATCAAAAAGAAGCATATGATACTTTGGAAGCGGTTTCGATAAAGAACGAGCACTTAGCAATTTCTCGTGGCGATCGATTTTATTACCTCACAAAACCTGATGGTAAAGTTCAGGCAACTGAATATTTCCGACTACCAGGCAAGCTCACTCCGAGCGGATACATCTACCCGGGCGGAGCCAGTTTCCGCTGGCATGAGAACGGAAAAGGAGAGGTCGTGAGCGTGTGGGAGGATGGCGCTCGCTGGCAGCGGAAAGTTGTCGACGGCAAATTAACAAATGAATGGAGTAACCCGACAACTGGTGCTAAGTGGTTTGGACAATACAGGATTCTTCCGCGGGGTGAGTATCAATATGAGACGACCGGAGGTGGTCATGCATGGACTCGCAAAGCAAACGGAGGTTGGGTGAGCATTCCCGTCGTAGCGGCAAAATAGTCCGTCGCTGTATCGCCGGTACACGACGCCCATGCCCCATTCGCCAATTTCAGCTCAATATCGTCTTCCAGTATGTGGCCGACGAGAGCGAAAGAGGCTGCATCGACCCGAACCGTTAATCTTGGTTGTCTGCGTTAGCTGGAGATTGTCAACCCGGACAGGTGGAACTGAGTGACTCTCTACTTCTCAAATGGATAAGATGCAAACAACGACGAACCCAATCCAAGGTACGGATCATCAAGATCCGTGTGTAACACCTCGCGGTAAATCCGCTTGTTGATCAATTGAGGTAGTTGCGGTGCGCTGTTTGCCAGAATCTCATGGGCCTGTTTGCGCCAGACCGTTTCGTTTACCATTGTGTCTTGGTACAACGCTGTCCCTGCGGTAATGTTCTTGCGATTCTTTCCTTCTGATTCCTTTGATAACTTATTGCGGATTATCATGGCAATCGGTTGTAAAACTTCTTCCATTGGTATTCGCTGTGATTCTGATTTGTGGTAAGCGCGAATCGCTGTGGTTCGCTCCGCATATGGTAATCTAGCCATTTCTGTCGCGAGCAAGCTCAGTTTCTTCAGGCATTCCCTGAATTTATTTGGCTCGTAGATTCCGGGAAGTAAATCGAGAATCTGTCCATTCGAAAAGCAAATGTATGTGGCGACGTTGCCTCTCAGCGTTCGATTGACCACTGTACCATTACCGAAATTAAGGGTTAGCAATGGTACCGGTCTGGCCGATTCCCAGGCAGGTTCGAAATCTTGGTTGATTGATTGTGCAACTTGTTCACCACTCCTATCCTGTTGCTTCGTTTTCCCTGCCGCTTCATGTGAATGTTTGCCTCGATTGGTAGGTTGAATTAGTGGGATGGGATGGACTGGTGGTTGAGTTTATTCAGGTGATCAACTATCCCCGAGAAGTCGTACTCAATTGCTCGTTTTGAAGAAGAGATCGTCAAAAATAGAAACGGTGCAAGACAGATCCCTATGATGACAAAACCTCTCAGAATGCCTCTTGTTAGTTCTATAAACGGAAGCGCCGCTAGCCGGAAAACTGTTTTACACACTTCCTTCGACCTGCGGGGGCGAGAAGCTGGTGACTCTGTCTTGGCTGCCACTGGGCAATGTTCGGTCTTTTTTCGCGTTGTTCTCTCGATGTGGTTGCCCATAAATTGTCTCCTGTTAGTGTGCTTACTCGACGATGAAGCGTTTGCGCTGCGAATTTTGAAAAAAGTAGAGCTGCTTGAACATCAACTTAGTTTCGCTCCTAAAGACCGATTGGTAACTAGGGGGCACAACACTTTCGATTAGGGTTAGCCCTATGTTTCGAATTTGTCTTCGGTCGGGCTGAAAGCTCCATGAAAGATGCTGGCGGTCCGTTGTCCGGTGACACCAGCTGTGTTACATGGTCACAGCTTCACCACAGACCCGAGTGTAACGTCGCCACCGTGTTCATATTGGCTGCCGCGGTAGGGCCCAGCGAGACAGGCTTCCTTTGTGTCGACCACGGTTATTGGATGTTTCGTCAAAAAAACTCGCTACGATAATCAGTGTAGTGATTCAACATCGAAGCCTGTTAGACTTGAGCTTAACAAGTGTCTCATTGGCGCTTCGATCAATCTGAGCGATGGTATTTCTAGAATGAGAACATTGTGAGGCCGCATGTGGGTACAAGTTTTTACGCGCATACATAGGATTCCTGTCGCACCGAAGCTTTTTGCTTTTGTCGCTCTTGTTGCGCTTTATGCCTGGGCGGTGGATTGGTACACTGCAACTGAAACTGTGGCAAAAGGGGTCATTGATGCCATTCACAGTGCCTCGTTCGGCAGTATGATCTTTGGCGTTCTACTAGTCTTTCGCACTAACTCAGCCTACGATCGATGGTGGGAAGGGCGAAAGCTCTGGGGGCAATTGGTTAATGACACCAGAAATCTGAGCATGAAAGTGAAGTCTTATGTGCGGCTAGAAGAGCATGACGTTACGGATTTTCGTCGACTTGTAATTTCATTTCCGTTTGCGTTGAGAGAGCACTTGCGCGGAGGAGTTACGCTCAATAAAGTGCCAGGCTTCGAGGAATCAACAGATTTTCCTTCACATGTTCCTGCATACATCGCTGAATCAGTCTTCCAATTGATGAAGGAATGGCGCACGCTAGGGAAAATCGATGGATTTGAAATGCTTCAACTCGACAATCATGCTCGCGCATTTATGGATATTTGCGGTGCCTGTGAACGAATAAAAAGTTCTCCAATTGCTCTTTCTTACCGCGCCATCTTGCGTCAGGGCGTGGCATTGAACGTTCTCAGCATTCCCTGGTACTTTGCTGGTGATTGTCATTCCTGGACAATCTTGATCACTTGTGTGGCTGCATACTTTATGATCGGGTTAGAGCTTATCGCAGAAGATATAGAAGAGCCGTTCGGTACAGGCGGAGATAACTTGCCGCTTGAGAAAATTTGTCAGACCATCGAACTTTCCGTTATTGAGATACTCGGTAAACCCGATTTTCATCCCAGTTCTGTCGCTCACCCGATCCAGGTTCAACGGGTCGACTTGAGCTAGCCCTCCGCTTTTCGCAATGCACCACCCGGGATTGCTTCAATTGACCCGGCGGAGTCAAACGCCTGGTCTGGGTAATTGTTTCTCACACTTGAGCCGAGCCTGCTTGATCATGTATTGTCGGTCTTTCTGTTGGGAATATTGAAGAACCGCCTCATAATTCCTGAGGAATTGCGCGTAATCGCGATCAGGGGCGCAATAACGGCACCATTCAACCCTGCCCCTTTCGAAGTATGCTATTGCGGTTTTGTATTCTTTCTTGCTAGCAAAAGCTCTACCTAGTAACCAATAAATTTGCGGAGACAGATTTCGATGTGCTCGTTGGCTTGCTATTAATTTCTCAGCTCTTTGAAGATAATTGAGTGCGGCCTCTGGAGCTGATTCCAAATAGATTTCACCTGCTCTAGTCATGACGAAAATTGAGATCGAGTCTTCGGGAAACAGCGCTAGTTGACTCAGCGCCAGGGTAATGTTCTTTCCGGCTTCCTCCGCGTTATCGCTTCTAAACTGAGCGTATGCCAGCTGGGTGTCCAGCGGTGTAAAGACCACCTGGTCGGCGCCGAGGTGCTTGAGATGGTTTCTTAGCGTCGTTAGTGTCTCTATTGCGTCGAGGGGGTGTCCGGTGAGGATAAACATCGTTGCCAAACCAGGACAGAGATATGTGTACTCCTCCTGGTGATCTTTAGTCAGATAGCTTTTCACTTCTTTGACAGCGTTTTCTGCTTTATCCCATTGCCCGAGCCTGTAGTACAAAATTGCTATTTGCATGAGTTCGTTTAATGTAGGCGGGTCAACAGTCTTGATTCTGGCCGCCCGGTAAATCTGATACGATTCAAGTCGCATTGCCAGTGCTAAAGGTATCTTGCCTTGCGATGTATAAATAGCGCTGTACTCTGATTCTATCCATGCTTTCTGTTCAAGTCCCAACTTCGAGACGATTTTGTCTGCCTCACCCAGCACTTGTAGCGCCGTGTCGTACTCGCCATGTCTGGCTTTAACACTTGCTTTCCAGGCAAGCATTGTCGCGTACAAGAAACTCTGTGGTCCGTATTCCTTTGCCTTCAGAGTGTATTCTTCTGCCTTCGCCATTGCTATTTCGGCTTCCTGCCAGTTGCGCTGACCTTCCAGAACCCGGCCCAATCGGCAATACGTCTTGGTTAGAACTCCAGCGTCGGCTTGTGCGCCGTATTGGGAAAGTGCACTCTCCATCATGTTCCGCGCTTCAACAAAGTGATCCTTCTCTGCCAGGAACTGTGCGTCTCTGGACATTCCCTTAAGTATTGCTGTTCTTCCGGTGGCGCTCTTTGTTTGAGAAATTGTCGGCACTGCTTGCTGTGAGATCGTTGCCGGCGGTAACATTCCACTTCTGTCTGAATTTTGTCGGGAGTTCTGATGAGCTACCAGTCCTACGCCACAAATAAATAATGAAAGAAAACCAGTAATGAGGGCCCAGCGGTAGTGGCTCGTGGAACGGAGCGCTGGTTTTGTTCGCTCCAACGGTTGCTTGCATTGTTCATCGACGATCTGAGCCAATGCCTGTCTCATAGCTTCTGCGGTCTGATAGCGATTGTGCGGGGACTTCTCAAGCCCCTTGAGAATGATGTTTCCCAGCAACTCTGGTATCGGTCCGCCGGGTCTGGCCGGCGGTGCATGGACGTGATGATACATCATGTCGTATTGGCTGTGGCCCGGAAAAGGGGGGGGCACCAGTTACGCACTCGTACATTAAACACGCAAATGAGTAGAGATCCGATTGCGCAGTGGCGGGCTTTCCCTGGCATTGTTCGGGGCTCATATAAGTAGGTGTTCCGGTAACGTCGCCGGTTTGCGTCAGATTTTGCAGGTGAACACCGGCCTCCACGATGAATCCAGCTATGCCAAAATCAACTAGTTTTGCCACCACTCCGCTTGGTGAATTACAAAGAACCACATTGCTTGGTTTAATATCACGATGAACAATGCCCATTTCGTGCGCACAGTGAAGTGCATCCAGGAGCTGCTCAAAAAGTGCAAGTGCTTCCGAAACCGGAATCGGGTTTTCCTTGAGGCGTTGCGAAAGGCTCTTCCCATCCAGTAGTTCCAGCACAAGATATGGCCTGTTGTCCGTTGTGGAGCCACTGCTAAAAATTTTCACAATGTGAGGATTGTTGGTTGTATTCAACAATTGCGCTTCGCGCTGAAACCGCTTTCGCGAAGAGTCTTCTGCCAGAACATCGGTGTTCAGTATTTTTATTGCCACGCGACGTTGCATTATTCTGTGCATAGCCACAAAAACAGTGCTGGAGGAGCCGCGTCCCAACTCGGCAATCAATTCGTAATCGTCAATTAGATCCGCTGAATGCATGCCGGTAAATTTGCATCTCAACTTTTCGTAGTGGGGTTGATTTTTTCATACTGTTTCAATTCGGTTTCGACTTTCTTTGCTGTAGCTGAATCTCTGGAGTCGTGTAATACCGCCAGATAGTCGCGTAGCATCTGCGCGTAATCTTCATTTTGCGGAGAAAAATTCCGCCATTGTTGATAAGCGATTTGCAGGTGCTTTAAGTTTGTATCGTTCGTATCGCTTTTGACCTTGCCATGTATGCGGCTAAGCAGCCAATGAAGTCGGTGTTCGTACTGCCAGAATAACTTCTCTCGTGGCGTATCTTCGGCCCGTCTGAGGTAGATTGTTGCTTGTTCTTGGTCGCCGGCCCTTAATGACAGTTCTCCTGCAACCATGTAAGTGAACCAGATCATGGGATCGCTGCAACGCTCTGCAATGCGCAGTGCTTTTGTTATATGTTGCTCTGCTGCAGGTAACTTTCCGAGCTTCATGTTGATGAACGCTAGATTGGCATGGGCATCCATGAAGAATTCAGCATCAGCATTCATACGTTGTAGGCAGAGCAAGAGCTGTTCAGAAAGTTCTTTGGCTGGTTGATACTGCTCGCCGGAAGTCAGCGCATCCCGGACAATCGAAAAGGCATACGGCCTATCGTCTACATCGCCTGCCTTTATTATATCAATGGCTTTTGTGACGTTCTCTCGGGCCTCTTGGTGATTTCCAAGAATATATTGATCAATGGCGATATAGGCCAGTGCATCAATGCAGCCTGCAGTGTTCTCCTTATCGACAGTCAATCTGGTCTTAAGTCCCTTCAGGTTGCACTGAAGTGCTTTCGCCGGCGCACCTTTCTCCCTGTAAACAGTTCCCAATTTTGTATACATTCCGGATACGAGATCGTATGCGAAGATCGCCTGCTCGTTTGAAAAGCTGGATATCGCATTCTGAAGTATTCTTTCGGATGTGTTAGTGTCTCCAGTCTCCATATAGGCGCTACTCATCCAGGAATGGAGTTCTGCGTATTTGAAGGCTTTATTGCCGGGAACTTCCAAAATAAGCTTTTCGCACTGCTTGAATTCCGCGAAGGCTTCTGACCAACGATGTTGGAAAACATAAGCTTTGCCCAGTGTTAGATGTCCTTCTTCCCGCGCCTCGACGGTTGCGCGGATTTCGCATTTGTTCAGTGAGGTTCGCAGAACTTGTTCCGCCTCATGCACCTGTCGGTCGGAGAAGAGGTTGAGCGCTTGCCTGACGGCCTCTGTGACTGAGGGAACTAAATGCTGTTGTGATTTTTTGTCTGGCAGGTAAGGTTCTGTGCAGGATGATTTTCTGGAAACTACCAGAAAAGTCGTTAACGAAAGCACGGCCAGAAGAATCGATGCCGTCGCCAAGAAAGGATAGGGTACCTTCCTTTGCGGGGCGTGTTCTCCTGGTTCTACATCCGCCATCGCTGCAAGCATCGCGCCAGCGTCGGGAAATCTTTGTTGCGGGTTTTTGTTCATCGCCCGCAAAACAAGCTTCATTAGTGCAGTAGAAACAGGTATCTGTTGTTGAGAGAGAGTTCGTGGTTCCTCATGGACCTGTTTATACATTACCTCGTAGGAAGTCTCGCCGTGGAAGGGTGGCTCTCCGGTAATTGCCTCATAGAGAACACATCCTACAGAGTACAGGTCCGAGAAAGTTGATGGCGGTGTTCCACTACACTGCTCGGGGCTCATATACAAAGCCGTGCCAGTTGCATTTCCTGTGTGGGTAAGATTTTGTACTACCTGCCCTGATTCGCGTATGGTCCGTGCAATACCGAAGTCAACAAGCTTTGCTATCCACCCGCTACCGCTTCTGGAAAGCATTATGTTGCCTGGTTTTATATCGCGATGCACAATTTGTTTATCGTGTGCGAATTGCAATCCTTGAAGAACTTGTGAAAAAATCTGGAGAGTATCAGCAGTTTCTAGCGGACCATTTTGCAATAATGACGCAAGATTTTCGCCGTCAATCAACTCAAGTATTATATAAGGTCTGTTGCCTGCAGTAACTCCCGATGCATACACTGTAACTATGTTTGGGTGATTTAGAGAACTGAGGAGATTCGATTCTTTCTGGAAACGTCGCGCTGCGACGCTATCGAAAATGTCTGCTCTTAACACCTTAATTGCTACGTGCCGATGAAGTGAATTTTGCATTGCTTCAAAAATAATGCTGGACGCACCACGACCGATCTCTCTTAGAATCTCGAATCCGGCTATCTCAAAATTCAACGTCGTTAAATTGTCGTCGAATATTTTTTCTTGGGTTTCCATCAAAATTAATCGGCTATCTTCTGCTGTCTAGTGAGCTACTAAAACATTGTTCCCTCAAATTCGTCAGGCGGGATTAAAAGGAAAGTAAGTATGTCTACAGCGATATGCACGACCGGCGAAGTGTCAAGCCTGATTTCCCAATTGGAATTGATCTAATCGTTAATTTTTCACCGGGACCAATCAGCCGAATTCGCAGACTGGCCAAGTGAAACAACCAGCCGTTCAGACCACAGGGTTGTCAGATACGTAGAACTAACATTGACTTATTCTGTTGACTTTCGGATATTTTACTTTTGATCGAGGAGAGAAGGCAAACAAATGAGTGACAGGCGCCCATTAGATCTGAATCTCGGGAATGGTCCCGGGTCTAGCAATCTCAACAAACCACTTGATTTAGGACAATTGACTCGTGACCTGGGAAAGATACCGACTCCTGTCGTTCCCGGACGAAATCTCAATCTGCCTTCTCTGGATGTTTTAAGGGCAACCGGTACCGGTTCCAGTGTTTTGAGAGATGTGACTGCACCGGTTGCAACCCCGTCTATTGCCGACACCACTCGTCCGGCGACCACTACGACAGATTCGACTCGTACCGTGACCACGCCGGTAGACACCCGTAAGCCGGTTGCAGATGCGACCAGAACTACAGACGCCAGTGCCAAACCCGGTGATGCACCCGCCAAGAAGCCAGTGAACGGAATTCTGGAACTTGATTACGGCGACAAAGCTTTCGATATAGATAAGTCTCTGGCTCAAAAAGACTATCACACGCTCAAAATCAAAGGTTTGCCAGAGACGGTTCGATTGAGACCATGGGTTGACGAGGGAGGCTACTTCTTCTGGTTCGAGAAAGGAAACGATTCGGGTGCCAAACATTATTTTCCACCTAATCTAGTCACCTTGCAGATTGATGTGTGGAAAGGCAAACAGTACAAGCCGGTTACAAAGCCGGCTGAGGAACTGCGCATATCAGCTTGCCAGGGGGCTCTTCACGAGGAAAATAAATATGGATTCGCCAGCTTCGATAATCGATCGGATGCATACCGTTATGGCGAGAAGATGGCGGCTATTGCCGACAAAGCCCTGGACCTGCAAGAAAAGGCCCTCCGTGAGGGAGCTGCCGCAGCACCCAAAAATCCATATTTTCGTATTTATCTTGCAGATGTACTTGTCGCGCGCGCGATGAAGCCTGTAATAGATGGTGTAAAGGCCGGGAAGGACGTTAAGTTCGATAATCCGGAAACCATCAAACGAATTGATGAAGCTCTTGAAGAGCTGAAGAAGGCCACGGAAATCACTCGGAGATACGGTGATGTTCGTAAGGGCCCGAATACAACGCTCCAACCGCCTTTGATGCCCTTTGGATTGAATCGCGACTACTACAACCCGGACGCATACTGGAGTGGTGCTGCCTATCAGTCATTCCAACGTGGTGTTGCATTGACTTTGGTGCGGACATTGATTAAGAGCGGTGCGCTGAAGATAGAACTACCTCCAGCTTTACCTCCAAGGTAGACTCGCGCCAGAGCGCGCTCAACTCGGTTCAATTGTAAGCGCTCCCTGCGGCTCCTCCGTCGCCTCGTCCGCGCTAGCCACTCGTTTCGCGCCAGAGCGCGCTCAACTCGCTTCCAATTGTAAGCGCTCCCTGCGGCTCCTCCGTCGCCTCGTCCGCGCTAGCCACTCGTTTCGCGCCAGAGCGCGCTCAACTCGCTTCCAATTTGTAGGCGCTCCAATTAATTTGCATAACAAGACAAACGCTTTTTTGCCCCGGTTTGCCAGCTAAGATTAGCTACGGGCATCCATTCCGCCGTCAGGTTAAATCAGTGAAACGTCTTGCCGTTCTGGGTTCAACCGGTTCAATCGGTTGCCAGACTCTCGATATTGTCCGTGCGCATCCGGAAGATTTTCAGGTTGTCGCCATCGCAGCTGGTGGTAGCAAAATACAGCTTCTGCTCGATCAGATAGAGAAATTTAAGCCCGAATTAGTCGCGGTGCCATCTGATAAAGTGCGCAAAGAGCTGGCCAGCTTGGTAAGTGCGGGTTCACACAAGCCCGAGTTTGTAATCGGCGACCAGGGGCTTGAGATTGCAGCTGCCCATCCAAACGCTGATACTGTAGTGGCCGGACTGGTGGGTGCCGTAGGGATAAGACCCGTCGCCGCGGCTGTGAAAGCGGGCAAAATAATCGCGCTGGCAAATAAGGAAACGCTTGTTGCAGCAGGTTCTGCGATCATGGCGATGGTTCGTGAGTCTGGTGCGTCCCTTGTACCGGTTGATAGCGAACACTCCGCTATTCATCAATCTCTTGGATGCTATAAGAATACAGACATTAAGAGAATCCTGCTGACAGGCTCGGGTGGTCCATTCAGGACCTGGTCAAAAGACCAAATGAGAGATGCCACCAGAGACGATGCGCTCAAACATCCTAACTGGGCTATGGGACCGAAGATTACCATTGACTCGGCAACTCTGATGAATAAAGGGTTGGAGATAATAGAGGCTCGGTGGCTGTTTGATATAGGTGCTGAACGCATAGATGTGGTTATTCATCCGCAGTCTGTCTTGCACTCTGCCGTGGAGTTTGTGGATGGCTCAGTGGTTGGGCAGTTGGGTGTTCCCGACATGCATCTTCCAATTCACTACGCTTTGTACTATCCGGAAAGAAAGCATTCGCGTGAAGTGCCTTTGCTAGACCTGTTCAAGGTGCGCACCCTGACGTTTGAAGAGCCTGATTACGACCGCTTCCCATGCCTGGCCATGGCGAAAGAGATTGCCCATTGCGAAGATACCACTCCCTGTGTATTAAATGCAGCCAATGAAGTTGTGGTGGAATTCTTTCTTCGGGGCGCGATCAAGTTTGTTGACATTCCGACATTTATACGAAAAGTTGTTGATCTTCATCAAAGTATCACTCACCCATCACTTGACGATATACTTGATGCCGATCGGCGCGCTCGTGAAGCCGCCACAGACCTTCTTGGAGCTGCAGTCAGATGACAACTTCCACGACGACCACAAACGTTACCGTTTGCGATCATCCAATCGTCCAGTATTACCTTACGAGATTGAGAGACTATCAGACGCCTTCTTGCGATTTCCGTCGCATAGCGAACCATATGAGTCGGGCCCTGGTTTATGAGGCAATGCGCGATCTTGTGACGCGCGCGGCGGGCGTGGAGACACCGCTGGGACCTGCCAAAGGCGTGGTGCTCAGCGACTATGTGGTGATTGCTCCGATTTTGAGAGCAGGTCTGGTTCTTGCCGAAGCTGCGCAGGAGATAATACCTCCCAATGCGCGGGTGTATCATGTCGGTCTGAAGAGAGATGAACAGACGCTGCAGGCGATTTCTTATTATGCGAAACTGCCCGATCGATTGCCGGCAGACTGCAAGGTATATGTTCTTGATCCTATGCTGGCAACGGGCGGCTCGGCCATAGCAGCAATATCATTATTCCACGCACTTCATGTAACGCAAGTGCATCTGGTGTCGTTCCTGGCGGCACCTGAGGGCATCAAGAAGGTTCATGAACAGTTTCCCGATGTGAAGATCACGACAGCTTCGATAGACAGCCACCTGAACGAGCATGGCTTCATTGTCCCGGGGCTCGGCGATGCGGGCGATCGCATCTTTGGAACCTGAGAAGGAATCGCAAGTTGTATCACAGCCGAGTTGTTGCCGGCACGATAGCTAAGGCTACTACATGTATAGGAGCGCGTCTGATGCCGATATCGCCAGGCGCGATTTCCTGCGTCTTACGTAAGACCATTAGCGAATTATCAAGAAGGGCTGAGTTTGCTCATGTATAGTCGTAGCTTCGTTTCGCTTGCGTAGAGCGAGTTTCAAACATAGTACTCGTGCATACGCAGTGTATATCTCCTGTTCCTGAATTTGTTTACCGTGTGTCGGTTGACTGCAAGTCAGCTAGTGCGCGGAATGGAGAATTGCCATGATCGAAGATCTTCGTATCAACCTGGAACCTCGTGTTCGTGAACTCGGCACCCTGGTGAAGGAAGGCACGGCCGAATGGCGCAATAAGGAACCGCTTCAGGCGGAGCAAAAATTCTTGCGCGCAGCAGCATTACGCGGACAATTGGGCCAGACCGCCGATGATCTGCTGCAAAATTACAATATTGATCTGCAGAAAGTGGACAAAATTCTGGCCGAAACGCTCAATAATTTCGCGGTGATCAACCTCGATCATAACCGCCCTGATAGGGCTCTAGAGCTTGCTACCAATGCACTCGATCTGATCTTAAAGCTTGAACATTTCGATCAGGAATACTTCAATACTTTGGACATTTTGAAAGAGATCCACGCAGAACTCAATCGTGAGGATGAGGATTTTACTCCGACACCGACAATACGATTTCCGCTACCACCCGACACCGGTTCCAGTCAGCACGGGGAAGACACCAGTTCCGCAGAGCCTTCGGAAAAAGCTGTTGTGGACCACGTGCCTGTCAAAACGGCGGAGGAGGCTACCTCCGGCAATGAAGTGATTGACTACGATCCAGGCACCAATAGCCCTGCCGTGAAAGCAAAACCGCCAGCTAAGAAGGAGTCTGCCGCGAAGAAGAAAGCGCAACCTCCTGCTAAGAGTACAAAGAAACAATCTGCTGCGAAGAAAACTGAGCGTAGTTAATTCATTTGCTCTTCATTTCTTTCGCCTGGAACTTCCCCCGGATGATTTTCGTCCGTCGGCTGTCGTCTTGTAGGCTGGAATCATATACAAGAGGCTTTTGGGAACGGCTGCAGCTTCAGTGATTGAAATGTCCCACTTGTCTCTCAGGATTTGAAACGCGCCCCTGTGCAACGTTGCAATCTCTTTCCCCTTTGTGTCCTTAAGCGTAAAGTTCGTGGAAAACAGCTGCAGCTTTTCGGAGGTTGCAATTTCTTTGCCGTCTTTGTCCAAGATGGAATAGAAGGAGTATGGTTTGAGCAGGGAAGAAAATACATGTTCTTTAATTGAGCCGATGGGCTTGCCGTCGGCATCGGTAACATCTATTTGGGCACCCCATGAGAACAATCGTTTTGTGCCTGTGGCCACTAATTTTCCATCTTGATCCTTGTAACTGAATGTTGTCGTTAAACTGATCACCTTCTCTTCTATGGTGCCTTCCTTAGTACCACCATCGCTGGCGATGTCGAATTTGTATCCCAACGAAAGAAATCTCGATGTTATCTTGTGCTTCTCTGCAGGTGAAGCTTCTGTTTTAGCTGATGCGAGCAAGTGATCACTGGAAACAAGTTTTTCCTGTTCGGTAAGATCCAGTTTTGGCAGCAATTCATAGGTTGCACGGCTATTCACTCGAGGCGGTGTTTCACTGGCTACGGGCCAATCCAACAATGTATCGTGTTCGAACTCTC
>JAKFUT010000318.1 GCA_021732565.1 Candidatus Obscuribacterales bacterium
GGACCGAAGATGGCTCTAAAATCTAGTGTTTCTGCCTTCAGGAGGTCAATCGTCTGAGCAAGCCTCTCTCTGTCGGCCTTGAGGGAATCGATCTCACGTTTGCCTGTGGTAGAATTTCTTTGATAATCTTCTTCCAGTTGCCGCCGAAGAGCAGCGAGCTCATCGCGATCAGCCTCTGCCAGTTGCCTCTCACGGTCGGCTGAATTCATTTTAGACCGTAGTTTTTTCGCCATGTCCTCCAGTTCTTTGCGCTTTACCTCCAAATTTTCCTCTGCGATACCGGTCAATCTATTTAACTCGTCGGCGTGTCTATCCCGCAGATTCTTGAGTTCCGCTAGCAGACTTGCCAAATCTTGCTGTTTCTCACTTTGCAGATCTGCGAGCTGTTTGCCGTAGGTTTCCAGAAGTTGCTGCTGGTCTTTTTCGATCTTGGTGCGTTCTAGAACGGTCATCGCTCTAAAATTGTTGAGCTCCTTTTCCAGTTGCCCCTTCCTCGACAGAAAGTCTTTCTCAAGTTCGCTTTCCCTCTGTCTCTGACAGGTTTTCAGTTCGTTGTCAGCGTCTGTTACCGCCCGGCGCTTTTGTTGCTCGAGATCGACGACTTGCTTTCTCAGTTCGCTGATTTGTTTTTCGACAGAACCAAGCGCTTCTTTATTTTGAAGCGCGAAATCATTATCGGCATTAACTTCCCTCAGACGCATGGATCGTTCGCGCTTGACCAGCTCGCCCTCCGCTCGCAAGAACTCGTTCTCTTTGTTGGTCAATTCGTCATCACGCACATTGAGGATTTTCTCTCTTGCGTTTAACTCATCTTTGCGCTTGTTGAGCGCAGATTGCTCCTGCTGCAACGCGATTTCTTTTTGACTCAGGCGATGCTCCACCTCTTTTGACAATCGCTCGCGTTTTTCAAGTTCCTGCTCTTTATCAATCATTTGCGTACTAGATGCTTTATCATCCATGAAAGGCCTTCCTTGTTCAAATCATAAAGAACTGCGTTGTTGGTCGATTGCCAGGCGAATACACTTTTACTTGTAGGGAGTGTCGCCTTCGAACTCGGGATACAACATTACCGCTACTATTTTGTAAACGATACGAGTGATGTTTCGAAGATTTCCCATATGTTCCGTCAAAACTGAACGATCCCCGGCGTGCGCAACCTGGTTGCGTAATTGAGCCACACTGTTAATATCAAGGAGCATACGAGGATACAAACTTGCTGCCTTACAAAGCGGGTGATTCCCGTCCGCGCTGCGATCCGCAGTCAGAAGAGTTGCCAGTACGCGCGAGTTAATTGATTCTCCGAGGTGATCGGCGGCGTAGACAATTTTTGGAAAGTTGACGGTTGAGAGCGACTTTGGAAGCCTGCCATCGGCATTCATCGTAAACCCCATACGTTTTGCTATGCGATCAAACACTCTGGCATTTGCCCTTTTATCGTTCGGGTTTAATACTACATGCTGATAACAGTCTCGGGTGGTCCATTCTTGAGCCACTTCGCTAAAGAGCCTCTCCAATGCTACTTGTGCCGTATTAATCGCGGTGCGCACGTTTTTTGTAGAAGCCTTAGCTTGACCGGCAGCTTTTTCCACCTCAACTTCTTTCACACACATTTCCATTTCCACCAACTCATTGAAAAGATCCTCGAGCTGGCAGAATTTCACAGGGAACAGACTCTTGACGGCAACTCTCGATTGTTCCCACAACAATCCGGCAGCTGACGCGCCAGAAGCATCCAATTTGGATTTGTCCCAGTCAGCCAGCATAAACCGTTCGATGTGCACGCTTGCGTCAGGGTCGTTTCTTAGAACATTGTGAAACTGTCTTAGAAACAATCGGCTAATACCGAGGCCGAATGGATCTGCTACCTCGTAGAATTCTTCCTCAAGCATTCTTCCCAGCGAAATTGCATAAGTAAGAAGATACATCGGCTGCGGAGAACCCACCCGAGCCAATCCATTGAGATCAACTGTTTTGCGATATTCAATGTCCTCGTCTTCGATAGCCTTTTCGCCAATATGCACACGATAGCTTCGCAATTCCTGACTGAATCGATCGAATGCCGGTGCTAGCTTATTCAGATCCGGTTCCGGGCAATCCAGTTGATTTTGCGGTCGAAAAATGTACGCCTTAATGATTCGCGATACGGCTTTGGTGCCCACTGAAAGTGTTGCGTAATTCTCATCGTGACTATCGGTCTCAATCATCGGCAACGGCGTTCGATCAACAAAGCGCGGCCAGATCTCTTGCGTCCATGGATCTTGAAACATGGAAATCGGACTCGGTTCCGTGTCCATGGAAGCGTCTGCACGAAGAAGTCGGGAGCCCTCTTCTGTAGGTGCACCATCTGCAGTGATGGCTCCCTTAGCCTCAAGCTCTGTCAAAACACGCCGCGCCAATTGTATTGGACCTGTGTTTCCCGGATCAGTTTTATCCGGGCACACTAATAAGTTGGCAATTGCCTGCGGCGTGCGAATGCCAACACTGCAAAGTCGAAAGACGTGACTCTGGAAGAGATTGAGTACCCTGCGCCGGCTTGTATGCGCCAATAATTGACGGTAATATACAGGCCAGAGAAAGTACCAACGTCTGCCTGCCCCAACATTTCCCGGTCTGACTTGCGGTTTTTCAATCGGGAATGAGTTCGGTCCCAGGTTTAGCACGGGAGTGCTGGAATCAAATGACAAGGCCGTACTCCTCCTTGTGACAAAGATCCAGGAAATTCTTCAGTGGAAGAATGCCCGGCGAATGGCTCACCTCCGGATACCTCAATATTTCCTGATCGCCAACTACAATTAACAGCTTCTTTTGCCGGCTTAGAGCGACACACATGCGGTTTTGCAGATTGAGGAATCCGTAGCGCTTTCTATTGACTTGTTCAACCTCCTCCACTGTTACGGATACACATGATTGCCATGTTTCATGAGCTTCCTGAAGTGCCAGAGAACCATTCTTCGGATTATTGATTAGAGCAGCTGAATTAACGGAGCTTTCTTGCTTAGCCAATCGTTCAAGTTCACCGTATGATTCTTTCTCTATCCGCTGAGCATCAGAATAGTCTGCCTTAATATCGTTTGATCTGGTCATGGACAAAAAGACCACATCGTATTCGCGCCCCTGAAAAGCGTCCACAGTATCAATTTCGACGTTGTCCAGCAGTTTCGACTCATTGGTCTGCGCAAGTTTGCTCTTGCGTTTCCCCAACTGTTCCGAAACCTCTTGAACTTGTGCGCCATAGAAACTTATGACGCCAATCGACAAGGCGGTGTTCTCGCGACGAATTAGCTCGATTTCCTCCACAATTCGCCTGGCTTCGGCCGGCCGACAGCGACTTTTCTTGCGATAGATTTCAGCGGTTGAATGGCTGTAAGGAACGTCAAGCCATGCCGCCACACATTCAAGCCCGTCTTTGCGGTATCGTTTCAAGTTGTGCACATAATTTGCGGCTGCGGCCCCTGATTTCAATTTATCCTGATAGAAGTTCTTGCTCACAAATTCACCTAGCTTCGGGTGCATGCGATATTGGGTATCTAGAAGAACCACTCTGCAAAAATCAGTTCTCTTTTCAAACTCTTCGTAGAGTCGCTGAAAGAGGCTCGTTTTTAACAGCTGTTTTCGCGTGCCATCCCATTCGTCTTCAAGTTCCTTTTCAATATCAGGATCTAGATTGTGAGGAAGTTGATTGTGATCGCCCACCAGAATAATACGGCGACGGGCCTGCGACATCGGTATGAACAGATCTAAAGGATTAGCTCTGGCAGCTTCATCAACCACCACTGTCTCAAACCCGGGGGCGGTCCAATTTCGTTGCATCTCTTGTATCTCGTATCGGGCGCATCCCTGACACGTGGCTGCAATCACCAGCGTGTAGTGGGCCACGGCTTCCTCCAGCCCCGCCGGCTCTTGAGTCAATTCGGCCAGGTAGTCTTCCATTATCTGCTCCAGCCCGTCACCCGATCCTCGCAGGTTTTGATCCGCTTCATTTACAACTTTGTTAAGCGCTTTGATAACATCATTGCGTGGTGCAAGCTTTACGGCATACGGACGCGTATCCTTGACCAGGCGCCCTAGCAGCACATCTCTAGCTTGACCCAATTGCGATAGAAATGGCGGCGGCTCGTTTGTATCCCATTCCCCGGCGGATTCAAGCAGATTCTCAATATCTGCCGGAAATTCCGTGGAAAAATAGCTCCTCAATCGGCTCAATGCATCCGTAGCATTTTCAGGCCCGTCGTCGAGGAATGGTACCGCTTCATAACGTAGCGCCAGCACGGCGCGATAGGCAAGCTGTTGTTTCTCTTGCCGGTTATCCAGATAATTTCGACTCCAATCATCTTTGGCAATAGTGTCTGCTAGTTTTTTGAGTTCATCACAAGCAGTTACTGTCGCCAGATCTTTCGCCATATCAGCCGCCTGGCGCAATGTCAATGCTGTCTCTTGCGGAAAGTGGCTACCGCCGGCGTAATTTTGAACGAGTCTTCTCAACTCTCCAGCGCGAAGCACACGTTTACTGCTCCCGCGCAGCGGCTCAAGTTGGCGAGAGATGTGTTGCTCAGTGCTAATGCGCCAATCGCTAAATTTTTGTCCCGCTGCACCAGGTTCATTATCTTTGCGCCTACCCGTCTTCAAGGTTGGTAACCCGTAGGCGGTTACCTTTTCAGCCACGTTATCAACGGCAACGTGCTGAAAGCTGGTTAAGAGAAATGAACCGCCTGGTACGTTTCTCGTGTCGGCGAGCTCCTCCAGTCGTTTAACGATAGCAGCAATTACCTGTGTTTTCCCTGTTCCCGGCGGACCTTGAATAATTGCAATATCGGGAGTATTGATAGCTATTTCAATTGCTTTCTGCTGCATCGAAGTTGGCGGTCCTTTCGGGAACAGTCGCATGACGCGATCTGTGAGAACAGGCTCTATCCAACGACGTTCAGCGATCGGCACCGGTTGTCCTTCCAGTAACAACGCTAATTGCGGCATAGGGCACAGACCGCTGCGAATCTTAAGCGCTGCGTCGCTACGTCGGTCGATCGCCTTTTGAGTTCCCCTGAGCGAGACAAAAATAAAACCTGATTGCGGAGGAGTATATTCGGTCCCCCCGTGAAGTGTTACGGTCCCCGATGAAAGGTCAACATCAGAAGGCGTGCATCGGCCTATGAAAGACTCAGAATTGTCTCGCCTGCCACTTTTTCGAACTCTAGCCGACGGTGGTTGGAAATTGGGCAACTCTGCACCGGCTTCCATTTCAAGCTCACGATCTTTTTCAACAACTTCTAGAAAGGCACCCAATGTGTCCGCATCCGTGATATTGAATGTAATACCACCTTCAAGTTTCCTGCTGTATCTCTCGTAGGGCAAACACCCAATATCGCGTGCCATGCGCAAAATGCGCTCTTGTTCGAACTCGCTGTAGTTCTGCCACACGGTCGTATAGCTGTCTACACCGCTAAGTATCCCCTCCAGCTGCTGGCGTATGCTACTTGCAAGCTCTCCGGCAGTCGTTATATCGCAAAACTGTATGTTGCCTTCAATGAGCGATATCTGCTGTCTGTCCCGCTTCTCATGGACGATTGAGCTTACTTTCAGTTTGCCCTTGTCGTTAGTAGTTACATCGATGGTGACATTCGGTCCGTGAAGGCGGAACGATTTCAGGCTTTGGTCCTGATTGCGCTCACCGCTAGAGAGGAAAAATCTCTGGCGCGGCGTTAAGGAATCGCCCGTTCCTTCCACCGCAATCTTGTTATAAAGCCACTTGCACATCTGATCGACTGATTGCTTGCGATGAGTTCGCTGCTTCTCAAAGAGTTCTTCATCAATGCCTATCTGGAGTTTGTCATCCCAAGTTTGCCTGGAGACAAACTCGTGAATCTGAACGAGCAAGGTATCGTCTACCGACGGACGGTCGACAATCCAACACAGGCGGGGCCATTTGCGGATCAGTAAATCCGTGAAATCGCTGTGGCGAACCGAGGAACATTGAACAGTAACGATCTGCTCCTTCAAACATTCAGCTTTCTTCAGGTTATCAGGATCTGTTGCGTCTGTGAGGTTCGAAAATCCTGCCGGCGCAAGATAAACTTTACTACCTGAAACTATCAGTTCAATTTCAGTTCCGGCCTGATAAACGTCAGGAAAAGGTCGGCTACCGTTGTTGCTCAAGGTGAATAAATTTATGGTACCAAACGGAATGTCTTTGACTTTCATTTGGAACTCCTCACACCTTGCGGTCGAACAACTTGCGCAACCCGATGATTCTTTTCCCGAGATCCGAAATGCAGCCAGCCCCCCTTCTCGATAGTCAACTCAACGGATTGAGACAGGTCCATCACCTCTGTTCCTGCTAAATCGAATGCAGCCCAGAAATCGCAGCTATTCTGCAACGGCTTCGACAAGATCGCTCTACCGTCATAGTGCAGTTCTAGCAAGGGTGTATCGGCTGAGCCCGGGTGAGTGACGCCGTCTTCTCCGTATGCAATTCTCCGCGTGATTACAATTGGCGTTTCCGGTACAACAACAAAGCCCGGCTTCAATCCGGGGCGCATATCGTAAACTGGCTCTTGTAGTGCTCGTTCTCCCAACGCCGGTATCCATCGTCTGATTTGAAGCAACGCAAACGGTCCGCGTTTGGTATCACACCAGGGGCAAGCATTCATCAGGTCGGGATCTTCGTTAATAGCGTAAAATGTGGCGCCGCAATTCTTGCATGGCATTGTTAGATCGGCAGCGCCAAACAGGGCTTGCGCCCAGGTCGCAATGCCCGGTCTGTTGAGCGGAAAATTGCGCCCCTCACTTCGACCGCCCCCGAAAGTTCTCTGCGATAGTTGTCGCAAGAGTGAAGTCAGTACAATTTCGGCCGGATATCCGCGGGATGTTCGGTTGCTTGCGTCGTCTTCGTCACAGATCCAAGGATATTCCCCGGCGAATGCTCGTGGCAATTCCAGATCCGGTTCACCAGCACTGACTAAGTCGCCAATAAAAGGATGAACGGTGAGGAGTGTGTGGCATGCGATCTGCGCGAACGCGTAGACATCAGTCAGGCTGCTGACAGGGGATCCCCTCATCAATTCGGGCGCAGCATAGGTAGCGGTAAAGAAAGAACTCGCTACCGGGGTACCAAAAGGTATCCCGTCCTCCTTGTCGCGCAACGGTACGCCGATGTTGTCGGGATCAATAATCCAGGCTGCATCCACGCTCGGATCGTCGGATACTAGTATATTGGCGGGAGACGGATCTCCCAACACAAGACCCAGTGAATGGAGGGCAGATAGGGTTTCTGCTGCTTTAGCCAGTAGAACCAGTCGCCGACGCAGACCACCCGTCTCAGTTACATACCAGGCAGGAAATGCCTGTGGATCGTCGCTAATTGGCGGTAGCATTAATTGCAGTATCGGAACCATTCCAGCAAGGAAGTCCATAACGTAGCCTACAAAGTGCTCGCCGGGTTCCAGTGGTATGACGGGCCGAGCCAGCGAGTAATCCCATAAGGGCAGATGAGCGATTCGCTCGATACGTGAACTGAGCTGTGTCGCTTCAAGAGAATTGGCCCGAATTAGCTTAACGGCCGTTCGTTGGTCGGTGGTGGAAAACACTGCACCCTGACCGCCTTCCCCGATTAGCTTCACCAGCTGGTAGGGTGTGCCTTTGATATCGGTAACTCTTTTGGGATATTCGTCTGTCAACATGGTAGCCTAGTGAGTCTGAGCGGAATGTCCACGCCACATAAGGGCAATCGTTTTGTCATCGGAATGTTCCGGGCGCGGCCAATTCTGCAGTTCGTTCTTCAAAAAAGCCGTGCGCTGTTGCGCCGTGAGATTCTGAAGTTGATCTCGCAACCCGAATGTAAATTCACCAATTGTTTCCTGCAGGAGATCGTTAGAGACACCATCCGTAGCCAATAGAATGGTTGCATCGTCGGCTGCAGGAATTCGTGCGAAATGCCATTCCTCAAGCGAAGTGGCAACTCCCAACGCGGTGGTTCGATTAGTAATGCCGCCGACATCAGGCGTGAGCCGCCTGAGACCATGCTCAGCACTGTGATAAACAGCCAATCCGTCTCCCAGCTGTGCAAGTAGAATTTCGCCTCCGCTGGCAGGAGCAAACGCAAACAAACAAGTGGTGGCGCAATCGTTAGCTCCCTTCCCTTGCACTTTCATATTCCAGACGATATGAATCAATCGAAGCAGCTGCTCATCTGTGGCGTGCGGCTCATTCAACCAAATCTGGAGTGCCTGGGGAATGGTCTTGCAAGCAGACCTTGCCCCGAAATCAGCGTATGGCTTGGAGCCCATGCCATCGCAGACCACCATTCCATCGCCGTATGCGCCGCCGAAACGGATGAGGGCATCTTGGTTCGGAACTCCATTTCTTTGGTGTCGCGGACCAATCATGGAGGCTCCGCATTTCTGCCATTGATTCAGCCTCTGCAAAACCGTCGTAGAGTTCAACGGTCTGCAGCACCGTATCTGGTGCTATGTGACGGAGTGATATCCATAATGTTAGTTGGTGCCTCACCAAGGATCGTTGGTGCTGTACTGTTACTCTTTACTCTATTTTGTGATGTGACCACTACAAAATTGAAAAAGTCTTTGATTTGGCTGGCCTTATCAGCTTGATACACGCGCCCTGCTGCGGCATCATTTCTCAACGCCGGTTCGACAAATTTATTCAAGGTCGTCAAATTTACATCGTCGCCTATTGCCAGCGCGAACCGATCGGCTTTCATGCAACGTTCATGATTGTTCAGCGTGTCTAGTGGACCCAGCCAATCGTCGGTAGGTTGCCCGTCTGTGGCCAGAACGATTACAGGGCGGTAGTCAGTGCTCCCAATCACGTGTTTATCGGTAAGCCAGTCGTGCAACTTGGTGAAAGCCTGCCCCATCGGCGTGCCTCCTTGAGTGCTTATGTCTTCCCACTGAAACGTAGCCGCACGCTCAAAAGCTGAGTGGAAGATTGCACCGGAACCGCTGAAGGTGATCACGGCAATTCTAACGTCCTGAGGAATACTTCGAAAACTATCGACCAACTCACGGACAGCTTTATTCAATATATCTATCTTTCCGTTATCAGCCATGCTCGCGCTCGCGTCGGCCAGTATAAACACCGGGAATTTGGGTGGTGTTTGAGCCGTGTATTTACTACTGAAAGTCATTGCGCCTTTCCTCCCTATGACAAATGCAATGCGATTCTCAATACGGTCGCATCAGGCATCACAGTGAAAACATTTCTCCAGTGTCGATAATGCTATCATGTTTGCCCTTCGACAGATATGTTATGCAGAGCTTCAATTGCTCTTAGTTGGTGATATTACTAACTGCGCATGCTTGATCTAAGTGACCTCAGCAGCAACAAGACGGGGCTCTACTGATTTGCTGATGACTTCAAAGAATTCCGATATCCGGTCTGCGCTCCCAGATCGAAAAATTGCACCGCACGTGTGAGTGGAGGTTTGCGCCGGCTCAACAAAACGGCGCAAGATTCCGGCATCAGCGTCCAGACCAATCTGTAGCGCAAAGCGGTGCGAATTTTTTCCGAGGCGGGACTGATTGAAATTTGCCAACGCCCCCCGATACTCGTCTGTGGGACGACCATCGGACACAAGCACTATTACTGCACTCATATGGGCTTGCATGGTTTCGAATTGATCTTCGGCAAGCTGAGAGAGCAGGGACAATGCGTCGCCCATGGGGGTCTTACCGCCGCAAGAGAGCATCTTCCATTCTGCTATCTCCCCGACAGGAGAAGGTGGCAAATGCAAAACGGCCTTATCACCACCAAAGCTAATCACAGACAGAACTACCGGAATCATTGCGTTCAGTTCCGAGAGGGATTCTATTAAATCCACTATCCCTTTATTAAGCGCGAACAGCTTTCCATCTTGTGCCATGCTACCGCTCGTGTCAGCGAGAATGAAGATGGCCAGTGGAGTAGCCGAAGCCTTTGTCAAACTCATATAATGCTGCCTCTAGTTTAGTGCCTTCAAGGGGTCACGACTCTTCTTCACCTTCTTTGCTTTTCCGTATCCTCCGCGTTAGTGGAACATCGAACAAGTTATAGAACAGTATGGCAAGCGAAGTTGAAATTGATCTGAAATTCAGTTTGATCAAATGCACCAGGACCAATTGATTGGCGATGGCAAGCGAGCTTGAATACCACATTAAGCTACCGGATACTATCTGCAAGCACACCTTACTCAACATGCCTTGCTGACTCACCAGGGAAGAATAACGTTGGCAACCCGGTGTCCCGCTTCTGCTTTACCGAAGTGCAGATATATGCCATCTCGGATAGGTAGTTCACGCGAACAAGATAAATCCATAGGCTCGGTGCCTGCCAGATTGGACGAAACCCAAAAATCCAAGCTGGCTTCCAATGGCTTCAGGCACAATTCGTTATTGTTGACACGCAGTTCGATTAGCGGCTTGTTAGCCAGTCGAGAGGTGATTCCATTCTCTCCGTACGCAATTCGATGAGTCACAACCATCGGTTGCTCAGAAACAATTGCAAAACCTACTTCTAATTTTGAACCAGTGTAGTGAGGATTGTGATTCTCTTCGAATATTGGTTCTTGAAAGGCCGGTACCCAACGTTGAATACGAAGAAGAGCAAAATCACCTCGCTTGTAGTTGCACCAGGGACATTCATTGGCCACGAATCGTTCATCGCGGATGGCGTAAAAGGTAGCATCACAGTTGATGCACGGCATAGTCAGATCCGCTGCGTCAAACAGTGCTTGAGCCCAACGTTCCGCACCTGGCCTCAAAAGAGGCTCATTGCGACCTTCTCCCTGGCCTGTTCCAAATGTTTTCTGGCTCAATCTTCTCAACGTCGGAGTCATCACCATTTCGATCGGGTATCCGGAAACGGATCTGTTGGTATCATCCTTATCATCACCAATCCACGGATATTCACCCTTGTAGGCGCGAAGCAATTCGCTAGCATCTCCCGCCGGGATGCTGCTGCCAACGAATGGATGAACAGCACAAAGAGCCTGACAAACTATCTGAGCAAAAGCATACACATCGGTGCTTGCGCAAACCATTGTGCTCGTACTAAATGTAGTATTGAGATCGACAGCAGTCGCTTTTTTGATAATTTCGGGGGCAGCATAACCTGGCGTGAAAGATAAACGATTGGCGCGTGCTCCAGCGTCCAGAATGCCAACCTCCGAAGGAGGCAAGTCGCCGTCCGATTCCGTTATCCAGGCGACCTCTGAGCCCGGCCCATCAAGGACCAGAAGGTTGTTCGGTGAAGGATCTCCCAAAACAAGGCCGGAAGAATGCACAGTTGCAAGTGTTTCCGCGGCGCAAGCCAATTGAAGCAGTCGTCGACGCAAGCCTCGTGTCTTAGTAACGTACCATGCTCGCAACGTGCCGGGATCGGGAGACTGTGGTGGCATGATTACATCCCATATAGGGACCATTCCATGGAGCAAATCGACTACGTAGCCCCCATAACTTTCTGCTGAAACTTGCATCACAGGCTGAATAAGGGGAAAGTCCCATAACGGAACGTGCCCAATCTTCTCTATGCATGCCAGCAACTTAGCAGCGCTTGCGGTGCCGTCAAAGAGCCGCACGGCAGTGCGCTGTTGAGCCGTGCAGAACACGGCCCCATGTCCTCCCGTTCCTATGCGCTTAACGAGGTGGTATCGCGTTCCTTTGATATTAGTGAAGTTTCGTCTGTGCATAATTACGTTACCAGGAATAGTGATATGGAATCGATCAACAGTCATTGAATTTTACTGATATCATCCATTTTTTTTCGCCAACGATTTTTATCCGATTCCATTTTGCTCAGGTTTCTATTAACTGCGGTGAGACAGTCCTGTTTCCTGGCATGCTCTGCAACAGGCGTATACTGCCAGAGCTTTAAGGCGTTTATCTGAGCGAAGGTTGTGGTCGGAAGTCCTTTCAAACTGTGTTGCAATTCTTGCAGATTGCGCTTCACTTCAAGGTCTGATTGGAGTGTAGCGGCAAGTTTCTTGCAACTATCTATTACGCCAGTCGCCTGCGTAAGTACTAATTTATATTTTGAAAGAGCACTGAGCAATTTTTGCCGCTGTTCGGTCAACTCAGTTTGGGCGACGCCCAAATCGCCTTCGCTTTGATCACCCTTGGCTGCCAGTCTGTCCAGTTGCGCAAGCAGAGTGTTGCATTCCTCGTCCAAACGTCTGACCAGAGCCTCTTGCGTTGAATCGGGTGTCTTGCCAGCGGTCGCATTATCGCGGGTTAGTTTCTGCACAACCTGATATCGTTCGTTTTGCTTCCGTTGCAGTTCAGCCATTACCTTCTCAATGTCTGACGAAAGTTTCGCTAATTGGGATTCTTTCTCTGCAACCGCCTTTGATCTTTTTGCTAGCTCACCTACGAGCGCTTCGGTATTAATCGGGTCGACTTGTTTACACAGTTTCTCCCACTCCTCGATTATTGAGTTCATCTCGCGTTTCAAATCAGCGGCGCATTTTTGGTCCTGGTCCTGTACAGCTCTCATCAAGGCATTACATTTTTCTATGCCAAGGCCTTCAGCTGAAGCCTCCTGAACAAACTTCAGCACCGTTTCGTACGAGAGCAGGAGTGATTCCCTCTGAGGCGTAGTCGTAGCCTTAACGCCATCAGCGGCAATGAAAAATTCAAAGCCGATGCCCGCGACATCAAGACTGCATTTGATGTGTTTCAAAAGCTCCGGAAAACTTTCTACCGGTGCGGTCTTCAAAGATAGCTTGTCCGAAAGTAGTATCCATTCACGTTTGCCCCAACCTTTTACAATCTGCTCAAGTTGAGACCGCACATTCCGAATAGACTGCTGAAACCGTTGCTGAAGAATCGCCGGGACAAACAGCGGATAGATCAGGCGAACGAACACCCAGTAGAATTCGGTAACCGCTTTTTCCATAGAATAAAATCGAGTCTGCCAAGTATCGTTTATGTTATCACGGGCAATTCATTACCTGCTAATGCACATGATCAAATAGATTGTGCAATGGGTAGCAATTTTACGGATCTGTTAATTGCGATCGCAGACATATCGGCATCTATCTATAGCATTCGGTGTATCCCCAAGATGACTTTCCGTCCACCAATCAGATGACAAGTCAGGCTATCATTGATCAGGGTGACAGAGTGCTAACCTCTCGGGCGGTCCCAATTGAAGCGAGTTAGCGCGCCTGGCGCGGACAAGGCGATGGGAGAAGCCGAAGGAAGCGCTTACAATTGAGCTCGCCATACATCAAGACTGGTGTGGAAGATTCTGCAAGATTGGTTCAATTTTTTGCGCACCGAATCTCTGCCAATGGTACTGCGTACTGCGTATACTGCCCATGCGAGGTACAATGGCTTCGAACGGGCGGGAACCAATTTCAAGAATCGTTATAGTTTTCGCTTCCGGGTGAGCAGGAGTCTTCGATTTGCAGGACGGATTAGCATTGAGGGGGTAGCACCTATGACCGGCATTAAATTGAATCGTCCGGCAAGTTTCTACACTGGCGGAGCATAGCGGGAAAACCTTGGTTAACAAAGTCCGGTGGGTTGAGGTCTGAGGGTGTTTCTTAATCCCGGAAACATTGTCATCTTTCCTCACCTCGCAAAATTACCAATGTATTGAGATCGTGATGTGTAAAGATGAAACAGTCCCATCGATCGAACGATTTATCATTCCGCTCTTGACCGATGGCGCCCCTGTTTTTTGGAGAAAACTTATGGACCGCATGAAAGATATTCGAAATCAGATTGCTGCAGTGCATCGTCGCGAACACATAGAAACTTCGCAACTCAGACCTATTCAAACCGGTGCACTGGTGTTCATCCAATCGCTGGAGAATGAGCTGAATGCGATCACCGCCACCCGAGCACAGCTGAGTGCGCTTGAGTCCAAGTATGTCTCTTATAACGAACAATTGACACAATTGAAGAAGCAGCAAAAGGAATTGCTTGCTCTTAAGACCTTGGCGCATAAACTCCTCGATAAACTGTCCGACAATCTGCAGTTGAGTGAAAACATCGTGGACCAAATCTGGAACAGCGCCATACGTCCTTTAATGGAAGCTGATGAGATCCGGCGAGCGAACGCGATGCGGGTGCAGGGACCCCTCGTCGGCAAGGTTGAGGTAGTTGGCACAAAGTGCCATGGGCTGCGAACTGAGGCCATAATCAACATCATTCGCTACGTTACCGAAGCGACCGCCAATCCACACTCGGGTTTGGCTGGTCTATGGCGATGGATGGTGATGGACGCCACTAATTCCATCTGGTTGTATCATCATCATGAGACGGAGAAGTGGAAATGTCTCTTCTTCAGAATTAGCGTTTACACTATCGCAGATTCTTTGAAGTTTACACTCGAGAGCTATGTTCCATTTGGATTCGGTAAGGATCCCGCGCATTACGAAATGGCGTCTAGCAACGTTTTCATCAGGCCGACATGGCAAACCACGCAAGTAGGATCGACGACATACAATACATCCAACACTTACAATATCCAATTGACAAACACTGCAACAGAGGGAGTTTCCCTCGGTAGCAGCTTTACGAAATCGGAGACCATCTCAGAGACGGACTCCACAAATGAAACGCATGGCACATCGCATGGCACATCCAACAGTTTCAGTTCAACTTCGTCATGGTCGGATCAGTGGTCGGAAAACCAAGGAAGCGGAGGCAGCAGCTCGGGGGGGAGCTGGCACTCCAGTAGCAGTTCCGGTGGAAGCAGAGGAGGCGGTGAAACGACACAGCACGGCGAGAATACAGGTTCGCACGTTACACATGGTACAGGGCAATCGAAAGGTAAGAGCATTGGCGATTCGATCGGAGTACAGTCTACGATCAATACCTCAATTTCTAATAGCGTGAGTACCGGATTCGCACATGCTGAGGGCGAAGCTCTCAACGTTGCGGTGTGGGCTTACGGCATTGATCTTGGCAAGCCCACTCACGTGCATTTGGACAAATGGAAATCAGGTAATCCTGATGCAGCGGGTGTTTTCGATAATGTCCATACGCTATTCACAACTATGTGCGACAACATTATCGAGCGATTACAAGCGATGGGTCGCGGAGGAAGCGGCGCACACTCGGATCTAAGGCTTCAGGATTGTCTCGATCAGTACATTTCTCCATTCATTCCCGTTGAACCGGTTCTCTTAGCGCTGCAACAAGATCCGACAGGTCGACGCGACAGCTGAGCAACACAAGAATTGTGCTACCGGCAATTCTTGTCTTCCATACACAGGAGAAAGTAAGTCCGAAACCCATAGAGCAATTGAAGGAACTGCTCCTTCGCGTTTGGCGAAATTCGGTACGACAGTTTTCGACGGAATGGGGCGGTCAAGAGGATGACGTTAGCTCAATGAACAACGGGCTCATTGTTCGTCCATTCCACACACTGAATGACACTTACACGCTACACGGAGAAGCAACAACTTTACGCAACACGACCACTGACAAGCGCTGGAACTGTGTCTCAATTTGAAAAGGAAAACTCGTTCAACGCATTGCGCTGGCTCTGCTGGTCCAGCAGGCCTTCCGCCTTGGGCTCGGACAATGTCAAGCCATGTCCGTTGCTAGTGCCATTTGAAGCGAGGACGATATGGATTTCGGGAGGTACAATGAGCGAATACTTTGAGAAAACACAAAACATTGTATTGATATGATTGGCTCACTAGGCAGGAGGAGTGGAATGAGTGATCAGATTCCGTTTGGCGTCGAGTTCGCAAGGAACCCGGACCCTCGCGTGGCTTCGGTTCTTTTGTTAGATGTTTCCGAATCGATGGCTACGCCTAGAAAATCAGGAGTACCAATCGAGAAACTGAGTGAGGGTCTTGTAACTTATAGAGACTCAATTGCAAAAGACGCTCTCGCCTCGCTACGGGTAGAAATATCAATCATCACATTCGGAGGGTCGGTGCAAACCGAATGCAGTTTTACCACAGTGGACAACTTTCATCCACCGACCCTGGCGCCACGAGGCAACACTCCTATGGGAGAAGCAATCACGAATTCAATTGCATGGGTACGTCAGCGCAAAGACATTTATAAAGCAAACGCAATTCCTTACTATCGCCCATGGATCTTGATGATAACAGACGGTGAACCAACGGATAAGTGGGAGTCAGCGGCGGAGCAAGTCAAAGCAGGCGAAGCGAACAAGGAGTTCTGCTTCTTTCCGATTGCTGTGGAAGATGCGAATATGGACATTCTAAGAAAAATCTCTGTACGTGAGCCCCTAAAATTAAAGGACTTGCAATTTGAGGACTTGTTTCTCTGGTTATCAAGCTCGCAGCAACGGGTTTCGCATTCGCAAACAACTGATGAAGTGGAGCTTCCTCCGCCTACGGGATGGGCGATGATTTAACGGGATTCCTCGATCACCAAAACCAACGCTCCAGATTGGATGGATTAATGATTGCGCAGATTTTTCCGGATTCGCCTGACTTTGGGACCATGGATCCGCGACTGCCGACAATCTTGTTGCTGGACGTCTCCAGGGCGATGAACGGAATGCCTATAAATCAATTGAATGACGGCCTCCTCAGATACAAAGACGAACTCGCCGCAGACTTGGCAGCGGCCCGGAGGATTGAAATCTCGATTATTACCTTTGGTGGTTTCGTACGAAGTGAAATTGGTCTGTGTGGAGGGAATGCATTTAATCCGCAGCCACTTGTTGCCGGAGGCGATCGCCCGATCGGGCAAGCTATAAGTCTCGCCATAGCTTTGCTGAAGGAAAGAATTGTGCGGTATGAGAAAAACGGAATTCCGTTCCATCGCCCGTGGATCTTCATGATTTCAGCCGGAGTCCCAACGGATTCATGGGAATCAGCGGCCAGGGAAATTAACGAAGGGGAGCAACGCCGGGAATTTTCATTCTTCGGGGTTGCTCTGGACGACAGAAATCTGTCTAGTCTAAAGCAAATCTGCGTACGGGCTCCTCTCAAGCTGAAAGACCTGCGATTTCGCGATCTATTCAGCTGGTTAGCATGTTCGCAAAACTCCGTAGCACGATCTAAATTAGGGGAAGAGATCGGACTTGTTAATCCTCTCGGACCCAACGGTTGGGCTACATGTTAGCCTCTTGTTGCCTCGCCCGCATTTCTCTTGATTGTCGAGTCATTAGATTGTAGCAACGGTGCGATTGGCTTTTGATTCTGTTAGGAACTTGGCCAGTTCCACGGAAGCAATATTGCGATTACTTATTGGCACCTCTCGGGAGAGAATGTCTTATAGTAAGTCAGGCAAGGAGCCAACCATGAAGGTCTCTAGACCATTGAAAACAAACACTGTTGGTTTTCAGGAAAAATTCAAGAATTCACCCTATTCTATCGTAACGATTAACCAATACGGGCTAGCCACATAAGCGCTCCATCATATTGCTCTTGGGTGGAGGAACTACCCTGCCTTAGTCAGAGCATTTGCGGCGGTGTACTTTTCATATGGAGAACACAAATGGAGTTGGAACAGCTTTCCATGTACTGCGGCGTGAAGCTACGAGTACTCCCCGATTTTTTGCTCGATCATACTTTGCTTCATTATGACTTTGCTGAACGTCTGCCCGAACATTGCGGAAGGTGGGTTCAATTCGTTCAACGTCTTTGGGCCTGGAGAGATAACGCCACGTTTTGCTTACGTTTCGATGGACGTCCGATGGAAGGGTCCGTCGGAATTTATCTGCTGGCTAAGCCGTCTTCCCCCCAATTACGTGAAAAGCTACAGCGCGATCTTGAATTTGCATTAACTGCATACGGTATTCTGAACGATGCTTCTGATTCTCAAAAGTGTTTACCACTGCTGACTCCTGAACAGGTCAGGTCCGCTGCTGCCAATGATGGAACCCGCTTGGAATTGAGGCAGGAAATTTGTCGCGAATTCGGCAGGGTTCTTCAACCCGATCTAGATCAACGAAGCGCATTTGTTGCAGTTACTCAAGAGATAACATCGAATCTCTGGTTCAACAAAGGAATTCTAGATGAAATTGTAGCAGATAGGCGATTGCGCTTGGCACCAAATTTAGTTCCACACGGCGGACCACAATCCCCTCTTCAGGCATGGATACCACTTTCATGGGATGGTCCGTCCGGATCCTTTCTGCTTCCGTTCAAGGCTTTGCTAGCCAGTTCCTCGTCGATTCAGCTCTCGATTTATCTTCGACCCTGCACGATAGAGCTTCACGAAAGACTGTGGCTGGAAAAGATTGGCGCACTCGCTCGCAAAAGCCGTGAGGACATGGATCCGGCAGCAGAACTTGCTTCAATGCAGTGTACTGCGATGGCACGGCGCCTGTTGAACCATGCCTTTATGGTATCAGTACACTGCGTGGCTGCGGATGGCAATGAAGAAGCTGTAGTAAGCGTTGCGAATTCCATTCAGTCACTTTGTACGAATAGGAGACCTGCCTCAACAGAACAACTGGATATTTCCATCCCGGGAGCGCGAATTACAGTAGCCTCGCGAGAGCAAAAACAAGTGGCAATCAATAACCACGTCAAGTTGGAGTTTCCTCGATGGACCGATTTGCCTGCAATGGAAGAACCTCTGAAGCGTTTACTGTACCTCACTGACGCTAGTGGTGCCGCAACGGTTTTTCGACTCCCTGTAAGTGTACGTGGAGGCGTGCCTGGAGTTGAAGTAGAGCAGGCGCCGCCCGATTTCAATCCTGGTCCTC
Organism: Candidatus Obscuribacterales bacterium; assembly: GCA_021732565.1. Lineage (GTDB taxonomy): Bacteria > Cyanobacteriota > Vampirovibrionia > Obscuribacterales > Obscuribacteraceae > JAKFUT01. Next base: position 18,643 of record JAKFUT010000318.1, read on the forward strand.
GAAGTGATCGACAAGAACCAATTTATCGGCCGTCTCGCCAGTATCGGCCGACTAAGAAAAAGAAGACCATTCTAATTGGGAAATTTGAATCAGCCGGTTATGCACACGTAGATGTCGATGATTTCACCAAACACGCGCTTGTAACCGGTTTCACCGGTAGTGGCAAGACCAAGACGATTCTTCACCTGTTGCATCAATTCTGGGCCGATCACCGTATTCCCTTTATGGTTATTGAATCTGCAAAAGCAGAGTACCGCGGGTTAATCGATGTGCCGGCTTTTACAAATCGTACCCCTGCCAATGAACCCGAGCTACTCATCTATACACTGGGCAATGAGAGTGTTGCACCTTTTCGAATAAATCCGTTTGAGCTTCTTCCCGGTGTGCGTGTTGAGTCTCATGTTAATCGGTTGCAAACCTGCTTTGAGGCCGCCTTACCTCCGTTCGCTCCGCTCGTATCAATAATTGAACAATCGATCATTGACATATATAGAGAACTCGGCTGGATGATGACCGATATAGGAGTTCGCCATGCCGAGCTTGGGGATCGTCGATATCCGGTGATGAGTGATTTTGCAGCCAAGCTAGCCGCTGTGGGCGAAAGCCGCGGTTATGAAGGTGAGAACAAAGCCACTCTGATGGCGGCTATTCGAGGGAGGATACGTCCGCTGACGAGAGCGATGCACAACAGTAAGGGCCGCATGCTGGACACAGCCACCACGTGGCCGCCCCCCGCTCAACTCTTCGGACAACCAACTATCTTGGAACTAAACGATCTTAACGAACAAGACAAGGCCCTGGTAGCGATGTTTTTGTTGACATTGTTGAGAGAGTATCGCGAGCAAGATAAGTCTCGCCCAAGTGGCGAAACGAAACTACGTCACATAACCGTGGTTGAGGAGGCCCACAATGTGCTCGAAAATGTTCACTCCGTAGGTGGTGGCGAAGGAGCCGGCGCCGACACTCGCTACAAAGCAGTGCAAGCATTTTGTGGAATGTTGACTGAGATCAGAGCGCTAGGGGAAGGGCTGATTATTGCCGATCAAAGTCCAGAGAAGTTGGCACCGGACGCGATGCGGAATACTAATATTCAAATAGCGCACCAGCTCAGAGACGGTCGCGATCGGTTTGCTGTCGCCAACGCCATGATTATGACCGATGAACAACGAGAATACTTAGGGAAGCTTAAACCTGGCGCTGCTGCCGTGTTCTATACGGGTCTGCAACGGGCCAGCTTTGTCAAAATCCCCCAGTTCGATAATGCAGAGGATAGTAATGGAGGAGGGCGTGGCGCGAAGTATCGCGAAGTAGTGAGTGATGAGCAAGTCATGGAACACATGCGCAGTCTGACTGATAGCATCAGAGATCCTGATCGACCGTTTGAAGGCTGCAAATCTTGCGGACACATCAAAACGTGTGACTTCCGATGGCCGTCGCACTCGCTAATTAAAGAGGGTGGGGACGATTTGAAGGCCAGCTTTAAAGCCGTTCTTAGTAAAGATGCGCCAGTTCCGACTAAAGTTGAGCGATTTGCGGCGCTGATTGCCGACCAGTTGCCAGCACGGGGAAGGGCAGAGATTGTGGATGCCTCATGGTGTCTCGCACTTCACTTGACTCATACTTACTTTCCAAACATTGAGGACGGCAAATTACGTTGGTTATTTGATCAAGTTTCAACGGTTGGTGTTGGCAAGAATGCGAACGCCGATTGAGGCGCGCTTAGCGACTAATGTACGGAAGACTATGACAAACATTCAACTGCGAAGGAAAAAACAGAGGTAAGGCAGTGTCAAGTGAATTTGGAAGCAGTGAAGGAATGGGCGGCGGTGAAGGCACCTCATCTGCCAGTGAATCGGTGACCACTCCTGACGCTCCCAGTGTTGAGACAGGTGCTCCAGAGATTGTTGCGGATAGTATCGAGGCTAGTCCAGATACCACGTGCGAAAGTGAAGTGGAAATTGACACGGGAGCGCCAGAGGCTGAAGTCGATGGGAGCTTTGAATGTGATGTAGAAATTGATGTACCTGAGTCAGCGAGTGATGAGACTTGCGACATAGTTGTTCCCGAAGAAAATGCAGATGGAGCTGCAGGGGAAACTGAAGTAGAGGTGGAGCAATCACAAAGTGAAGGCGAAGCCGAGGGGGAGCAGCAATCGGAGGCCGACGCTGGCGCGGAGCAGCAACCGGAGGCCGATGCTGGCGCGGAGCAGCAACAGGAGCCCGATGCTGGTGCGGAGCAGCACCAGGAGCCCGATGCTGGCGCGGAGCAGCAACAGGAATCCGATGCTAACGCGGAGCAACAACACGAGGCCGATGCTGGCGCGGAGCAGCAACAGGAGCCCGATGCTGGCGCGGAGCAGCAACAGGAGCCCGATGCTAACGCGGAGCAACAACACGAGGCCGATGCTGGCGCGGAGCAGCAACAGGAGCCCGATGCTGGCGCGGAGCAGCAACAGGAATCCGATGCTAACGCGGAGCAACAACACGAGGCCGATGCTGGCGCGGAGCAGCAACAGGAATCCGATGCTAACGCGGAGCAACAAACGGAGGCCGATGCTGGCGCGGAGAAACAACAGGAGGCCGATGCTGGCGCGGAGAAACAACAGGAGGCCGATCCTAACGCGGAGCAACAACAGGAATCCGATGCTAGCGCGGAGCAGCAACAGGAATCCGATGCTAACGCGGAGCAGCAACAGGAATCCGATGCTAGCGCGGAGCAACAAACGGAGGCCGATGCTGGCGCGGAGCAGCAACAGGAGGCCGATGCTGGCGCGGAGCAACAACAGGACGCCGATCCTAACGCGGAGCAACAACAGGACCCCGATCCTAGCGCGGAGCAACAACAGGACCCCGATCCTAACGCGGAGCAACAACAGGACCCCGATCCTAACGCGGAGCAACAACAGGACGCCGATCCTAACGCGGAGCAACAAACGGAGGCCGATGCTGGCGCGGAGCAACAAACGGAGGCCGATCCTGACGCGGAGCAACAAACGGAGGCCGATCCTACCGCGGAGCAACAAACAGAGGCCGATGCTGGCGCGGAGCAACAACAGGACGCCGATCCTAACGCGGAACAAAAAGAAGCCGACGCTGGCGCTGAACAAAAAGAAGCCGACGCCGACTCTGAACAAAAAGAAGCCGACGCTGACGCTGAACAAAAAGAAGCCGACGCTGACGCCGAACAAAGAGAAGCCGACGCCGAC
>JAKFUT010000243.1 GCA_021732565.1 Candidatus Obscuribacterales bacterium
CGGTGTTTCAACGCGACAACGCTGCTGAGGCTGCTCTACTGGTGGCGGTACCGGTGTTTCAACGCGACAACGCTGCTGAGGCTGCTCTACTGGTGGCGGTACCGGTGTTTCAACGCGACAACGCTGCTGAGGCTGCTCTACTGGTGGTACAGGTGTTTCAACACGGCACCGCTGTTGAGGCTGCTCTACTGGTGGCGGTACCGGTGTTTCAACACGGCACCGCTGTTGTGGCTGCTCTACTGGTTGAGGGGCTGGTAGCTCGATTTGTTGCGGCAAGGCGGTACCACACCGTCCTATTGGTAGTAATTCAGCACGGCAGATCGGTTGAGGCAGCTCAATTTGTTGCGGTAACGGGGCACCAGGTGGTGGCAGCTCAGCTTGCGGTCTGTGCAAATCTGCTGAGCATCGTGTTTTCGGCTGCTCTGGCGAATTTACTGGAGGGATCTCCAGACCGCATCTTGCCTCACGTTGATTCACCATTTCGCGTTGCTTGGCGACCTGTGCTACTGGCGGTGTCTGCTGGTCCATCAATGCGAGTGCTTCGTTGATCCATTTGGAAACCGCAGGATCAAAATCTTGCCTCCCAAAATCTTCCAATTGTTCGTTTTTATTCACTTCATCGTTATTGTCTGTCATGATTTCGCTCCATGCTTGCGGTGATTTGGTGAGCAAGAGATCCGTTGGAAAACAGGCTACCGGTAGCACTCTTGCGAACCTTAGAGAGTATGGTTTCCTTGACCCTACAAAAACCTGACAAAAAACTCTTGCTTGATTAGATCAACATTCAGAAAGTCATCTTCATGCGGTTCCATCGCTCGCCGCGATGTTAGACTCATAAGTTTCAGCCACCAGCTGCAGGGCTGGTGCGATCCGTAAAATAACTAATCAGATCAACAACTTCATCGATATCCTCCAGGATGAGATCGTCAAATCCTACTCCATCACGAAGAACCGTCATGTCGACTAACAAAGCCTCTGCCTCAGAACCGCGCGTTAAGAAATCGATCACTTTGTCTAACAGGTCGGGCACCTTAGCTGAATGAGCAACGCAACAGCGATTTTTGCAAGGCGCAGTACATATTGCGACAACCGCATTCATATTTCCGATCATAATCTCTCCTCGTTGCTGGCGGCGGAAAATCTGTTCATTTCCGTCGTCGGTGTATATCCCGTTTAGAACCGTCGTTTATCATATGAATCTGGATGGCGCAAAAATGGGTGCGGCAGCACTACTTAGCAGCGGATGGCAGATCTCGGCGACACGCGGTCGCCGAGCTGCCATCCGTTCTGACACCCTCGCCTCGGCACTTAAGCCGCAATACCATTGAGACTCAACCATCTAATCTGCACCGGGCAATCAATAGGAACGGATGATGTTCCAACCGGAGTGGTGCTGTGTGGTATTAGGTCGATGCTAAAGACATCCGTGCAGAACCTCAAACTCCTTATTGAGGCACTAGACGGATTCAATCAAAGATTGGCAATTGCCGTCTGGGCATATAGTCTGCATCGAAGATTACAAAAACTGTGTATTTGGGGAAGCTCGTCCCTTGAGCTACCACTGCTTGTCTTGATTGACCGGGCTGTTTGATCAAGCCGGTTATTTCTTTTGCTCTTTCCAAATGCCACCGTCTGGTGGACGCTTGATGCAACCATTATATTCGGGATTGATTCTAATCACTTCATTGGAGTATTGCTGCCACTGTAGTTGTAATCTCGGGATGATGTGCTCGAGAGTTTGAGTATCCGACGACGGAATGACCATCACTTCACGAAGGTGCTCTGCCGGGTCCATGTGCCTACCGAAGTTGGTTAAAGCAGAATGGGCACCATCGCTACCTACCATTATTCTGCTCTGGATAGCAGCTACCTTGCCAACCGTCTCGGGGGTATGAGTAATATGCAACCGAACGATGGTTTCGTTATTGCTATCAACGCCTACTTCCCATCGAATTGCATTAGTGTTATTTGCCTTCTCGAGTTGTTCTTTGATTGCGGTCATTACTCGTTTCACAGACTGTGGATTCTTCGCAACACCGGCCAAGATTTCTTGCGCAGAATTCAAATCACCATTGTGCAATGCTGCACTGAGTTGCTTTACTTGCCAATGCTCCGCGTTCTTCAGCCGAAGTCCTTCATCTTCGGCAGCGTCTTTTTGCCGGCTAGTCTTCTCCGTCTTCTCATTGGATTCTCCATAAAGTTCGTCAACTACAGCGTTGTTCTCATTGTCATCATCGGCGTTGAGGTCGATGTGGGTAAAGTCTTCAAATTCCGTATTCATGTAGTGGTCTCCTACCTACTTCCAAGTTGAGCTAGCATAGGATTTTGCAGTCAACAAAAGCCTGACACGATTTTGTCCAAATTGCTTTCTATTGATCTAAGAATCTCGGTACTGCGCATAGGCTTGCTCCGAGAGTTTATTGCGGGAGGACAAGAAGTTTTCCTGCAGTCGTGTATGATCTTGCCCAAAGTGGTGAGCCTTGCTGAAGTGTGTCCAATGGGTGCATGGATCACCGTGAATCGGACGTCGGTTGATGTTCGCCTGTCGTGAATCGATAGATTACGCAGCCCTTCGACGGTCATTTCATGCGTCCAATCGCTCATGTCAGGGCTAGCTTGGCTAGGATGTTTTACGGATGCACGGCGGTTAACGACTTTGATGTTCAGTCAAATTTGAACGGGCGGGCGCGTCTCAACTGGTCCCGACACTCGCCGCCTATGTTGCGCTGAAAGGACTCTGGACTATCGAATAAGAATACAGGAATACCTAAGTTATGGGGGTTACTGTGGTTGCAACCGAACAGATGAATTCTGTTGTTTCCGTTTATCACGTGATACTGATCTCCCACGCGAACAACAAATATTCCTTGATCTGCTCTCAGTGGGTTATAAGATCCCGCAGAACGTAACTGTGCCTGTGTCTGTGGTCGGATATTGTCACGCGTAAAGAAGTCGTGTGTTCTAAGAAAGTCGCGAGTGAGCACTACAAATCTGACCGAACCATCACCGAATCCTTGAGCTAGCGCAGTGCGCTCCTGTGAATCCAGGTCAAGCAGGTTCAAGTTGTGATTGAGGGTTTGTTCGTCGCCGTTTTGCAAAATCAAAGCAAGGTGTGCGTCAGCAAATCGAGCCTCTGCGAGGAGCCGATGCGCCGTTTCCAGTCGCCGGTTCGGGTGTTCTGCTGCAAGTGCGGTTAAAATGGCCTTGCGCTGCTCAGGGTTTTGCAGTTGGAGAATGCGCTGAACAACGTCAATTCCGCGAGGACCACAGTCAACTAGTCGATCTAAACTTGCTCTAAGCGGCTCTGTAAGCGACGCCTCAGCGATTGCTCGCCTTGCCGCAATCTCTGGAAGGCGGCTATCGAGGACGTTAACAGTTCCGTCGCCGCTGGCAAAGTGTCGGCGGAGATCCAGGGCTCGTGGCTGGCCTGAACCAGCACTGGCTGGCCGGACTAAGTAGCAATTGCCGTTGTCTGTCAACAAACTATAGCGCACACACGTACCACCATGCTCTCCGGTGAATGTAGTTCCGTCAACAGAAGACAGCTTCAGTCGAATTCCATCTATTTTCACTACCAGTTCTCGACCCAATTGCGGCATTTCAACTAACCTTATCAACGCCGGGAGCCGTGCCGGTCTGTCGCCCGGGGTAGCAGCGTTGCTGGAAGCATTTATCTCTGGCACGACGGGTACCGGTCTGAGCAAGTCTCTCAACCAGCTCCCCTGGCCCACCTGATTAGCCATGTCTCGAATGGTCATTGGTCGCAATGAGGGACTTGCCCCTACGGGACGTATGCTCCATTCGCCATTGCGTCCTGGCACTGCGCGCACATCATATCCGTGTAGATGTAGATGTTCCAAGAATGTATTTTGGTTCGCGCCGTGGGCAAGGCGAAATTCCAGCACGTTGCCTTCGCGAATTTGGGCGTGCTCTAATATCCGATTTTGGGCGTTACTGCTCTGCCTACCGACTATTACTCCGTGACCCAATGCCAACGCAGTTGACGTGGCAAAAGAGAAAAGGAACTGTCCTGTCTCACCCATCTGCTGAAGTCGTTCCGGTGTCAGATTGTTACGGGTTATCGATTCGAAACCAATCTGCATGCCGGCCTCCACAGACATTTGGGAGGCGGTAATTCCGCTGTTGAGAAGAAATTCGCGCATGCTAAGTCTGAAAAATTGGCGTGCGAAGGCTGCGGAAGGGCTTGAGCCATTGGCTATCAGTGCCAGGCGTTCGCCTTGCAAGGCCAATTGCTGCAAAGCTGGTGATTCTGGTCTCATCGTCTGTCGAAACGATGTGATTATTGATTGGTTGCCCCGTGCAGCGAGAAGATGATGTGTAATACTTGCCGTTGCGATAAATGCGACCCAGTCTCGCGCCACCTCTTGCACGTATGGAATGGCAACAGTGCCTAAAGCGTCTACCAGTAATGAACTCTCAATGGCATAACGCTCGTTGTTTTTGCTTGCATGTAGCATTAGATCTCGAAGTTGATTCTCAACTTCTCCTCTGTCCAATCCCTCTACTCGTCTTCTGTAGAAATCCGAGATTCTCGCCCCGTTGTTCTGCGTTGGTCCCCATCCCGTGTGGCCGTTTGCATTCGACCTGTAGAATGCCTCATTAACGACTTCTCTAGTAATCAAACCTGTAACCGCGCACCAGGCTCCAACCGCTAGCGGAGAGGTTATGCCGCAAGAAGCACACGCCGCTGCCGTTAGAGCCATAGCTGCTACGCTTGCGACAATCAGCGGACCATTCTCGCGAAACCAGTTGGCCAGTGTAGTGGCCGTGATTCGTCCCTCGCGCACGTTGGATATCAGGTCTCGCAAGTGTATATAATTCTGACGGCCATCAGTGAAGTAATATGGTGCATTGCCCGGACCATTGAACATGTCATGCATGCGTTTATATGTTTGAACTGTTTCAGTTAGTTGCCTTCTGGTCGCGGCATCGATCTGCGAATTGGAAGCTGCCTCTCTCAGCGCCGCATCCAGGACAGTGATTCTGTCTCTCAACTGTGCGAGCTGGTTCGGAGTAATTCGGTTGAAGGCCTCTTGCAAGAAATTTGCATGAGTTCTGAGGGTATTGAGACCCCCCTCATATAGGTGTCCGCGCTGAGCGGCTTCTGCAAAACCGCTAAATTCCTGCATTTGCTGCTGAATTTCGCTGGCTGTTCGTGAGAAATCTGAAAGAACAGAGTCGCTATGGAGACTCTGGAACATGTAACCTCTCAGCGCGGTCAAATCTAGAAGCGAAGGATTGCCTCTGAGCTGTAATAAGCCTTGCCGTTCGTTGGCATTGAGTGAGTTCGTCAAACCGAGAACCCGTCTTAGCACTGTATTGCCTGACTCTGTACCGTTGCCTGTGCTGTATATGGGCAGGGTGTCCCAGTGAGCTGCATTCCTGAGCTTAAGTTGCCGCAGAATGCTGCTTCCGGTAATGCTGCTATCTCGAGACTCAACAAGATCCTGCCAGATCCGCGGACAAATCTGGGAGAGGTTGATTCCATGCTCCTGCAATAAACCCACCGCCAGGCGTCTGGCCTCGGACAATTGGCCGTTATTGCGAAATTGAATGTATTCTCCAATTCTGGCGATTGCTTCAAGTTGTGCAAGACGAAGATGTGAGGCTTGCAGGGGGGCCTGCAGTCGTGCCATTTCAGCTCGCAACCCGTCGAATGAACCAGCCAGCGTTCCCTGGCGCCGTGAAAATCCGCCATCAGCATTATTAGCAAGTTGACTGAAGTGATCGTCTAGATTGTGAAGATTGACATTTCCAAGACTACTGAGGCGTAAGGTGCCACCAATGTAATTGTGGACGTATTCAACACCATTGCGAGCTAAGCGATTACGCAGCGGGAGACCGTTTCCAGTCATGGTGATGAGTTGTTCGAGATTGCCGGTTCTTTGTGCTTCAAGAGACTGAATCTGTTGTTGCAACGATTGCAGTTGTTGACGTGCTGCAAGGGTTTGCGCGTTCAGTCGTGCCGGAATGTCCGCCAACAGATCCCTGAAGGGGCTTCTTTGCAAGCAGTTGTTAAACATCTGTCCAATGATCAACTGAGGATTTAGGTGCTGAGCTTCCAGCCAGCGAAACTCATTTCGTTGCGCCTCGCTCATGCGATTCCACTGGCTTAGCGATCTAACATACCGCGCGATGTTCCAGTCGAAGTCAAAGGGGGTTTCTCTCCAGCCTAACGCCGCTTTCTGCGTTGCCGAAAGCTCGTTCCAACCCATGAGCTGTGCGCGAAGGTGCGGTGGCAATGTATTCAATACCTCGATATTGCCCAGAACCTCCCGAACGATTCGCTCACCGTTGCGACCATTTGTCGAGTAATTTAGATTGATTTGCCTGGCAATTTCAAACACATTGGCAGGACGATCCACCGGTCTATTACTTCCCACCGCTCCTCTGGCAATGCCATGTTCCAAAAGCAACGCGGCGGTGGGGCGAGGCAGGTTGGCACCGTCTACAATCAAGTTGATCTCTGCGGCGAGGTCGGGTCTGAACTCACTTTCTTGAAAATAGGCAACAAGCGCTTCCCGTAAAGGACCGCTGTTTACTGAATTTACTATTGCTCCACTACTCCCGTTTTGGTAAATATGCCAAGGCATTCCGGTAAACGCAGTAAATGCCAGTTCTCGCGGACCATCCATTCCTTCGGTGGGGGAATTTTGGGACCGGGCCAGCACTTGCAGAAGTACGGCGGCACATTCAGCTTGAAAGATATTTCGGTTTTGACCTTGCAGGCCCAGACCATTCAGAAGCAGGTTTCCACGCACTCTATTCGTCAGACCAAGCTGCGCTCCGTCATATGTCGCATCTGTACCGTAATTTGCCACCACTCGAACATGATGTTCGCTCATGTGAGGAGCAAGTGCCGCCATACACCTGAGCGCGTTCATTCTATGTTCCAACAAACGCTCCGGTTCGGCCCGAAGCTGAAGTTCGAGCATATCCAGCACAGCTCGAGCAGCAGGTCGGGGAATTTGATCGCCGAACTGGCGAAGATGCTCGAGCAATTCTGGTGTGATGGCGCCAGGGGTAATGGCCTGCGCATCACTAACGGTCCAGTGACGGCTCGCTGCTAGAAATCCCTCGAATGCACTGTGGTATGCACATCGGTAACGATGCTCGTCGGAATCACGCCAATTGTCATCACTGTTGGTGATATAACGGAAAGCTGATCGCAAAGCCAATCTTATGTCTTCTGAGAATTCTCCCGGTGGCATGGTTGAAGCTATGCGGCCAAGTGTCCCCATGAATTCTCTGTTGTCAAACCTCCAGTCGCACATCCCGTGGAAATTCATCATTGCGGCGGTTGCACTTGCTCGATGCTGAGAAGCTGCCGCTTCTAAAATGCACCGCGCTTGCCGAGAAATGGGATTCTGCTCAACCACGGTGCCTCCATCTTGCAACGTCGTGCTACGGACATGAGGAGGAATGGCGGTACCGTTCGTGTGGCGGCGGTATGGATTGACGTTCAGGTTGGTGTCGGCTACTCCGGCTGTTATCGCTGCCAAAATGGTAAGGGAAGCACCGTCTCCTCGTCGCGCAGCTGCTTCCAGATCCGGTAAATGATTCGCCAGGGAAGGAAGCAGCAGTCCGCCGTTTTCGAAACTGACCGAGAACTGATCGGGACGCTGCCGGTTTATATAGAGATGTGCGAGGGCTTCCGTGTGCGGCGCGCGGGAACGAATGGCTTCCATGATTCCCGTTAGTGTGAATTGACGAGTGGCGGGATGCCGCATGCCATCTTGCAAGATGGTATATAAGGTGCAATCAAACGCTTCACCTCTTTCTGACCTCGATGCATAGGCTATCGCCACAGAACTGGCAAGTTCCGCGGTTAGTTGACCTTGTTCAGCTAACTGGGCAATTTCATCTACTGCAATTTCGGCCAGTTCGTTCCGCATCGATTCGGACAGACCAGCCAAATTAGGCACATACAATTGTTTGCCATTTCGCTCTCCATGCGTACGCAGCCAATATGCCATCGTATCGGGAACATTGGTATGGATAGCCAGTATTGCTGCCAATGCTTCTCTTGCGTAGACATTTCCATTCCGGCTTTCGGTTCCTAACGTGTGTATTGAAGCACGCAACGTCTCGATGGTTTCTGTCGGTGCACAGGCGGAGATTCGAATTACAGTTTCGCTGGCTATCGTCCATGCTCGCCAGTCCACTGCCGAACGATTTAAATTTCCTTCCAATCGGCTTGCTTCGATTTCTTGATCAAGCAAGTTGCGTGTTAATCGCAGTTGTTCCTCTGTTGCTCCGGGCCGAACACTGCGCACTATTCGCAGTGCTCTAAATTCGTTCGCTATAGTTTCGCCGTCCGGCACTTGTGTCAAGGAATTGAGCAAGTGAGCGATCGCTTCCACGGCGGTTCCGGGGCGGAGTTCTCGTAAGCTGACTAAGAGGCCGCTCAAAGTGCTTCCCGAACCTCTTGTGAGCTCTTGCGCCAGTCTTAAGCTGAGTCGATGATGCCGACCGTCACTAGCATATGTCTGGAGGCGTTCGAGTTGTTGGATCAATGTGTCAAGCGATCGACTAATCGTTTCCGTGCTGCCAGAGTGTAGCTCTGATAGTGAGGCTGTTAACGCCGCTTGTATGTCGCGAGCGTTTCCCAATGATTCCAGATCTTTCAACGGACCTTCGCTGACACCGTCGGTTAGATGTATAGTGTCTCTGGAAAGCTGGTTTAGCTCATTCAGGGCCGTACTACCCCGAACTCCCTGTTGTGTCAGATTGCCAATGAGTGTCTCAACAGAGGTTCGTGTGAGTGTCGAACCTGTGAACATTCCGCGAAGGATTTTACTTGTGGTCTCGTCAAATCGGTCATTCTTGATCATCTGCCACAGCGAATTACCAAATTCAACATCCAGATCGGTTAGAGATAAGTTGGTTCTGGTACGAATAAAGTTCACAAGCTGGGTGCGAACATCTCGTTGCAGTATTAGCGCCAATGAATTCACGTCTGTGGCAGAGAGGGTGCCGGCCTCAACGAGTTTCGAAAGTAACTGAGTTGCGGCCGGGCTGAACTGTCGCAACTTAAGAGAATCCCTCAGCGAAATTTTGAATTCAGGACCTAGCTCTTCGAGCCTCAATCCATTGCTTGCTGTACTGAGTAATTCGACAATTGTGTTCCGCATTTGGGGATGTGAGTGGTCGCGATATAGATAGTCGCCAACCAGTCTGTCTGTGTCGTTATAAACGTGTTGAAGTCTGCGTTGAGAGTCTCGATAGAGTGTTTCTAGATTGGCATTACCGCCAGCAGCATCAATGAGATCTACGGCCGGCAAAGATGCCAACATCTCTTGTTGATGAGCTAGCGGGTTCATCGCTAGAGCAAGAACTTGCAGGCTTCCCGGTTGTTCCAGAATTCGCAGAATTCGTTCTCTCTTCCCACTTTCCAACGCTGCTTTCAGCTGGGTTCCTTGCTCGCTTGAACCGAGTCGCTCAAGCATTGGTTTTACCGTAAGCGCATTTCGTCGCGACACTAGTTCGAGCAGAAGATCAGCCATCGCCGGCAGGTTGTCGGTGCTCTGTCTCACATTGTTGAACGTTGCGGTAAATGCTAACGGACCTTGCAAGAGGTGGAGAGCTGTGCTCGTTTCTCGGGAGATTTGAGCTCTGCTAAGCGCTCGGAATGATTGGATCGCTGTAGATTGGGTGACTTCACCACCGCCACAAAGCACCAATTGATACTCTCGCGTTGCTGCTTGTTGCAGCTGTTGGTGCTCAATTGTGGCGGCGCTCTGCGCACGTTGCACATCGGCAGCGGTTACACCCATGCAGGGACGCTGCCGCAGATAGTCTAAAACGCTCCCTGCACCGGAACCGGAGATGCCTTCCCTCTGCCTGGCGGCGGCCATCATTGCCAGGTCTAGTAATGCTCTTTCCTGATCAGCTCTTGCTCGCCCGTCTGCATTTGATTGCAGTCGGCGCGTTGCATCTGCCAATCGCAATATGGCATCCATTGTCGAGATTGCTTTTAACGCCGTCAATGCAGAAATGTTTCCGTCCTGGACTTCGCTAATCAGCAATTCGCGTGCCGCGTGTCTGGCGGGTTGATCTATTGCGTTACGGTAGCGCGCCACAATTATCTCGATCGCTCGATGATTCCGCCCTTCTCGGTTGTTCGGAGAGATGGCTCTAAGCGCTGCCAATTCACCATCATTCTCGGACTGGCCCCTACTCCACGTGTTCAAGTCTATATCGGCTCGTCGATATTCCGCCCGCAAGTGTATTTGTCCCAGTGCATTCTGTGCGGTAGATGCATGAACATCGCGGTTATCCGCCAGTCTCCGCAATTCCTGCAACGCTAATTGTCTTGCAGCATCGTCGGTCCCTGCAGAAAGATAGTGGTCTATCATCAACGCAATTTGTCGCTTATTGTTCGCACCGGCATATTCGGCAAGTCTTTCCTCTCGCGTCTGCTGTGATTGAGTACCCACCGGATCCAAGCCAGCCAATAAATCCGATGTGGTTCGGGGCTCGACAATGAGGTTTGCCGCGATGCGCGCTAGAATTTTATTGTCTCCGCCAGTTTTGGCAAATTCGGCCGCTAGTGTAGTATTTTGCATGCCTCGTGCTCTAACGAAAGCCTGCAGAAAATCTGGATTGGTCGTGACTGATGAATCCATCTTCATGCACTCTAATAACAATCTGTGTGCTCGGAATTCATCGTTTGCGGCGATGAATACCGACACTGCTGCTAACCGAGCTCTAATCGGAATTGATTTGACGCCATCAAGCTCTGCTAGTGCCTCGTTCTGCGTAGAGTCGTTTTCGTATCCGGGCCGTTCCATCAATGATCCGAATCCCGATAGCATTAAAAGAAGGGCCCTTCGGCTTTGAACTTCCAGAGGGTTTTGCCTCAGGTGATCCGCTGTTTGGATGAGACGCTCGACCTCCGCGCGCTGCTGCTCGTGTAGACCTGTACTTTCAATTGACGCTGATATGTCGCTGAGACGGCGGGTAATCGATTGTTCGCGCTTTGCCACAATTTCTGTGAACAAAAACTGGAATCTTTGCGTTACTTCGGGCGAATCATCCTGACGCAATCGGACTTGCAGCTCAGGCACGAGCGATGGTCCCATCCGCCACAGCGCTCTGAGTGCATTCGTCCACGTAGTTGGATTGTTTGATCGCAGACCCAGAAACAGACCATTCAATTGTGCCCGATCGAGGGGATGAAGTGGCGTAGTGAGCAGCTGCAAAAATCGTTCCTGTTCCGTTTGATCCAAATCGACAGCTGCCAATTGTGAGTCAAGTCTGCCAGGAGAAGGCATTCGGACCGCTGTATCTCCTGATTGCAAACTCTCGACGGAGCGCAGTTTATCAACCGCACGTTCTAGCCCCGATACCAAAGGAGAAACTTGCTCCTGCGATTTGACGGTGTGGAAAAGCAGAGTTGATTTTTCTTGTGGTTGCGAAGAATCGGCGGTAATAGCTTTGGAAAGTAGTGCCTTCAATTTTTCAACAGCTTGCGTCGCCGAAGCATTTGAACCGTCAAGAGCTAATTCGGGCAACGGCGAAATCACTGAAAGTTTGAGAGGTGGAACTGTGCTTTCTGTCCAGGCGTCAACAACGGCCGTCGACCATTCCTGGCTGCTGTCTTCCAAATCTGATTCGGTAAACGGATCTACGCAATCCTTGTCATTCTCGTTCATAAGTCACTTGCCCCATGCCAACCACCTCGACCTGTCACGCAGCTGGTGAGAGGTCACTGGAGGACTATAATTTCCCGGGGCCAACAAACACCTGACAGGAGTCCAGGAGTTTATGAGCGTCAGCGTATGCCACGGATACCTGTTGGTATCAGAGCGACAGATCTACAGAGGTATTCAGTTGTTCGCGGTCCGAGGTATTGACCACGAGAGTGGCGATTTAGAAGTCAGTTGAACGTTGATTTGCCGGGTAGTTGGAAGATATTTGAGCGCGCGGTGCCAAATGAGTAGCTTAGCGCGATGAGTCCATGGAGTAACCGCAGCGTGCGATTACAAATGAAGCGATTCGCTCACTGAATCCTGATCGGTCTGCCATGAGCGGGTACCCTCCTCATCTTGAGAGGGCATCCAATAGCCCCCTGTTTGCTTGAGGGCTACCGGGATTATTGAGGAGATAGGCGATTGCTGTAATGGCAGCACCTTCGTTGCTGCGTAGGTCGCCAGCATTGGAAAGCATGCCAACGAGATTGAGTGTGTCGCGATCCAACTTTTCGTCAGCGCCTATGCGAATTTTGTGGAGGTCGCTTCCCATTGGTCGTCCATTGTAGGAATGCCTGAATGCGCTTATTGGATTTTCAACTGTAAGCCAGATGTCCTGTGGTTTCATTTTTGCATTGAGCCGAATGGTAGCACTGCGTATGGCTCCCGAAGATAGAATCGACATTGTGCGTTCACCATTTTGATCGGCACTGCTTAACGAAATTGAATGGAGCCGGACCGGCAGCCTTGAGCGGTAAAATAGGTTTGCTTCTTCGGGAAGGCTGGTGATAGTAACTCCGTCGACGTTTGAAAGCGTAATATTGTTATTGCCGGGTGTAATTCTGAATGAAACATCTTTTCCGAGTTCGATCTTCATACCACGTAGTTCATGGCTGCTGGCAGCGCTCCGCCTGATTGTCACAGTATCTCCTCTCTTTTCAATTGACTCGACACCGGTCAGCGCATCTCTAAGAATCGGATTTTCTTTGTCGAGAATTTGGAGAATCTTATCACCGAAAAATGCTTCAACTGCTCGAGGAAAATTCTGGTTGCTAACTGTCAATCTGAAGTCCATATTGCGAGGATTCGTAACGGCTTGCTCGGGATCGAATACTACGCGCAGAACCACTCGCGGATCTCGGTTCATGACGATATTGAAGGCGATGTTTCCAGCGTCATCTACCGCCACTGGTATCATGTCCTGGCCCACTTTGAGTGACACTGATGCCTCCGGGGTTTTTATGGTTGCGATCCTATTGCCGTCGCTGTCCGGCGGACTGAGAGAGACTTCCAAAACCGGTATTCGAGAATCCGACATTCCCAGAGCTGTAGCAAGGTCTCCCGGCAGTGGCATGCTGAGGTAAGCCCCTTCGATTTTCGTCAACGCCAGGCGCCCGCCAGTGTTGACCATGCGAGCCGTCATTTTTGTGTCCCACGCAACTGGAATGCCTCCTAACGAGTGATCTCCGCTCGTTGAATTAATGGTGATTTTGTCGCCGTTTCG
Source organism: Candidatus Obscuribacterales bacterium (assembly GCA_021732565.1). Lineage (GTDB taxonomy): Bacteria > Cyanobacteriota > Vampirovibrionia > Obscuribacterales > Obscuribacteraceae > JAKFUT01. Next base: position 13,219 of record JAKFUT010000243.1, read on the forward strand.
TTCGATCGATCTTAGTCCGCTCAGCAGTCCAGCCAGGGTTGGATCAATAAACATTCTGGCGATGCTTTCTGCCAACTGGCCTGCGTTGCGTTCTTGTTTATTGCTAATCCAGTGACGCAGGTCTCTCAACAGCCCGGGTAGGGGAGTGTCTTCCCTGTGCCCTATGGGAATTGGAGGGATATCACGCAACACTACACTGTTACCGAGAACTTCAACGGTTGGAGTCAACTGTATAGAGAGATTACCCTTCCCGTCGTCGATTAACTGCACGTCTAATGCTGTTACGTTAGCTGCGGGCAACCCACCCGCGGTTCTGACGGACAGCCCGCTTATATTGCTCAGTCTGATTACGGCTCCATCGCCAGGATCACCATGAACGCTTAATTGAGCGCTGGTATTGTGGAGAGACAGGCTACACTCTCCCTGGGGGGTGGGAAAAGCAAGGGTTGAAGTCCCCTCAAATCGCATCTGGTTTCCGTCAATTATAAGCGACGACCGCACACGGCCAGAAGTAGACTCCCTGACAGTCATTCCGGGAATCGCCTCAAGAAGTCTGCCGAAGCCATCAGTCGAAATTTGTATACGTCCTCCATCGGCGCTAATTCGCAGTTCGTTTGGCAGCCGCGAGATTATGCTAGACGTGTATGCAACGGCATCTGGTGCATTGTGCAACTCCTCCAGGTAGGAAGCGACCCTTGCTGCATGCCGAGTGGCTTCTGCGGGGGAGCTCGCTATGTTTCGTAGCGAATCCAGGACAATGTTCAGTATTGCGGTTCGCCCGTCGCCCTCTCTGAGATCGGCTCGAAGGCTTCGGGAGAGGTCGGTTAAAGCCTGCACGTCTGCAGTTGTTGAGGTCTGCGGCGATCTGACCAGCGATAGTGCTGCTGCCTGAAATGCGTCGCGGGTTTGAGGTGTGGCTAGCAGTTGCTGAAGGATCTCAGGACGACTGAGGGTTGGTGACCGCATCAATGCGCTTAAGGCTCGGGCCGAGCGTTCCAGTCGTTGGATCTGCTGTTGCGCCGTTTCGCCGGGCACCGCCTGTAGTTGCCGTTCCAGTTCACCCTGGAACGTGCTTCGCCATCCCTCACCCGTCACCATTCTCCCTAATGTGAACAACAACGAATGATGATCTCCGTGTTGTTGGTAAATTTGGTACAACCTCTCAGTCAACATACTGGGAAAATGACGACTGCCACAGCTCGGAATTATTCCAGCGGCAGCGCTTGCAGCCATGCTACCGGCATCGCCGGCCACCAGTCGTCCAAGTAAACCGAAGAAGCGGGTGTTGCTGCGACGCTCGTATGGATAATGACTGTCCCACAAGGGGAGTTCTCGGATGGCAGCCACCAACCGTTGCTGCATTTGAGGGTCGTTTGTGACGGGGGCAGACCGCTCGCGTAATACAATGTTCACCCACGCGTTTAGCAGCGGAGAATTTATATTGCCAGGCGTGTTCTCCAGACAAGCACTGATACAAGAGAGCACGGCACTCCGTCTCTGGCTTGCAGGGCTGCGCCAGTCTTGATGACCCTCCGCTGTTGCCATGTGCTGTAATATAAGCGCAGCCTGTATTCCTGACTCCCCATTTCGTTGCGCTATGTGAGACAGAGCATTTATGGCTGTATCGTTTAGCTGCTCTGCTCTTTGGCGCAGTGCTGCAAGTGCGGCTTGTCGATCAAACGCTTCTGGAATGTTATTCATTCGAACGGGTTGACAAATTGCGGCCATTAGTGGAATTAGCTGTTCCGATCCTGTCGTGCGATAACTTTCGCCCAATGCTCTGACAATGGTTTCGCGTTGTTCTCGGTTGGTTGCCATTCCGAGCAGGGTTTGCCTTGCATGGTCTCGGACCAGTGGATTATCTGATGCTGCCATTTTCGCCAGAATGTCACCAACGTCGGCTACGTTCCTTCGACGCAGTTCCGCAGCTACGATCTGTGGATGCAACTGAGCTAATGCCTGTATATCCGTGCAAAGTTCACTTCGCCGCTCTGGAGAGCATGGGCGATACCTGCTGGTAACCTCCAGAATAAGACACTCCGTTACGGAGCGTGCCAGCTCGGGAGATCTTCCTACTGCGTTCAATATCTGGCGTGCTAGAGCACTCTCTCCTTCTGCACCGGTAGCCGCTGCGCTTGCCAGCTGTTCTCTGACACTCTCATGTTTCTTCGCCGGCTGCGAGAGGGCTTGGCTGATAGCCGGGGCATGTTCGGGTTGAGTTTGGGCAACGCTCAGCAAAAAACGAGCGGCCGCTCGTGCAGTTGTACTATTCTCTCCGTTGACTAAGACCATTGCACGCTCGCGAATTTCGTTGTTCAGCAGGAAACCGGGAGCCAGCCTTGGATCGAGCATACGCAGTAAGTCCTGAGTTTGCTGTTGTTGGTCGCTGGTCAGTAACAAATGTGTACCGATGCTGACGATCGCCGCACGAATTCGCGGAGCCTCGCTGGTCGTGTGGAATACATCGGACCAGCTAGTAATCGTGTTGGCGCGAGCCACTTCGACAAGGTTGTGGACAAGCGTGGTTCGGGACTCGATGGGCAGATGCTGAATAAATTTCGACAAGTGCTCCAGAGCTTGAGCGCGCCTGGTGTCTTGCTCTTGACGGGGTTGGGTGTAGCGTGGGGAAGAAAGTTCGTCGATCCACACATCAATTAGATGTTCTCTTATTGTGATAGGAAGATTGGCTTCCGGCGTGGCCAGGTGTTGTATTAGTTCTGAGGGATTCTGACCAAGCATATCAGCCAGTTCGCTGATCCCTCTGGTACTACTGAAACCAGTCAAAAGCAACCCATGTAGAGCTGCTTGGCGTAGCTGTGCTTGTCGGATTTGATCGCCTCCCGACTGTCCGGCATTGGCAAGGAGAGTTTCGCGCAAGAGGGTTATAGCCGGGGTCCTGAAGGTATCCGCACCAGCAAGCGTGGTGTTCGCGAACTCGGCCAGTTTTTTGATGCCAGTCACAGTGCTGAGATCGTACATTGTGCTCAGCTCCAGAGTAAGGACCTGTCTGGCACGAGGTCCTAATTCCTCTTCGCTCAGTGCACTGACTTGTGTCCAAATATCTCTGGCGAAATCGTTGTGCTGAGGGTAGGCGTTGCGACACAGAATGCGAAAAAGTGCCAATGTGGCGATTTTTGCATCAGGACCGTTCTGTTTCGCCAATTCACCAAGCCGTTCTATCGCCTTTGTCACCTGCTCTTCCGGCGATCCTTGTGGACTCAGGCTGCGGCCAAGAATTTGAATGGCTCGATTGGACACGGAGGCGTTATCCCTGATTGTTTGAACGAGAGTCATCACCTGCTCAGGCGTTAGCTGCCGCCCTTTTCTAACTTCTTTATCAATAAGAGTAAGAGGATCTTCTGTCAGTGAAGGATCAGTTAGACCAGCTCCCTCTGCAAGTGCATCCAAACACTCCACGGGTAATGAATGGTCATGCCGTTCTTCTATAACAAACTCTGGCAATGTCGCGTGATCTAGAACCTCATTTGAGTTACCGACATCTTCTGTCCACCAGTAATCCTCAATGGTGGGCAAGCTCTGATCGTCATCATCTTCGAAGTCGGCATTCCTAAGTGAATTGGGTGGTTCAATATTTTTGTCTAACATGTTGAATTGACTCCGAGCTGATTCTAATGTTGTAGGTTCTCAGCACCAACGGACGCCTGACAATCTCCCTGCCGTTCATTAAATGAGGAATGGTGAATTAATATTCGTGTGATTCCCGCCAGGTTTTCGTTGACTGGCCGAGCATAGACTGAACGAGCTTTTCAAATTCTTCCCTTGCATACAATTCGTTCAGTCAGTGAATTGAATGTATTCCAATACCAGATGAAGTAACCAATGCATGGCTGGAGAGGAAATGAATGCCACGACGCAACATTTTGAACAGGAGAATTCGCTATGTCGGGTATTAGTGAGGGACCCATGGAAACAGGTTCTATTGAAGAATACCGGGAAACGGATACGAACTTCTTTCCGGAATCTTCCCTGGAGGAAGGGCACGTGCAGTCAGAAGCAAAGCTTCAAAAGTCCGACATCGTTGCATCGAAATGCGAGTTGGAATCGGTGAAATTGACTTGCCGCCTTGTGTTGCTGGAAATCAGCGGTCAGAAGCAGAAACCGGTGGCAAAGGATGTACTCCCCGGGTTACCTGAGGCAGTCGTACCGGGTAGTCTTAGATTATTGATAGAACAAACTCCGCAAAGTGGAGCCGACATTCGGCGGTCTTTCGATGAGTTGCTTCGCGGAGAAAAGACTCCGAAGCAAGTTCGTGGCGATCTTCTTGTGCTGGGTCCGGAGGCGATTCCTTACCTGGTGGCTGGTCTTGGTTCAAGCTCTTTTGTGGGAAGAGAACTGTGTCAAGCCACTCTGCTTGGCTTTGGACGAAGAGCAACCGCAGTGTTATTCCAGGCGATAGACGATCCAACCAGTAGTCTTGAACTTAGCCGTCGAGCTCGCAGTATCATTTTGAATGTGAATGAGGGACAAGCGCGAATCGTGGATGGTGAAAACCGACTGCGATTTTTGATTCAAGTTGATCGGCAAACCGATGAGAAGTTTTTGGCGGTTGAGATCGAGTATCGTCACAATGAAATTCACAGGATAGCAGGGTTCGGGGAAAGACTCTTCCTTAGCAATGGCGGATTGGTTCACCAAGAAGTTGATGGTACGACAAACAAGGTACCAGGGTCGCCAGTTCATATCAGGAGTATTGTCCTTCACCAGGTCGCAGACAACAACACTTTGGCTGATTGGAAGAATGACGCTCCGGGCCGTTGTTTCCTTCAGGTAAGCGTCGAGGGACTTGATGGAAAGAGAGTCAATGTCATATTAGGGAGGCGATTCGCGCCTTGGGAGTCTGCAAATTGAGCTGCCGAACTGTTCCATGTTGTCGCTTGGGGGCAGGGAAGGCGAACAGTATTCTGAGACCCGAAGGCGCCAATGGAATCAGACCTGGAAATTGAGGAACTCAATGATCGGATCAAACGTTATCCTGCTGATGTCGAACTATATGAATCGCGAGCCGACTGGTTGTTCCTTCGCGGTAGGGACTGTCCGGAACGAGTATTGGCGGATCTAAGACGTGTAGTAAAAATCAAGAGCTCTGGTGTTTGTTGGGCGAAAATTGCAATAATGCAACTGTTCCAGGATGACAGTTCTTGGCGTGCCAGCGCTGCTAAAGCCGGGAAGCTGCGAATGAGTGATGAGGAAGCCGAGTATTGTTCCTCCTACTTGTATGGCTATCTTCGTGGCACGAATCGACAGGATGAACTCTCCAAGATTCTCCAGATCATCAGGGAGGTAGGTACTCCGTCAGCTCGGTTCAGCGCATCATTCGATCTAGCAAATTTGCGTCGACATCAGGGAAGCTATGCTCAAGGCTATCTCGCATTATGACGATGCACTTCGGTTCGGTATCAATCAATGCTTCAGTCGTCTATTTCTGGCGAGGAATTTCGAACAAGTGGGCCGGCCGGAATTTGTCTGCCAGGCAGGATTTCGAGAACTCTCTCAAGCTAAACTGGTCAATACGTAATCCCGATCGGCCTCTTCTCGAACTAAGAGATTTGACGATGGTGGCTCTTGGGCGGTCGGTGACCACTTCTTCGAACGAGTGGACATCTTTGCGTAATCAGGCGCTCTTCTATGTGCTGTCCGGGCGGCTCGAAAGTTTCAAGAGGCTGTTGGCGGAACGGCTTGCTAGAGTCCACCATAATCACAATGCCAGTTTCGGTCCTCAGGGAGGTGATGCTACCGTCTTCTATGACAATGAGTGGAATGTATTGAGTGCGGAAGAAGATCTGGAATTCCTGCGCGGGATGGTAGTTGGAAAAACGCGGGGGGTTGAGGATCAGTAGTTGGGCGGCTCGGCACCTTCGGTTTTTCGAAGGTGTTCTCATGGAAATTGGTTCTCTAGCAGAGGTCAGCGCCGCCGTTCAGAAAGTGCAGAAGCTTGCTATCTCCCAGTTTCAGTAGTTCATCGTCTAGGATGCCGCAACGCACGCTTTCTATGATCAGTCTCACCCGATAATTGATCAAGTTACTATTTGGGGAGCACTGAGCAAATATCGGATTAGGGTGTACTATCTTGGCGTAAAGCATAGTATTGCGATTCTGAACAGATCGAATGCACATGTTACGGCGAAGTGCGATTCCCTTATCAGTGAGCCCCGCTGCTATATCAAGCAATATCTCGTATTCAGAGGCTGAAAGATTGATGTGTTCTTTCTGCAGCCATTCGAATTCTGTTCCTTTCGCTGGAGAGAGTTCTGCTCCTTTCGGGGGAGAGAAGTCTGCCCGGGGACTTCCTCCGTCTGTCAAATGTTCGGCAATCCAATCAATCATAATCGTCCCTCTCTGAATGCGAAATTAGGTGCAAGCAAGTTAGCTGCCTATTAGTGGAAACAGGGAATACAGTTGCTAGATTGCGAGTTCTTACCTGGCTGCGCGTTTAGCCGTAGCTGTTTCTGTTTGGAGAAGCCGAGCATAGGTGAAGCTGCACTGTATTTGGTGCGTGGATCACTCGCCAGCTATTTGTGTGCTTTCCAATGATCTTGTTGACTCAGTTAAGTTAACAAGAAATTCTCACAACCGATTCACAGCCGTCAAATATTTCGCGGTTCAAAAGGGTATATTAGGTATTGGCCTCTGTAGTCGGCTCATGTCACCCAATATTACGCCTGGCACGATCATAGACAATCAGTATGAAGTGCTCGAAGCGCTTGCAGAGGGTGGCATGGGTACAGTCTTTCGAGCCAGGGAAATCGGGCTTGAGCGCACTGTCGCGATCAAGATGCTGCATTCCCACCTCATGCTCAGCGAAGAGAGTCGTTCTCGCTTTCGGCGCGAAGGTAAAATTCTTGCATCGCTATCTCATGCGCATATAACCAGATTCTACCGGTTTGGAATCTGGGAAAACATCCCGTACATTGCGATGGAGTTTCTGGTAGGGCGAACTTTGCAGTCTCTTCTGTCATGTGAGCCCGCAAGTGAACAATTGTCTACTCAGGACTGCCTGCGCATAGCCGTGCAAGTCTGCTCAGCTATGGAGTACGCTCATTCCCGCGGCGTCATTCATCGGGATCTAACTCCTCTCAATATTATCGTTGTTGATCATGAAACTGCTCGACTGGCCAAGATTATCGACTTTGGCTTATCGCGGAGTTCTTCAGAAAGTGCTTCTTCCTCACAGCGATTGACTCAAACCGGAACGGTTCTCGGAAGCATTCATTACATGAGTCCGGAACAATGCTCGGGTTCCAAGGCTGATCATCGATCTGATATATACTCGTTGGGATGCCTTATCTTCGAAGCAATTTCTGGAACGCCACCATTTGAGGGTGACAATCCCATCACGCTCATATACAAGCATCTTAATCAGCCCGTGCCATCGCTTGAAGAACTGTCAGAAGGTCGGGAGATTCCAGAAGGCCTTGAAGTTGTATTGCAAAATGCAATGGCGAAGTCTTGCAATATGCGCTATCAATCAATGTCGGACTTCGGTGCGGATCTTGAACTGGTGATGGCTGGAAAAGGCAAACAGTGCAAGTACTTGAGTCATACGTTGCCCCGAACATCCGAGAAGCCTTCTGCGAGGCCGCGTGCGATGATGCTGCTATGTGTGTTAGCTGCTGTGGGATCCATGACGGCACTGTACTATTCATCAAATTTGCGAAATGGAATCGCAACTGAGAGTGGATTGGTGGCGTCGGTCAGGACTAAGACGGGCAACAGACTTGGAACTAAATTGATTGATAGTACCCTGGTGGCAGGTTCAGTAACGGATTCCTGGCCGAGCCAGGATGCTATTTCCTATTACCGTAATTGGCTCATCAGGTATAGCAACGCTACGAAAAGCGACAAAGCCTTCGCGCTGTTGTATTTGTCCAAAGCACTATTGGCTAGTGGCTCCGATCACGGCGAGGAAGCGGAGGGTTTTTTGCGAAAGTCCTTAGAGCTATTTTTTTCGACGATGGACGAAGACGTAGCATCGAACAAGCCCTACAGCTTTGCCATGACTGCAGGAGCTCTTGATGCTTGCAGGCAGTTGAATGATTTACAGGCACCGAGAGTTTTGAAGGAGTTGCTCGAGAGGCTGAACCGTGGGCGAGGAGACCTGGCGCCTGTGAAGCAGGAAGCGAGCGAGCAATTGGCGTCCGTGTGGTTCCGAACCGGTAATTACAATGCTGCACTGAGAGTATTGGAGAATGAGCTTCGCTCTTCAAACAAAACTGATGCGCTCATACTTGTGAGAATGTCTCATTGCCAGCGTTACCTGCGACAGAAGAGTGTTGCGGTGGCGAACTTGAGGAAGGCTTGCCGACTCGCCCGAGCTACAGACAATCCGATCGTTCTACTGCTTGCGGCTAGCGAATTCCTGCGAAACGATTTGCCGAGCGAAGCTAGAAAAGTTGCAGAGGAATCGGAGCGTAGTTCCAATACCACTCCGGCAGCATTGTTCGCTGCACATCGACTGGAAGCCCTGTCTCTTGACGCAGAGGGCCGCTCGCTGGATGCTTGTGACCTGCTTATATCGACCATTCGAGGGGCGGCAGATGCGGATCGCGTAAATCTCATTCGTGTGTTAGACGTTGC
>JAKFUT010000217.1 GCA_021732565.1 Candidatus Obscuribacterales bacterium
CGGGATTCCCGAGCTTCTTGCAGACTCCATATTGATCCCCGGCTAATTCCCGTAGAAGTCAATATTTAATTCAACTAATCTAGACTCGCCCGGTTAGAATGGCAATATCGCGGGTGTTTGGTCACTGTGAAATCCGGGAAATCTAGTTCTTGACCTGCTGGAGTTCTTAAATGTCGAATAGATTCGCTGTCAGTTTGCTTGCCTTGTCATTAGTAGTGGGCTGTTCATCCCGGGTGATGGCTGATGAGCCTTTCAAACTGGGGGTGGAGCAGAGAAACGTAATTCAACCCGACCCGCCGGCAGTTCCGCCCTCATATCCTTCGTATCCCGTCTACACCCCTCCAAGTGAGGCAAAGGTCGACGCGATTCCCAAGCACCCCAAGAAGAAATTAGACGCTGGCATCGATCAAAACGTGGCACCGCCGGCCTCAACTCGGCCGCCATTGCAGGCCACCATAGCCCAGCCGGGAGTTTTACCGGGAGAGTTTCTCGGTGTGTGGCGGGTAATTGGAACCCGTCAGGGGATAGACGCGTTACCTCAATATCAAGCTGGTATTCAAAATATCTTCAGCGCCAGTACCTCCAACACCTGGAACATTGGAGGAAGCCCGCAGGGCGGATATTCGTTATCTAACGACATGGGCGTATCTACCCAACTAGCAGTGGATAAAGTGCAGGGCACCACCGCGTTTTTGCGTTATCAGCACAAAATCAACAATACGGTGGCTCAGGAAGCAATCGTTATGCAGCTTGCACCTGGAGGAGCAACTTTTCAGGGGCTGGAGCGAATTTCCATAGTTAAGCCGGGCGAGGCGCAGCCTCGTTGCAAAGTTACTTACCAGCTTAATGGCCAGAGACAGCGTTAAGTGTTTCTGTCGTTTCTGTCGCCTTGTGAGCGGGTGAGATGGTACTAGATTCGGTGCGGAGGCTGCATGGAGTTCACTGTTATGGAAAAATTGTTAGTCGCTCGCTGGAAGAAATCGAAGGTTGACAGACCGGGGCAATACCATCGGATCTTGATTCTTCGGAGTTTAGTGGTGGCGGTGGTGACAGCAATGGTTCTGCCCGCCGCAAAGGCCGCTGATCCAATTAAGGGTGGAGTTACAACCACACAACAGCAACAGATTCATTATCAGGCGCCGACTCCCGAATATCACTATCCCGCCTTTGTGCCCCCCGCCAAGCCGAAACCCAAACCGGAAAAGCCGAAAGAGAAACCGAAAGAGAAACCCAAAGAAAAGCCCTTGGTTTTGAATGCCAATGCTAGCTTCGTGAAGCCGCAAATGGCTCAACCTTCGCAACCAAAACCAGCGGCTCTGCCGCCGCCTCCGGCAAAGCCGCCTCTGCGATTGAATGCCAATGTTGGTGCGACGCAGCCCGCTCCTCCTCCACCAGCACCGGTTGTACCTCCCGGAGTTCTGCCTGTAGAGTTTCTCGGACAATGGACCGTTATTGGTAACAGGCAAGGCATCAACGCTTTACCGCAATACCAACAAGGCGTCGCGAATATCTTTGCACCCACCACCACAAATACGTGGACGATCAGAGGGAACCCTCAACAAGGCTACACTCTCACCACGGACAGTGGCGTCACCACAGGGTTGCAGATTGGAAGGATGCAGGGTAATACAGCCTGGCTGCGATACAATCATCAAATAAACAAAACTACTGCAACCGAGACAATTTCAATGCAATTGGGACCAGGCGGAGCCTCATTCGCCGGTGGTGAAACCATTTCCATCACCAAGCCGGGCGAACAGAAACCTCGCTGTCAGGTGAAGTATTCGCTCGCGGGGCGGCGAAATTAACGCGAGTTTCTTCACCGTCATCTGCGACTGTATTGGAGATGACGGATCGTTTTGGCAATTACAATGCGCGGAGACTGCTGCGAACTTGCAGTTGCATGGCTGAGAATTCGCTGCAAAATAAAGGACAGTTGACAAAAAGTCCGGGTAGTATGGCTAGCGAGCGGCCGTCTTGCCTGCGGGTCGCCATGCGGGCTTGGCACTTGCCGGTTCCGTTGGCAGCGGGGCTGCTTGTGGAGCTATGCCCACGGGCATTGGTACCGCTTCTTCCGCGAAGCCAATCTGTTTCAACAATGAATATGCCGAGTCGCCTGTCTGCGTTTTCGGTTCAGCCACCACTATTTCCACAAGCGGTTGCAACGCTTCCGGGTGCCGATTCTCTTTGATGAGAAATTCGGCCTTGAGCAACATCGCCTGTCTCTTGAGTTGTCCAAACTTGAGCGTGGTTTGTTTCTCCGTTTCTGCGCGATCCTTCATCGTATCGACTTTAGCGAAAGACTGGTGTATGCGCCAATGACCATCCGCCAGATCACCCACCCATTCAAGATACTCATTTATCATCTCCTGGAAATCTTTAGCCTTTATATTCGGCATCAAATTTCTCAGTTCTTCCAATCGAACAGCTGCTCCCTGGTAATTTATTGGCAACCGGCGAAAATTTACCGGCGCCTGACTTCCTGGTATTGGAGAAGTGCCCCCGTTCACCGGTATGTTAGCCGCAGGCGTGCCTACCGGTAGCTGGGCAGGAGGACGCCCTGGCGCCGGTGCCCCAATGCCTGCTTCTGCTCCCGGTGTAGGAGCCCCCGGCAGAGGCGCCTGTGCCAGGCAAGTGCCCGCACAGAGGTAGAGGCCGAGCACAATACCGAACTTTATTGAATTCATGGTCAAACCCGCCCGTTTTGCGCGACGATAGCGCGTTGCTGGAACCGGTTCATAATAAAACGATGCCTGTCACTCTGTGTTACGATTTTTACTCAGATGAATCACATTTTTCTAAACTGATTTGTGGGGATCTACTTCGTCTCGGAAACAGGAGTTGACTGTTGAGGTCGTTAAAAATCGGAACACGCGCCTCCGGAAGGTGCGATACCAGCGGTGCTGAACCGCTCAAAGCGAATCAAAAGCCGACCCTGAGGAAATCTGAAGAGGGTCAAAGTCGGCATTATATGTTGCAGTTTATTGGCTGCTTCCTTTCATCGATGCTGGTTTTCAGTTCGTGGCCCGTCGCTCGCGCAGACAGTGGAATCCCCGCGAGTCCCTCGCTTGACATGCCGGGCGGGCAATTCTTCGATACCACAGACAAGAGTTTTGTCTCGAAGTATTTGCCTTCAGGTAGCTACATGCCTGTTTCAGATGTTAAGCCGGGAATGACAGGTTATGGTCTCTCTGTCTTCCAGGGCATGAAAATTGAAAAGTTTGATGTCCAAGTTATTGGAACTGTCAAGAAATTTTTGAATGGCCGCGACGCGATCCTTGTCAAGCTGTCAGGGCCTGCGATGGCGAATAATTGTGTCATTCGAGGAATGTCCGGCAGCCCGATTTACATAAACGAAAAGCTAATTGGTGCGGTGTCATTCGGCTTCGATTTCTCCAAAGAACCAATTGCCGGAGTGACGCCCGTAGTCGACATGCTAGATTCTCTGGCTGACTGCAATGAGAAGACACCAATTTCCAAATTGAATCTTTCGCCCCTGGAAATTTCAAAGGGCGGGCCCAATGGACAGGCGATGATCGTGCCCACAGCCGTGGGTGGTCTAAAGCCTATTCCTCTTCTGTCTCCGATTGGTCTTTCGGGATTTTCTGCTCGAGCTGAAAAATTTCTGAGCGCCCAATTCGGTGAATATGGTTTGCAAGTTTCCTCCGGCGCTAGCGGTGGTACTAGCCCTGGCTTGAGCAGCGCCACAATTGCAGCTGCGGCTAAAGAAATTAAACCCGGAGCTGCAGCATCGGTTCTGCTGAGCAGCGGCGACTTTACCTCAGCAGGAACAGGAACTGTTACCGCACGTTTCGGCAATAAGGTTATTGCGTTTGGTCACCCCATGATGTCGGCGGGTTCGGTGGAATTTCCGTTAAGCACCGCCTTTGTGCATAAAGTAATTCCGAGCTTGCACGTGTCGTTCAAACTTGCCTCTCCGGTTACCGAAGTCGGAACGCTTACCGCCGATCGTCCCTGGTCGGTGGGGGGGCAAATCGGAAAGACCGCGAAGATGATTCCGGTAAGTTTCACCGTGGTTGATGAAGTACGAAAGATCAAACGAATCTACAACTGCAAGGTGGTTGATCATCCTCAAATGACACCATCGTTGCTGGCTGCCACTACCATGTCTGCTATAGATGCCACCCACCAATTTTCAGGACCGTATGTAGCGAAGGTGAGCAGTGTCGTAGAGGCTGACGGCATTGAGCCAATCGTCCGTCAGGATTGTTTTGGTTCAAACATCACTCCCCATTCTATTTTTGAACAGTTGTTCTCCATGATGATGGGCGATCCCATTGCAGCTTATGTTCATCGAACCGCAAACAGCATCGTGGACAATGACTATCAGAAGGCATCGATCAAGTCTTTCAAGTTGAAGATTACACTGCAAGACGGCCGCGAGACAGCCAACATCGATCGAATTTATGTCGAGAAACCTTATGCTGCTCCGGGCGAACAAGTTAAGGTAATGTGCATTCTCAGACCATACAATCAAGAACCACGCATAGAAACGCTTTCATTCCAGATTCCACGCGATGCGGCCGATGGAAACTTGCCCATCGCTGTAGCTGGTGGCGATCAGCTTGATTACATTCGCGGGCGTCTGGGCATTGCCGATCCTGAGCCGGATTCCCTCAAAGAAATTGTGGACGACATCAGAAAGCAAAGTCGCGGTGACGAATTGAACCTGGTCGTCGGGCTTCCTGAGCAGACCTTGATAATAGGAAACACCAAAATTAACGACCCGCCCAGTCACTGGTCGAAGGTCTTGTTCTCCAATCGGCATACTAATGGTCCGCGTATTGTTAAACGCGAGGTTCGCTCTAGTAAGTTGACAGACTATTTACTGTCGGGCAGCCACGTCATTACTGTTGAAGTGCGTAGCCACGACAAGGCGACTGCAAACACCAACCCTGCTTTCATGCCGGTGCGTGCTGGCGGCGATGATCCAATGATGACCGAAGCCGCCCGTAAAGCGCTCGGTTCCAGTAGCGCCTATCGAGGTAAATCTCAGGCTAGCGGTGTGGTGCCTGCGTTGCAAGGGACCATCGGCAGCTCCTCAACGTCTACATCAAGCAGTTCTTCCTCTTCATCAACTTCAAGTACCAAATCGGCCACCGCAACTGGTCTCTTCTCGCCCAAAGGGAAGGGCTATCCTCATACGCGGCTGCACCAGATATGGAGACAAGAAACTGAAGAAGACTTTCACGACGGTAAAACTGAAGGTTCTACCGTGGACAGTTGGGGACGAGTTGGCCCCGGCTTGAACAATGTGGCTACGAAGGCTATCGGTCCCGATCAAGAAGTATGGTCAGGGGTTTGGAGCAACGGCTACTTCTATTACAGCACCGGTGACAAAGTCTGGAGATGGAAAGGAGATGATAGCGCCGTTGAACAAGTCGCTGATTTGAAGGCGAAAATTATTCCCGCTCTGGCGGCAGACTCTCACGGAACGGTATATGCCGCCGCAGTTCCCTCCGGTGAAGTATTTGCTCTGGGTAGTGGTGCACCGCATGTGGTGTTCAAATCGCCGGATTCCGTTATCACCAGATTGGCATTCGACGACAAAGATGTACTTTATGTGGGCACCGCCGGTAATGGCAGGGTCTACAAAGTGGATAAGGGCGTCTCGTCCATGCTGTTTGACAGCGGGCAGGCTCATGTAACGGCTCTCTTCTTCTCAACACATGACGGCAAGCTATACGTCGGTACCGCCGAGCGTGGTGCCGTTTACAGCATTGATCGGGCAACAGGCAAAGCCAAAGCACTCTACCAGGCGCCTGACCACATAGTGACCGGGGTTGTTCGCACGAAGAAGGGCGACCTCTACGTTTCATCGGCATCGCAAGGACGGCTCATTCGCGTGTTGCCCTCCGGTGAAGCGCAGTCTTTAGCGAGCAGCGAGGCGTTCTACACGCTGCACTACGACGTTCAAAACGATCTGGTGTTTGCCGGCGATGCTGAGGGTGATATCACCATGGCTTGCATCGAACCAACTACCGAACAACCATTCTTCATTCCTACCTGTCACACAGAGCAGGAAGCCGTGCTGGCCCTGGCCTCTAACGGCACAAGATTGTTTGCCGGTAGCTCCAATCTTTCTGTGCTGAAAGCGTTTAATATCTCGCCGTCAGCTCAGCCGCGTTACGAATCTAAGGTTAAGGATGGCGGGCGCACCGCTGATTGGGCACGTTTGCGTGTTGCCGGACCATTTACAGAAGTGGTGGATAAGGGGCTGGGTGCGCGACTCAAAGTCGAAACTCGCACCGGCGAAACATCGAAAGCAGACGAAACATGGAGCCCCTGGAGTGCGTCGAATTTCGATGGAGAGTCATATGTACTGGCTTCGCCAGCGGGTCGTTTCCTGCAATATCGCTTTACCTGGCTATCGCCAGTTGCGTTGGCTGTGGGGCAATCCGGACCGCAGATTGGTCGCGTTGACGTCGTTTATCAACCGAAGGATATTGCTCCGGCATTTTCCACCATCTCTCTAAAGGCTGGCGGGACTGTTGCCGGTAAGCAAGATGTCACCATCAGCGGTACCGACGCGGACGGCGACAACATGCTTTGCACCATCGATATCAGCTCTGATGGCGGATCGACATGGCAGAAACTCGTAACTGACTTGCGCCCGAAAAACGCCAAGAAAGAATCGAGCTCAAAAGACGGATCGAAGGACAGCAAGGAATCCTCAAAGGACTCAAAGGAGTCGACGAAGGATTCATCGAAAGACGACAAGGACGCGAAGAAAAAATCAGAAACCTCTACCGATAAGAGCGACAAGCCCGACAAAGCCAAAGACGACAAATCGAAAGACGATTCTAAAGACACGGGCAAACCTGAAGCGAAAGAGTCTCAAGACAAGAAGCAAGGCAAAGAGTCCAAAGAAAAGCAGTCGCGCACACGAAAAGATAAGGGCAAGTCCAAATCGGGAAAAGGTAATTCTTCCAGCGATGGTGATTCTCCAGTAAAACTCCAATCACCATCTCCGTCTGATTCTGAGGACAAATCAGCAGATGACAACAAATCTGATGATTCCAAAGCTGAAGATGGAAAGAGTGACGATAAGAAGGACGACGATAACGCTGCTAAGGACGAAGACAAGTCTGATAAGAAAGATACTGACGAGAAGAAGGACAAAGACGACAAGAGCAAGAAGAGCAAGAAGACTCCTAAATCAGGAAGTGCTTCCATCGACCCTGTGGGTACCGGTTCTAAAGCCGAAGCTGGCGGAAGCTCTAGTGAAAGCTTTTCCTATAACTGGGATACCAGCAAAATTAAAGATGGAGCATATATTCTTAAATTCACACTCGATGATCGGATGTCCAATCCCGGCGATCACCAGAGAACCATTAACGTTCGAGCCGTCACGGTCGATAATTCTCCTCCTGAAATCGAGCTAATGGAGTGTAAAAGAACAGGTGGAGACAAAGTAGAATGCAAAGTCACAGCCAGGGACAAATTTACTCCTATCGCCAATGCCACATATCGCGTTGATGATGGAGAACCGTTTGCTCTTGCAGCTACACCGCACACACTGGATGGACTCTCTTCCGTGCTCGTCGTTCCAGACCTCAAGTGCGGACCAGGGTCCCACAAAATAGAGGTGAAGGTTAGTGACAGGGCCGGCAACACCAGTACCAAAACCACCAACATCAAATGATAGCAATGGGGCTGTTGAATTAACGTTCATTCAACGTTTGTTTCGAACCAAGCCCCCACAACTGCTAATCGATGAGGCCAACAGTGAATCGCGTTTGATGAGCAAAACGCTTTCATGGTTTGACCTCATTCTTTTTGGGATTGGCGCAACCATCGGAGCGGGCATATTCACCCTCACTGGCGTTGCAGCCGCAGGGCAAGGAGCTCCAGATATCGCGGCGGCCATCCCCGCGATGCAGCAACTGATGGAGACGCCAATCATAAACTTCCTGCTTCACGCTCCACTGGGACGCGACGGAGCCGGCCCGGCAATTGTCGTAGCATTTCTATTGGCCGCTTCCACCTGCGGTCTGACGGCCTTGTGCTACGCGGAGCTTGCATCAATGATTCCAGTATCAGGTTCGGCCTATACTTTTGCTTATGCTGCCCTGGGCGAATTTGTCGCATGGATTATCGGATGGGACCTTATTCTCGAATACGCCGTAGGCAATATTGCGGTGGCAGTAAGCTGGTCTGAGACTTTTCTTCATTGCATCCATGGCCTGTTTGCCCTGCAAGTTCCATTATGGCTGTCGGTGGATGTTCATACCGCAGAGAGCCGACTGAAGGCCTTTTCAAATGGCGATCTGGCCTTGAGAAACTTGTACTCGAGCATTGATCTTCCCACCGTGTTCGGGCATCCCGTTGCGTTCAATCTTCCGGCACTGGCGATTATGGTGCTTATCACCTGGTTTCTGGTGGTAGGTGTTAAAGAGAGCGCGAAGTTCAACATGGTGGCCGTGTCCATAAAAGTTGCCGTGGTTCTCTTCTTTATTGTCTACGGATCCTTTTTTGTAAAACCTGAAAACTGGGTGCCGTTTGCTCCTTCGGGATGGCCGGGAATACTCGGTGCTGCCGCAATAGTCTTCTTCAGTTTTATCGGATTCGATGCGGTGAGCTCGACAGCGGAAGAGACAAAAAATCCCCAGAGGGATATGCCGATTGGAATGCTCGGTAGCCTTGCGATTTGCTCACTGCTCTATGTTGCAGTGGCCATGGTGCTCACCGGTATTTTGCCGTATACAAGCTACCTCGGTGATGCGGCGCCTGTGTCTAGTGCACTTAAAGCCGTCGGGCAGCCGTGGGCACATGTAGTCGTCTCTGTGGGCGCTCTGGCTGGTATAACATCGGTTTTGCTAGTCTTTCAACTTGGCCAGCCGCGTATCTTCATGGCCATGGCTCGCGATGGATTGTTGCCGAAGGTTTTCGCTCAATTGCATCCTGTTTACAGGACACCATTATGGCCCACGATTTTGACCGGTGTCGCTGTGGGTGTCTCGGCGATGTTGATGGACATCGGTCAGGCCGCGGAGCTAACTAACATCGGAACGCTTTCGGCGTTCATATTGGTGTGTGGCGGTGTGATAATGCTGCGAAAGACCCACCCGCAAATGCATCGTGCGTTCAAATGTCCATGGAGTCCGGTGGTTCCTATTCTTGGCATTCTTGCGTGCATGGTGCTTATGCTCAGTTTGCCATTAATGACCTGGATACGATTTGTGGTCTGGCTTGCTATCGGGCTGGCCATTTATTTCTGCTATGGATTCAAAAACCCGAACAAGACGTTTACCATAACGCCTCCAGCCGGTGTCGCTCCTCCGTAGTGGCAAAGCAGGCTCTGCGAGGACCGAATTAAACTGCAACTTCCCGGTAGTATCTTCAGATCTGCCGACTTGCGTTTGCGTTTTGAGAAGATCTTTTGATGATCGTCTGAAAAACTTCACGCAGCAACCTCATCTGGAGTGAATGAGCCAGACGGGTCTCGATTGTTTGACCCGTGCCGCACACGGGTAAGAAAAAACGTAGGTCTGCGGGCAGTGATTAAAAATGAGCAATCAGGACGAGAATGACGAGCTGCTCGATGACACGGCTCAAAAATCCACTGTCAATCAAAGTAACGCTAATCCGCCCGAGCGGATACCCACCTCACGAAAACTGTCTTTCAAGGCCAGCCGCCCTGTTGCGATACAAAATCGCGATGGTAACGGTGAAACAAATGGCAAGTCTATTCGCGATGAACTCGTGCATAGAAACATCGCGACAACTTCCCCCATGTTGCTGAATAACTTGCAGCAAGAGGGACAACTCAGCGAAAGAGATGGCCGGGCGCATACTTGTAAAGATTCTAGCGACGGTACCACAGGTGGCACCACCTCCAATGGCAGTGCCACCTGCACCAATCCCGCGATACACCTCTCAAGTCTGGTCGGGTCCCAAATAGAAGCATCGGCAGACCGGACCGCAGCACTGATTAGCTTGCAGGAGACGGTGGACAAATTTTCCGCTCAAAAGCTGGCGGCCAATCATAGACAGAAAACACTCTGCATTTATATTGTCACAGCAGTGACGATTAGCGGTCTTGTCTTGTACCTGGCCGCAGTTGCTTTCCACTGGGCAGACATTAGCAGATACGGACGCTGGTTCCTGCTGGCCGCACCTATTACCACCGTCATGGCTCTTAAAGAGCTGTCTAAGAAACTTGCCCGCACCCGGCCCGTTTTGGCTCGACGTTTGTGTTCCTGGCTCAGCTTTGGTAATCCTGTGACCATTTGTCATCTTGCAGCGCTCTATACAGACACGGGTAACTATCAGGAAGGGGAAAAGCTCTTGTCCAAAGCGGCCAAAAGTGTAAAACCTGCAAACCTTCCGGTTTACATTGGCACTCATGCTTATCTTGCCACAGCACGAGCTCGGGCTGGCGCGACCGTTCAAGCCGACAAACTGCTTCAAGAAACAATGGTCGCAGCACGTACCTTACATGAATCTCGACGGACAAACGTCTCTGCCTCATTACTGGCAGCCACTCTCAACAGCGGTGCCGAAATCGAGGCGCAAAAACAGAGCTATTACCAGGCGCTGGCCATGTCCAAAGAGGCTGTGGAACTGCTGTCCGGCTACACGAACCCACCGCTGGAACTACTGCTAAGCGTACTGGCTAACGCTGGACACTTCAACAATGCCGTAGGGCGGCATACAGAAGCGTTAATATACCTCAAGAAGGGCAAGGAACTGGTCGATCAGAACGAAGAGGTCAAAAGCTGCACTGCTGCTAAGATACTTGCACAAATGGGATTAGCCCTGCTCAAGACAGACGAATCTGCTGAGGCGGGCAATCTCCTGGAATTGGCTCGAGAAATGGCAAACGCAGCCGACGGCACGAAGGAGCGACCGTCCGTTAATCGTGCCATCGCTCAGTCTCTCACGATCGCCGGGCAAAGTGAAGAAGCAAGTGAGGCCTATAAACTAGCAATTCAGACTTGCCGATTACAAACACCGGCCGTGAGCTATGAGTTGCTAAATTTACAGCACGAGTACTCGAGGTTTTTGCAGAAGATCGGTCGAGAGGGAGAGGCGGCTGCAATAGAGCTGCAGTCCATACAAACCAAGTACGATCTTGCTCAAATCAATATTTCAGACAAATCAACCAAAACAGAACAGATCAAGCCGGCGGCCGTCCAATTGGCTAAGGTCAAGAGCCGTTTCCCCGTGTTTTCTCTCATAGCATGTTGTTTCTACGGGTGGGATGTTTGGATAGCGGGGGTTCGTGTTGCGCCGTTTAGCACGTGGGTATTTTTTGTGGCATTCGCAACGATAGTAGTACTAAAGCTACGCGCTAAATACGGTCCTCGCTCAGCTGAAGAAACATCCGGCGCCATATTGTCTCTCGTTTCTCATCTTCCCTTTGCGCGGGTTGTCGTACCGGAACTCGCCATTTTGCCGAAGAAAACTATCTGTGCTATTCTGGGCACGGCCATAGCTGTATTGGGAGTTGTGAAAATTTCTCAGCCCGCACCGAATACGGTGCCTTTGTCAGGGCTGACAGCATTCGAATATCGCAGCCTGGGAAAAACTCTGGATAGGGAGGAATCGTTTAACAAAGCGCGTGAGGCCTTTGATCATGCTATATCCAGCGATCCGAACGGTAGTGAAGCTCAGCATTCACAAAACAGCATTCGTATACATTTGCCAAAATTCCCTCAATCCGATGCGGCTATAGAAGCCAACATGAAAGCGCTAAGTCTGCAGAGATCCAATCCTTCTGAAGCAACGAAAATTTGGCAAAACTGCATATCTCAATATCCGAATTTTGAATATCCGTACATTCACATGTCGCGTGTTTACTTGGCAGACATTGCCAAGGAACAGCTCAAGAACCTTCGAGCAAAAATAGCCCAAGCCAGCCAAGCGAAAACCCGGGCCAAAAATGGCGCAGATGACCAAGTCAAAGACCAGAGTAACGCAGGGGCTGAAAAAATGGACGATATCGGTATGCAGAGCCAGAGTCCGAACCAGCTCAAAGCCGCTGAATCTATGGTGGCCAAAGCCCTCGAAATCAATCCAGACAATTATGAGGCTCAAATGGCCATGTCCTCGATCAAAAGTCGAGAGGGTGACGAGGAGGCCGGACAAGCATATTTAAAGAAAGCTCTTGAATCCTCTGGCACGGGCCAATGGGAAACTGCATTGCTCAACTCCACAATGGACATGGCAAAAGACCTGAAAGCTAAGCGAGCAAAGCCTCATACTAAAGTAGATGCACCAGCCAATTAGGCTCGACGAGGTTGGTTTGTCAACCGGTGAGACAGACGAACGTCGCGCTGATGCCCTGCAATATCACCAAACAGTATCGATATCAGTGGTCTTTTGTGACCTCGGGGTATCGTACTTTGTACCAGTCCACCCGCCACTTGTCGTGTTTTCCAGCAATGGAACTCAGTTGTCTGAGGTGTTCCCGAGCTTCGCTAATTCTACCTTCGCGCAACAGTAAGTAGCAAATCCAATCTTCGCATTCCGATCGCCGGTAGACAGTAGCAACAGAAGTTAGAGAAAGACATTTTTTCCAACCATTCAGTGCCTCCTCAAATCTGTTTTCGTCCATCGCTTGCAACGATTTTGCCTTTGTATATAACGCCGTGCAGGTTACGTACTCTTTCGAATGAAGTGGAACTATCGCTACAAAACGAGAGTAGAGTTCGATCAATCGAGCCACTATCTCACGATTTACCCTTCCCTCCTGGTAGGCGAATCCAATGATGGTGGCCATTTCCACACACAATAAGTTTGCTGCCTCGGCGCTTATATTCTTCCGTTCAAACGCTCGCTCTAATTTCTTGCATCGATCTTTGCTCGCAGTTTCCGCCGCAGTGATGGTGCCTTCTAATTGTTTGATTGACTGGGAAAAGAGTGCCAGATTCCCGGCGAATTTCTCACCCCTCTTCATGTTGAGGCGTGCCAAAGAAAATTGATGCATTCTAGCGTGCATTCGGGCTTTCATCAGCTCCAAATAGGCATAGTCGGACTGTGGCGACGTGCCCTCACCCACAAGTTTCTCGAACTCAACAATACACTGTCGTTCTTGGCTCATTGTTTCATCTCGGAAAGGGTGGTCGACAGAAGGGCAGAATTGCGACATTTCGTCGTACAGCCAGCCGACGCCTTCTTCTCTGTGCTCAGGAGGGAGACTCAACAAATATTTGCGCGCCGCTTGCATAGCCTCTGCCAGTCTTTCGGCTCGACCACCATAATACAGATTACTCAAGTAGAAATAATATGATTGTTTGGCGTGTTCCGCCCACTGCAATTCGTGGAATCCAACAAAGAGCTCAATTGACATTTCTGAGAATCGGCTGGATACATCGTCCATCCTCAAAGTATGGGCCGCTTGTGCAATACGGTCCATCCCCAGCGCTCGCACAAACCGGACTGATTGCTTTTCATTGCTTAAGTTCTTCAATCGCGACTGTATATATACCGCACTTTTAATGAGCCGTTCTGCTTCGTCTCTCCTCCCCAGATTGGCGGCACATTGAGCCGCGCACGCGTAGATCATAACGGCGCGGACAGGTTCATCGGGATGAATGTCGGCTGCCAATCGAGAGAAGTATTTGTATGCCTCTTCCGCGTTAAACGACAAATAAGGGTCCACCAGTCTATTGAGTTCGTCTGGAATATCCAGTGATTCGCGCCCCTCCGACACTTCCTTCAGCCTAATGATACGTTGTGCTGCCTGTATTTTTTCTTTGCAAGGTGGAACCGCGGGATCGACGAGAAGACGCAACGGTTGATAAAGATGATAGTCGCTTGGTCCGAACTGTTCTTCCACCAATTGTAGTTCGTTCTGTGCCGCAGCGATCCCCTGTTTCGTGCGATGACTTTGTAGCAGAATGTTCGCCCGTTCGTGCACCGCATTGATTTTGTCAGGCGTAGTGAACAAGGGCGGTAGCGGCGAAAGAACGGTTTTCCATTCAGCACTCAACAGTGGTAGCCGATGCTTGTGGTTTCCTGCGAAATAGACAATAGTAATTGAGACAGTCGCCAAAACGATGCCTGCAAATAGCCATACATTTGCGTGCCGCTGAAATGCAAATGCATTGCTATCCTTAAAGGTCGTCATGCGGATTGAGCAACGAACTCGTTGCTCAAGGGCAGGGTAAACCAAAATTTGCTTCCCTCACCAGGTGAACTAGTGACTCCGATTTGTCCGCGATGACTCTCTACTATCAATTTAGCGATGGAAAGACCCAAGCCGGTGCCCTTCTGGTTTTGTCCATCGCCCTTCACCTGCCGATACTTCTCGAAGATAGCCCCTTGTTGATCGTGTGGAATTCCCTTGCCATGATCGTTGACACTTATCTCTACGAAGTCATTTTTCAGGATCACGCAAATCTCCACGGAAGATCCCGATTGGGAGAATTTGATCGCATTGCTCAACAAATTGACCAACACTTGTATTATTTTGTCTCTATCGGCAATAACTTTGAAATTTGCGCCGTTGAATTTTAGTGATACTCCTGAAAGCTCTGCCAGACGTTCTACCGAGTCGAGCGATTGTTGTATGATATTTTCTAAGCTTTCACTGGAGCAAATCAAATCGAATTGCCCAGACTGGAATTTCTCGTAATCAAGCAGTGTGCTGATTAGTCTAATCAGTCTGTCGGTTTCTCTGTCAGACTTCTTAACAGCAGCTACGCCAGCCGGGCTCAGATCGCCATATAAGCCCTCTTCAAATAGATTAAGCGTGCACCGCAACGAGGTGAGCGGAGAACGCAAATCATGACTTATCATTGCTACAAAATCACGTCGCAATTGTTCAAGCATTTTTCGCTCGGTCACATCATGTACGATGCAAAATAGCCGGTTACCCTCCAGTTCTTTAGATACCGACCATGAAAGGCTCAACTGTCGCTCACTAGCGGAGTTACCGGAAACCTCCACCGGCAATTTTTCTGCACCCGATAAGGCCTTCTTGAGGGTATCGTCAAGTATTGCGCTATCTCGTTCTGTCACCAGGTCCATGATATTCATTGACAACAGTTTTTCGGGCGAGTGTCCCCATAGCTGCGCCGCGGCTGGATTCGCACGCAGGATCTTGCCAGTGGTATCGCAAGAAACAATCGCGTCTGCAGCTTGCTCTATCACCGCCTGTTCTCGCTGATGTGTTACATTCAATTCCTCGACCATCTCGTGAATGAAACAGTCTAGTTTTGCCACGTCGTCCGTTCCACTGAGCGCTGGTGGAAGCTGTTGTCCCTTCCGAACTAGATGCGTGCTCCGGGCAATCACATTCAGTCGAGCGCTAATGCTTTCGCTAACGATGCGCGCCAAAAAGAGCCCCAGTAAAACGTTACCGCACATTCCCGTGATCAAAGAATTTTTCAATAAAGTCCGATAGTAGTCGTGTCTTTGAGAAGCTCCGCGTTTTGACAGCACTTGCTTAATTCTGCTAAGAGCAGCAACGGTCTCTTCAGTTGCAGCTGAGATGTCGAGCTTTATTTGAATGACATTGAGAGGAGAATACTTGCTTCCGCCCATGCAGTAGAGTCGACACGCATCATCGGCCTGCTTGAGCGTTTTTATAACCATCGCCTCAAATTGCTTCGCGGCGGCAAACTCCTCAGCATCACTTTGCGTAAGTGTAAGAATCTCCGCAACACTTTCCTGACAGCCCTTCTTGCTCTCGGTATATGCATTTTGGAAGCCTGCGGATTTGGTAACGGTGTACTCGAAAGCAGCCACAACTCCGGTCATAAGCGATTTCTGTAGCAACCCGCATGCATAGAGGACTTTCTTTGAATGTAGTTCTTCAGCTACTTCTCTTTCAGCTTGTCCCAGAAGAACCAGAATTGTGATGCCGAAAAACAGTTCAACAACAACGGGCACAAAAACAATATAGAGAACTTTTCGAGATATCGAAAGATTCTCCGACGCAGACCGCATGAGTTGTTGGATTGCCTTGACAATCATTCCTTCGATCGCCCCTCGTGTACACATACCCCGCTTCATGTAGCGTGAAACGCTGATTATTGCAGGTGTTTCAGGACAATCCCGGTTTTATCTACGGTAGCCAAAACTTGGTCAGACTTGTCCTCCATATTGTAAACAAGCAGTTCGAAGCCCGCGTGATGAAAGCTTATGAACTACTTAGAGGGAGACGGCCGCGCAGAGCGCGGCAAGGTAACTGGAGGGAAGAATCATGGTTGAGCAGACAGACAACAGACTCGAAGCCGCGGCATCGGTAGAAGAAACCCACGGCATGTCAGATGAAAACACTATTTCATTAATCGCTGGTATAAAAGACTTGCAGAGAAGTTCAGCTGCAATTTCCCCCGAGTGGTCATTGCCGGAGCTGGATTTTGGAATTGATAGCCCCAAGGACTCAAAGGAACCCGAATCGGACGGTGCCTCTAGCGAGCAACTTGACGATACATCTGCCGACAAACCGGACGATGTCTCTAGTGAGCAATCTGGAGATGGACCTGCCGATCAGACCGACGAGGGTAGAAAGGACAAGTCAGAGGATGACATCGATGATATTGCGCCTCCCTCTGCAACAGAGTTCGACGGCTCTGCGGATATTCCTGACGATGTTGCAAGTCCTGGCGAGGCTAAGGAAAAGGATACAGATAAGGACCAGGATGACAGCGATGATGGTTCTGAGCGAAGTAAGGATAAGGACCCGGACGGCACCGGTGATGGTTCTGCGAAAAGCAAGGATAAAGATGGCCCTGGCGATATAACCGAGAGAAGCAAGGATGAGAAAGGAGACAAGGAAGATGGTATCGCCAACATTCCCGATGGTACGAGGGATCATGGCAAGTCGTCTGCAGATAATGGCATGAGTGATTCGTCGAAGGCATCGAAAGACCAGCCCAAAGGAGATGGAAAGCCATCCTTAGGTGAGTCTGCCAGAATCAAGTTAGAACCCGGAGAAATGCTAAATGCACCACCCTTGCCCGATCAGATTGGTCGCACAGGAGAGCATGATCAACTTGATCATCGGGAGCAGCGGCGGGAATTACAAACCGATCTCTTTGATCAATCAGGACAGAATGCTTCCAAGGCGATATTGCAAGACCTTCGTAAGGCCAACCAATTGAGCGAATCGACGGTCAATGCAATCAGTCAGGCATATAACCAGGCTCAGCAAGCGGGTCGATCGGAGGGCACGGAGGCTTTGCTTCAATCAATGAGGACCAGTCTTGCTGAAAGTGGTCTGAGTTTATCGGTATACGAATATCCCGGTGGTGTCGAAATGACACTTATTAATCGCACTGGTACACCAATCACCTCAGCTGAATTTGCGACTCGAAGAACAAGACGAAATTGAAGCGAGTTGAGCGCGCTCTGGCGCGAAACGAGTGGCTAGCGCGGACGAGGCGACGGAGGAGCCGCAGGGAGCGCTTAAAGTTGAAGCGAGTTGAGCGCGCTCTGGCGCGAAACGAGTGGCTAGCGCGGACGAGGCGACGGAGGAGCCGCAGGGAGCGCTTAAAATTGAAGCGAGTTGAGCGCGCTCTGGCGCGAAACGAGTGGCTAGCGCGGACGAGGCGACGGAGGAGCCGCAGGGAGCGCTTAAAATTGAAGCGAGTTGAGCGCGCTCTGGCGCGAAACGAGTGGCTAGCGCGGACGAGGCGACGGAGGAGCCGCAGGGAGCGCTTAAAATTGAAGCGAGTTGAGCGCGCTCTGGCGCGAAACGAGTGGCTAGCGCGGACGAGGCGACGGAGGAGCCGCAGGGAGCGCTTAAAATTGAAGCGAGTTGAGCGCGCTCTGGCGCGAAACGAGTGGCTAGCGCGGACGAGGCGACGGAGGAGCCGCAGGGAGCGCTTAAAATTGAAGCGAGTTGAGCGGGCTCTGGCGCGAAACGAGTGGCTAGCGCGGACGAGGCGACGGAGGAGCCGCAGGGAGCGAATGCAATTGATCTCGAAGAGGTGTGCTGTATTGACCTTGGGGCTTGAGTAGTTAATGGAACGGCTAAGCCACAATGCAGGCCCGGGTAGCAGTTTTAAGTTCCACCGTGTGCGCCCGATCTGCCACGTGCGCACACGGCTTGAGAGGTTGACAAATAATTCAGTGAAAAGTCTGCCATTTAATTCCGTTCCACACTTTACCCGGGATTAGACGGCTTCCTTCAACGCATTGGCAATCTCCGGGTTGTCTTTGGCGCTCAGCAACTCTTCTACGATTCTGTGGGCCACCTTTTGTGCCGCCACGTTCGTGCGGTAGCTGAAATGATTCGGAGTCACAGCTATGTCATTTTTCCAACTTGTAGCCCAAGCTATGAACATTGCTGATGATGCTGGGTTGATCCTCCGTGTCGAGTTTTCGTCGCAGCTTCTTAATTACGGTATAAATTGCAGCATCCGAAATATCGCCATCTGATGCCCAGACGCCATGTATTAGTGCTTCAATGCTGAAGACTTCACCGGGATGTCTCATAAAGAACTCGAGAACGTCTACCTCAAGAGGAGTCATTCTCACAATTATGCCGTCCCTTTTCACTTCCTTGTTCGCGACATCCAGTTCAATATTCTTTGCCTTCAGGTGATCGCCCAACAGCTGCGGTGATCTGCGAAGAAGTGCTCGAAGACGGGCCCGCAGTTCTCTTGGATGAAATGGCTTCGTCAGATAATCATCGGCTCCGGCGTCGAGCCCCTCTTCCTTCTCGGACAGCGAAGACTTGCCTGTTAATATGAGGATAGGCGTCACACCCCCTCGCATCCGGAAATTTCGTAAAATTTCTATCCCTGAAACCGAGGGCAAATCCCAATCTAGAATTACAAGTTGATAGGTATAAATTTTCAGGTATTCCTCAGCAACGGCACCATCTATGATGGCATCAACCGTATACTTGTCTGCTGTCAGTACCTGTTTGAGCGAATCGCTCAAACTCGCATCATCTTCTACAAGCAAGATTTTGGGCAAGTTCCCGCACCCTTTTTCACCGTTCCCGGTTTAATATACACCCGCCGCAATAAATTTGTCTCCTCTTCGCGCTGAACGAAGGAATGGCAACCACGGAACATCGCACGGTGGTGGACCATCTGGCGGAGAGAGGGTCCCCTCGATAACTTGTTCGGTTTTCCACCGATAACGGGGCAGCAACGCAGACGATCAGCGGCGGTCCTTTCGCCGGTTTGCCCGCATGACTGATTGCACAGTCCTTGCCGTGGCGCTTTGATCGCTGGTCACCAGTGTAACTGTGTTAGTATAAAATCGTCCGGTGACGCGCTCCGACCGATGATGCTTACATGCCTCATATGCCGTAGGTCATGGGTTCGAGCCCCATCTCTTCCATTGGAAGTGTAGCTCAGTTGGTAGAGCAGCGAAAAATTCGCATTTTCAACTCGCGCGTTATCCTGGACAATGCTCTACGCAAGAATCAAGAAGTCGGCGGTTTGGTAGATAGCTTCAGTATCTCACCGGACATGTTGCGAATGGCTTTTGTCTTGCCGTGACTAGCCAGTGCTTCGAGAATATCTACGGGCAAGTCATCCACATCTAACAGCTCGCGCTGTACCACGGAGTCTCCCTTTAGACAGATACGAAATATCTCGGGACCGGGAGCCTCCCTTAAGAATCTCAGGAGGTCCTGCCGTTCAAAGATGCGGTCAAATTGCGAAGCGCAAACCTGCCGGATGAACGATGCCTTTTCTGCGTCAAAATCCGCACATTTGTAGGCAAGGTTAAACTGCAACATCCAGCAGTTCTTGTACTTTTCGACAAATCGCACGAAAGTTTCCAGCGGGTCGTCTTTGTAAAAGCAGAGGGCCAGCGTTGTTATGGCTTCATCATAGTTGTGTCGCTCAGCCATCTGCTCCAGCAACGATCTTGGGCTGCGTCGGTGTCCAAGCTGGCTGATGAATTTCTCCTGGTCGCAAAGATCGAGCAACAGGTCTTCCGGCATGTTCCGGTGGAAGACCAACGGCTCCAATAAGTCGTGGTCGCGTTCTTCTCCAGCTAGCACTGTGGCGAAGATATCTCGCAAGTCGTGCTTGGAGGCATCGCACTCATTACAGGCGGTCCAATACTGGTTTGAGCCCTCGGGTCCGCTGTGAGCCAGGGCCAAGTGCAGCCCCCTGCGCAGATGAGGGTCTAGCAGTACTTGAAGGAGATTGGACTTAGTTATACAGATCTCTTGCATTTCGAGAAGCCTTAATTACAAGAGCGGTTCTCATTAGGAACCGCTGCGAGAAATTTGTCATCAATCATCTTACCTCTTTTGTCAACATTTCTGCTTGGCAAGTTCCTCAATTGTGAATGATAAAAGATGCATCTGAACCCGGATAATCGGAGAAACATGCATGAATCCTCTTATGGCGACTTCAAGGTTGGTTCGTTACACGAACCTCACAAATGGAACATCGATGGAGCCGGGAAGTTACTGTCGGGCAAATGACCTACCCGGTCAGGAGATAAGTTGCTCGCCGTTAATTTCTCCGACTTCCTGATTCCGGTACGATAAGCCACATTCTGTATTAAGTATTCGTCGCACCATCACTTGCATTTGGCACAGGGGATCATCGCGCACCGGTCGACCGAAATGGCTATTCTCGTCCATCTTGGATGGTGATATCGCGGTATCTCAGTACCAATTGTCGGGAATCCAAAAAAATTGAATTACGCTAACAGCTCTTCGGAACAAACTGACAAACTAATTGTTCTAGCTTGGAGCACTCGCTTAAAAAATTCCAGCACTATTCGCGCATTATCAGAGCTGCTGAAGCTGTGTCCGGCTCCCTTCAATACATAGAGGGTCGAATCTATCTTTCGGGTTTTGAGAACCTGGTGAAAATAACGGCTTTGATCAACTGGCACAGTGGCGTCCTGGTCCCCGTGCATAATCAGGAATGGCGGAGTCTTTGCGCTGACATAACTGATCGGGCTGGCGGCGGTAAGCCAATCTGGGGTTACCCGATTCGCGAGCAATCTGTATATTGGTTCGACTTGAGAAAGAGTCACTTGCTTAGTCGCTAATTTACGATGCATATCCCGAAGATCGGATGGACCACACCAGTTGCAAACCGCTTGCACTTTGCTGGAAGCCCCTGGTTTGTGACCGGGTGTTTCCCACGAACTCACATTCCCCGTGGTTCCCAACAAGGCGGCTAGATGCCCGCCGGCCGACGCACCCCACACGCCGATACGTGCCGCATCAATATTCAGATCTTTGGCGTGTTGGCGAAGGTAGTGAATTGCTGACTTGCAATCATATAACTGGGCCGGATACGCAGCTTCTTGTGAGAGTCTGTAATTGATACTAACTGCGGCAAATCCAGAAGAAACGAAGTAAACCGGAGGGCATTCCTCTTTGCTCCCTCCAGACCATGAACCGCCATGAATCCAAACGATAACAGGAGCTGGCTTCTTTGAACCATCAGGCAAGTAAATGTCCATACTTTGAGAATTTGATTTTGCACCGGTGTAAAAAATGTTCTTCAAGGTGCGCATTCCCGTGACTGTGGCGGCACCCCGACCAACGGATGTCGAGTCTGCTGCAGAAGCCGGTGGAAGAAAGGGGGAAGACCACAAGCAGGTGCCAGCTATTGCTGAGGAGAGAATAAAAGATTTGATTGTTGTGCGACTCATATGGTTACCTTGCGATCGTCAAAATGCGGTTCGGTGTCTTGAGCTGAATTTCAGTTGCTGATGTGATCATCTTATTCCTGACATACTTCGCTGGAACTTGGGGATTGCTCAATCAGCGCAGTGAATGCTCCCGGGTGGGACCCGGGACTATCCCCGGGTACTCTTGTAACATCACTCCGCCTCTTCACCCGAACCAAACT